>UQEF01000155.1 GCA_900540045.1 uncultured Eubacteriales bacterium | reverse complement strand
AGGGACAGAATAGATAGATAGATAGATAGATAGATAGATAGATAGATAGATACAGCGCCGCAGCAACGCGGCCGTCCGCGGCTTCCCCGCGCGGGGGAGCGCTCCACGCCGCCAGGGACGCGGCCTACCGCTGGCTGCGCTGGCAGGCGGACCGCAGCTTCCGCCGCCGCGCCGTGGCCGCGCTGGACGGACTGACCGGCACGTACGACGTGGTGTTTTCCACCTACGCGCCCTGGAGCGTGCATGAGATCGCCCGCGAGGCCAAGCGCCGCGGACTGGCCCGCCGCTGGATCGCGGATTTCCGGGACGAGGTGGGCACGGCCTTTGCCTGGCAGAAGGGGAAAAAGGCCCGCTACCTGCGTATGCTCAGGCGCGAGGCGGATGTGCTGTGCGCCGCGTCGCAGGGCTTTCTGGAGATGATGGGCTTTGAGGATGCCGGGCGCGTTTTGTCCAACGGCTTCGACCGCGAGGACCTGCCCCCGGCGGAGGTTGCGCCCGCACGCACGGGCAGGCTGCGCGTGGTCTACTGCGGCATGCTCAGCATGGGGCGCAAGGGCGTAGGCGACCGCGACCTCACCCCGATGTTTCGTGCGCTGGGCGCATTGATCAAGCGCGGTCAGCTGGCGCGCAGCCAGGTGGCGCTGGTGTATGCGGGCGGCGAAAGCGCCCTGATGCAGCGTCAGGCCGCGGCCTGCGGCATGGGGGATCTGGTGGAGGACCACGGTCTGGTCTCGCGCGAGGAATCCATCGCTCTGCAGCGGGGGGCGGATGTGCTTCTGATGGCTTCGTGGCACATGGCCGCCCAACGTGGGATTCTCACGGGCAAGCTGTTTGAATATATGATGATGGAGAAACCCATCGTGTGCTGCATGTCGGGCGATCTGCCGGGCAGCGGCGTCAAGCGGGTGCTGGAGGAGACCGGCATGGGCCTGTGCGTGGAGCAGGCCGCCGGAGCTGCGGACGAGTCGGCGCTGGACGCCTACATGACGGATCTGGCGTATCGCTGGAAGCAGGGAAAGCCGCTGCTTGAGTCGAAACGCCCGGACGAGGTGGAAACATACGCTTATCCGGCGCTGGCGGCCCGGTTGGCGGGCTGGATGGAGCGCTGAGCGTTCCTGCGCGAAAAGTGAGGAGGTTGTTCATGAAAAAGATTGCAATCGCCCTTGCAATAGTGGCGTGTCTGCTGACCGGAGCCCTGCTGCCGGCCCTTGCGGAAACGGACTTGTCCCGTCCCGCGGCAGCAGAGGAGCCGAGGATGGAGGAAAAGACACCCGGGGAGACGGAGCTTCCTGAAAGGAATGAAACATCCAAAGCGACCGACGGGCGCGAGGACCCGGCGGCTTCCGAAGCGGAACCCGCGGCTCCCAGGGCGACGCTGGCACCCAAGGCGGCAGACGGGCGAGAGGACCCGGCTACGCCTGATGAAAAGCCGGATGCCTTTGAAGCCCCGGAACCTTCGCGGCGGCATGGCCACCACGGTGCGGCACACCCGCATGGCAAGCGGCATCACGGCGGCGAGGGACTCAGGCCTGGTCCGGGCGCGGGCATGCCGCGCCGTCCCGGAGCAGGCGAGCGGCCGCGGCAGGCGGCCCCGCATTGCCGCCGGTGGTGCGGACCGGAGCGGAGCCGGCTCCATTGCCCGGGCTGTCCGTTTGGGCGCGAATGCCCAGACTGGGAAAACGGCCGGCCCGCCGAAACGCTGCCGGCCCCGCTTCCGGATCAGGAACCCCGTCAGGTAGAGGAACCCGCAAAGAAGACGACGTTTCGGTTGGGACCCGGAATGGCCGTCTGAATCTCAAACCGGAGGGGGATAACGCCCCTCCGGTTTCAGCGTGTCGAAAAAGTCCGCCAGCGGCGGCCTTTTCCGCCAAAACACGTTTCCCCTGCGCCTGCGGCGCGGCCGGGGAAACGTGCAAGGAAACCTTGCTGCGCAAGGCTCAGACCGTTGAAAAACCCCTGGTTTTGGAAAGAGTCGCGTTTCTTGCGTCCTTCGGACGCTCGCAACGCTCACGAAAAATGCTGCGGCAT
>UQEF01000154.1 GCA_900540045.1 uncultured Eubacteriales bacterium | reverse complement strand
TCCCCGGCCGCGCTGAAAGCGCAGGGGAAACGCGTTCTGTCGGAAAAGATCGCCGTAGGCGAGCTTTTTCGACAAGCTGGAGCGGGCGGCAACGCCCGCTTCTTTATCTTCATATGAACGGAAACCGGCAGCCCTTGCGCTTGACAGGCTTTTTCCGTGATGCTATAGTATGGGTATACCCCTATAAGTATATTGCGGGAGGCGCTTATGAGGACGCTGGTGCAAAAAACGGAAGCTTTTCTGGAGTGGGGTGGCATCAAAAAGGAAATTACGCTGCTGACCATCTCCGGCGTGGCGCTGGTGGTGAGTATCTTTGACCTTCTGCCCCTGCCGTTCGACGCGGCGTGGGTGGCCATCTTGCTCTGCGGCATACCCATCGTGCTGGAAGCGCTCATCGGCCTGATCACGGCCTTTGACATCAAGGCCGACGTGCTGGTGTCCCTTGCGCTGATCGCTGCGGTGCTCATCGGGGAGGACTTCGCCGCGGGGGAGGTGGCCTTCATCATGCAGCTGGGCGCGCTGCTGGAGGACGTGACCGTGGCCCGCGCGAGGGCCGGCATCGAAAAGCTGGTGCACCTGACTCCGCAGACAGCCCGCCTGCTGCTTCCTGACGGTGAGAACATTGTGCCCGCCGGGCAGGTCCGGGTGGGCGCCCGGCTGCGCGTGCTGCCGGGCGAGAGCATCCCCGTCGACGGCGTGATCACCTCCGGCCAGACCTCCATCAATCAGGCGGTGATGACCGGCGAATCGCTGCCCGTGGACAAGACGGTGGGGGATGAAGTGTCCAGCGGCACGGTCAACCAGTACGGCGCCTTTGAGATGCGGGCCACCAAAGTGGGGGAGGACAGCTCCATCCAGCGCATGATCCGCCTGGTGCAGTCCGCCGACGCGGGCAAGGCACGCATCGTGGGGCTGGCGGACCGCTGGGCCACCTGGATTGTGGTCGTCGCCCTGACCGCCGCGGCGCTCACGTGGCTGATTACGGGCGAGATCATCCGCGCGGTCACGATTCTGGTCGTATTCTGCCCCTGCGCGCTGGTGCTGGCCACGCCCACGGCCATCATGGCGGCCATCGGCAACGCGACCCGGCACGGCTTTCTGGTGCGGGAGGGCGACGCGCTGGAGCGGCTGGCCGCCGTGCGCAGGATCGCCTTTGACAAGACCGGCACGCTCACTTATGGAACGCCCAGGGTGGTGGCGGTGGCAAGCGCCCTCCCCGACCTGGACCGCATGGGACTCTATGCGCTGACGGCGGGAGCGGAGCAGCTGTCCGAGCATCCGCTGGGCAAGGCCGTGGTGGCGGGATACCGCGAGGAAAATTCCGGTGAGATCGCTCCGGCTGAGTCGTTTGAAATGCTGCCGGGGCGCGGGGTCAGCGCCGTTGTGGACGGACGGCGCGTTCTGGCGGGCAATCCGCAGCTGCTGGCGGACCACGGCGTGGCGGTTTCCCCGGACGCGGAGCGGCAAAGGCTTCTGGAGGAAGGAGCGACGATGATCTATGTGGCGGCGGACGGCGTCTTTGCCGGATACCTCGCGCTTTCCGACACGCTGCGCGCGGAGAGCGCCGCTACCATTGCGGCGCTGGAAGCGGCGGGCGTGCGGCCCGTGCTGCTGACCGGCGACCATGAAAGCGCGGCGGGCGCCATCGCGGCCAGGCTGGGCATCCGCGAGGTGCGCGCCGGGTGCCTGCCGGAGGATAAGCTGGAGGAAATCGGCCGATGGCAGCGAGACGGCGTGCACGTATGCATGATCGGCGACGGCGTCAACGACGCGCCGGCGCTGAAAAAAGCGGATGTGGGCATCGCCATGGGCGGCGTGGGCAGCGACATCGCCGTGGAGGCTGCGGACATCGCGCTGGTGGACGATGAGGTGAAGGAGCTGCCGCATCTGATGGCGCTGTCCCGACGGATGATGACCACCATCCGCATGAACCTGACCTTTTCGATGGGGCTGAATTTCCTGGCCATTTTTCTGGCCATGGCGGGAACGCTCAACCCGGTGGTCGGCGCGCTGGTGCACAATGCGGGCTCCGTGGCCGTGATTCTCAATTCGGCGCTGCTGCTCAAGTGGCGGCGCAGGCAGGGCTGATCTGTGCAAATGCCTTTCGAGAGCCGGGGATAAACCGTGCTTTCGGGCGGGGCCGCGTGACGCGGCCCTCAGACCGCCGACAAAGGGGCTGCTTTCTTTGGGAAGCAGCCCCTAAACGCATA
>UQEF01000153.1 GCA_900540045.1 uncultured Eubacteriales bacterium | reverse complement strand
ACTGTGGAAATTTTTCCATCCTTCAGAACTGCTATAATAGCTAATTTGGCCTGACTAGCGGCGAGCTGCGCCGCGTCGTGGCCGCCGTGGACGGCGCCATGCGCGCCCTGGGCTACGACCTGGCCTTCCGCTGGGACGAGCCGGGCGAAGGCTGGCGGCAGGCGGCCATGCGCTACAAAACCTGCTGCTGAGGCGGGGCGAACCCCCAAAACCCGGCGCGCGGCGCGCGCGGGAGCGGACGGCGGGACAGCATTGATTGAGAGACAGTCGCCGGTTGCAGCGCTCCCCGCGCCGCGGTGTTTGGGGAAAAACAATGAAGGGGATATAGCCTAGGATATACGACGCTTTGCAGAGAAGCGAGGATGGCGATATATCCTAGGATATACAAGGCCGCAGAGGGAAGCAGGGGCGGGGATATATCCTAGGATATAAAACGCCTCGCGGAAATGCAAGGGCAGCAATATATCCTAGGATATATAAGAGGAACACCCCGCCCCGGCTCGCCGACGGCCCATGCCACAGCGAGCGGTCAAAGGGCAGGGACCCTTTGACGTAAGCGAGCGGATACCAAGAAATGAAGGAGGGGAAGCGCGGGCGGCCGCTCACGGCGGCCGAACGTGCGATGCAACACATGAGGAGAGCAGCCATCGGATTCAAGGGGCTGGCGTTGGCCCCGGTAACGGAAAACAGCCTGACCAGCTATGCGGCCTCGGCGGGCGAGGCCCTGCCCTACGCGGGCAGCATGAGCCGCACGGCCAAGGAGAGCACCACCGACCTGTACTACGACGACGATCTCTACGCGCAGATCAAAAACGTGAGCGGCGAGGACGTCGAGATCCGCGTGGCCGAGGTGCCGCTGGAGCGCATGGCGGCGCTGGGCCTGGGCGACTACGACGAGGAGACAAACACCCTGGAGGGCGATTTCAGCGTCGCGGGCAAGGAGTACGCCCTGCGCTGCGTGGTGGACACCGTCGATCATCTGCCCTACTACTTCAACTACCGCGTGTTCCAGCTCACGGGCATCCGGTTTGACAACTTCACCACCAAGCAGGACAGCGTGACCGTGTGCGAGGTCATCATCACGGGCGTGTTCAAGCGGCCCGCGCTGCCCAGCCTCAAGCCCTACGCGGTCATGCAGCTGGCGGACGACCGCAGCAACGAGGCGGCCTGCACGGCCTTCCTCACCGACGCGGAAACCAAGCCGGGCGCGTAAGCGCCGGGCGGGGAGGATGACGCGGCGGACGGCCCCGGCATCCTCCCCCGCCCCGCGAGGCGTTCCCCCCTAACCATTCCAGAAAGCAAAGGAGCGATTGGCCATGTCTCCCATCAATCCCACGAATCCCCCCCGCGCCGCCCATCCCCGCGCAGGCGCGCGCGCGTCCCGGCGCTCGAAACCCCGCGCGACCCCGGCCGCGAAATCCCCCATGCTTGCCAGCGTCGAGCTGTCCCTGCCCGCCGCGCGCACGGTGCGCGGCTACGAGATCGGGCGCATGCCCATCGGGCGGTTTCTGCGGGCGGCGCGGCGCATCGACGGGGTGCCGCAGGAGGTGCTTGCGCGGCTGTTTCCCGACGCGGAGGACGCGGTGCGGGCGCTGGCCTCGCTGGACCGGGCGGGGCTGATCGGCCTGTGCGCGCGGGCGCTGACGGTGCTCCCGGACGAGGCAGTGACGGTCTTTGCCGAGCTGGCGGGGCTGGACGAAAAGGCCCTGCGCGACGATGCGAACGTGGGCCTCGACGGCCTGCTTGAGATGATCGAGGCGTGGATGGAGGTCAACAACCTCGAAAATTTTATCGGGGCCGCGCGGGCGCTGTGGCGGCGGGCGCGCGCGGGGCGGACGGGCGCTGGCTCCAACGGATGATCGCCATGGGGCTGAGCCTGGGCATCGGCAAGCGGGAGCTGATGGAGGACTATTATCTGGACGAGATCGGGGCCGTGGCGGAGGCGTGGAACGCCCTGCGGCGTCCGCCCGCGCAGGACGCGGAGGAAGCCGTGCCGCCGGAGGCCTTTTTCGGAGGGGAAGGTGAGCGCCTTTGACGCTGGATGAACTGGTGGTACGGGTCCGCGTGGCCGTGGACGAGGCGGACGGCGAGTTGGACGCGGTGCTTTCGGACCTGCGCCGCTTTGCCGGGGAGGCCGCCGCCGCGGCGGGCGACGCAGCCGCGCCGCAGAAGGACGTATGGGCGGGCCTTGCGGAGGCGGCGAAGGGCGCGTTTTCGCAGGTGGCGGAGGCGGTGCGCGCCGGCACCCGGACAGGCACTGGCGGTGGAGGATTCCTTCAACGGTATCCGGT
>UQEF01000152.1 GCA_900540045.1 uncultured Eubacteriales bacterium | reverse complement strand
AGACCGTATTGCGTTACAGGCGTAATCAAGCTGACAGGCTCAAAGCGGGCACCTACCAAAACGCTGGACTACAACGGCTGGCAGAAGTTCTGGGCATCTCTGCGCGGTGAAAGCACCGATCACGGTGTGCTGGATCAGAGCATGCGCAACGACTTCAACTCGCAGACGGTCGCTGAGCTTTCTGCCTATGTCGGAGAAATGGTCGCGGCAATCATGCAGGGCAAGCAGGTGTCCGAGGAGGATATCGCTAATCTGCAGGCCATTGTCACATTCCTCAACGGACTGGATACCACAGAAACCGGCGCCCATATCCTTGAGGGTGTCGCTCAGGGTATGACGGAAGCCGGCTGGGATACGGATGCCGAGACAGTTACAGCCAATCTGGAATCCGCTCTGAACATGGCATTCGATATCAACTCGCCGTCTGAGCGTGTGAAGCCCGTTGGTGACAACGTGGCGGCTGGCGTCGGTGCCGGCATGAGCGCACACGACTTCTCTACGGATGCTTCTACAGTTGCATCCGCTATCGAAACCGCGATATCCACTGCTTTCCCGGCTGCTATGCTGGCTTCCTACGGCACAGCCGGTATGCAAGGCATCGCTGATGCAATGACTGGCTACAGCATGTCTGCTACCGGAAGCACGGTTGGCTCCAATGTGAAGAGCGCCGTCAATTCCAGCCTGACCAGCACAACGCTTCGCTCTGCGGGTGTCAACGCAATGGCTGGTCTGAAGGCAGGTATCAATGCAGGCCGCTCCGGTGTGATCTCTGCCATGCGATCTGCTGCCCGGGCTGCTGTCAGCGCCGCGAAATCCGAACTCAAAATCAAATCGCCTTCTCGCGTTTTCGAGGATGAAATCGGTGTCATGACCATGCGCGGCTTCGGACAGGGCGTGCTGAAGGAAAGCAAGGAACAGGCACGTGTCATCCGCAACGCATCCCGCTATCTGACAGGCGAAGCAAAGAACAGCGCCATTGGCTATACCGCCAGTGACAATCGGCGCACTTACAACAACAACGTGAACTCTACCATCCAAGTCGCACAGATGGTTATCCGTGATGAGCAGGATATCCGCTCTCTGGCTGTAGAGATCGCAACGCTGACCAGACGCCAGCAGCGCGGAAAGGGGCTGAGAATGGCATGAACGACTGGTTTGAATGGAACGGTGTGAAATGCACTGACTATGGAATCTATGTGACCGAACAACCTCCGCCCACCATTCCGGAGGAGCGTGTCACGTTCACCGAAGTCCCCGGACGGAGTGGTTCTCTGACCTCTCTTGAAGGGGACTATGTATATGAGGATATGGTGCTGACAGCCACCTGTGTGGTTTCTGACCCAGATAGAATCCCGGAGATCGCCGGGTGGCTGCGCGGCTCAGGTACAGTCACCTTCGCCAACCGCGACGGCGGCTTTTATTATGCCCGGATCATCAACCAGATTCCGTTTGAGAAGATCCTCCGCGGCAATCCTCATAGAACCTTCGCTGTCAACTTCCGCTGCAAGCCCTTCTGGTATGAGGCAGATGTAGCACCCAAGAACATCCAGCCCGCCAGCGGCAGTACCAGCGGATATGTCACCATGCAGAATCCTGGAAATGTACCCTCTGAGCCGATCATTACTGTGACCGGAAGCGGCGAGATCACGCTGATCGTTGACATGACCATTGTGGAGCTTTCCGATGTGAACGGTGAGATCACGATTGACTCCGTTCTGCAGGAAGCATATTCCGGAATCACGTCCATGAACAGCTGTATGAGCGGTGACTTTCCAACTTTGCCGCCCGGGAACAGCACGATCTCGTGGACTGGCAACGTGACGTATCTGAAGGTTCAACCCAACTGGCGATATTTTTAACTGTGTTCGTCTTTTGCGTTCCTGCTGTTTATGCTATAATATTCTCGACAAACTTGAATTTACAGAGTTGATGAAACACAAAGGGAGACGGAAAAAATATGATTGAACAAATTTTTAAATTAACACAAGGAAATGAAAAAACAGTTGAAAAGGTAATTATTGATGAAAATATACACTATATGCATATGATCTTGAATAAGGGTGAATGTCTGCCAGAGCATTTTTCAAATGCAAAAAATGTGTATATTACAGTTGTTCGCGGAACATTATCAGCGACTTTGAATGAACAGGATACACATGAGTATCAGGCAGGAACAGTATTAAAAGTTCCATTCCATACAAAAATGAACTTAAAAAATGTTTCTGAAGAAACGCTGGAGTTTATTGTTGTTAAGGCACCGGCGCCAAACTGCTAAATCCAATTTGTACGCATAGCGTCACTCTAACGAGTGGCGCTTTTATCATGCCCGAAAGGAGGAAAATCCGTTGATTTGTGTATATCCCGCTGACTGTACAGACTTCTCCAATAACGGTCTGGGTGCGGTCAGCCCGTCCTCTTGTACGGTCACCGAGACGCTGAACGGCGAATGGGAACTGACGCTTGTTCATCCCATCGATGAGCGGGACAAATGGCGAAAACTCACGGACGGCGGCATCCTTCGCGTCCCTGTGCCTGCTGCCATGACTCCGCAGATCAATCTGGTCACGCAGCAGTACCAGACGACCACTTATGACGTAGAAATCTACAAGGTCAGCACGAACCGAGATCCGCTTCGTCTGCGCTCCGGTACAGGCACGAAGTACAAGATTCTGGGCAAGTACAAGAAAGGCACTGAGGTTATCGTCATCGAGAAAACCTCGTCCTCCTGGTACGAAGTAACCTGCCCGGACGGC
>UQEF01000151.1 GCA_900540045.1 uncultured Eubacteriales bacterium | reverse complement strand
ACCACCAGGCAGTTTTTGGGCTCCAGCCCCAAAAGCCGCGCCGCCAGCACAAACACCTCCGGGTCGGGCTTGCTGTGGGTGATGGCGTTGCCGTCGGCCACGGCGTCAAAGGCGTTTTCCAGCCCGATCTGGCGAAGGATGATGGGCGTGTTTTTGCTGGAGGAGCCGATGGCCACCTTCACGCCCCGCTCTTTGAGCAGGCTCAGCGTATCCAGCGCGCCGGGCAGAATGTCCGCACGGGTCAGGCTTCCAATCAGTTCCACATAATATGCATTCTTGCGCGCGGCCATGGCCTGTTTTTCATCGTCGGTATAGGGCCGTTGGGCGCGCTCCAGGATGATTTCGAGGCTTTCCATGCGGCTGACCCCGCGCAGGCGCTCGTTGATGGTGCGGTCAAAATAGATGCCTTCCTCGTCGGCCATGCGCTTCCAGGCCAGATAGTGGCAGTTGTCGGTCGATACAATCACGCCGTCCAGATCAAAAATCACGCCGATAATTCGGTCGCTCATACGCACACGTTCCTTTCCTAAACATTGGCATGGGGAGATTATAGCACGAACCGCCGCCCGCTTACAATGCCAAAACGTTTCCGTCTGCGGCTTTGAGCGTGCAGAATGTATGATTGAAGCGCCATCCCGTCCAAAACGCCGGCCTTTATGCTATGATACCTGTGCCAAAACCGGCAGGAAGGAAAGGAGTTTTTCAAACACCATGAAAGCAAAATGGAAAAAGACCGGCGGCATCGTGCTTGCAGCGGTGGTGGCGCTGGGCGCGCTGGCGGCCACCAGCTTCTACCGCGTGGGCCAGGGCGAGGAGGCGCTCGTGCTCACCTTCGGCCGCGTGACCGATACCAGGGGTCCCGGCCTGTACTGGAAGATCCCGCTCATCCAGAGCGTGATTTCCGAAAGCGTAACCACCATCCACACCAAGGAATACGGCTTCCGCACCACGCGCACGGGCACGGCGGGCACGGCGGCCACCTACGCCGATGAGCAGGATGAAAGCGTGATGCTCACCAACGACAACAGCATCGTGTCCATCGAAGCCATCTACCAGTACACCATTCGTGATGTAAAGCAGTATTATTTTGACGTGGACGACCCGGAGGGCACTTTGCAGCTGGCCTTTGAGGCCATCATCCGGCGCAACATCCAGAACCGCCCGCTGGACGATGCCCTGCTGAATAAAGAAGAAATTGAGCGGCAGGTGCTGCCGGATTTCCAGGCCCTGATCGACACCTACGAAATGGGCGTCAAGATCAACGACGTGCGCATTCAGAACATCACCGTGCCCGCGGCTGTATCCGCCGCCTACGAGGATGTGAACAACGCCAAAAACGAAAAGACCAAGCGCCTGGACGAGGCCGAAAAGTACGCCAACGAGGTACTGCCCACGGCGCGCTCCACAGCCTACCAGACCCTGCAGGAGGCCGAGGCCTACAAGGCCGAAACCATCGCCGCGGCTGAGAGCGAAGCGGCGGTGTTCCAGGCCGTGTACGAAAAGTACAAGGCCGCGCCGCAGATCACCCGCACGCGCCTTCTGATCGAAACCATGGAGCGCGTGTTGCAGAATACCGGCCGCGTGATCGTGGCCGAGCCGGACAGCGGCGTTTTGAAAATCCTCGACCTTGACCAGACCACGGGCGGCGCGGCCGGAGCCTCCGCCGCGCCGGAAGGGAGCGTGTGAGCATGAACGGACAGGCTTATGACTTTGACAAGGCCGCACGCCAGCGCAAGCTGCGCTCCGACATGACCCGCTGGGCGGTCATCGGGGGGATCGTGCTGGCGGTGCTGATCGTGTTTAGCCAGTGCTTCTTTGTGGTGGGCGAGGCCGAGCAGGCGTTTGTGAGCCGCTTCGGCGTCATCAAGCGCGTCATCCTCAACGGCGACAACACCTTCCATCAGGATTACGCGGACATTCTGGCGGGCGAAATCACCATGAGCGACGATGTCAAACTCCTCACCGGCAGCGGCCTTCACTTCAAGGTGCCGTTTCTGGACACGGTGCAGAAGTATCCTTCGCGCCTCTACACCTACGTCAGCGACAGCGAGGTGGTCAACACCGCCGAAAAGAAGCAGTATTATGTGAAAACCTACGCCCAGTGGAGCATCGCCGACCCCGCGCTGTTCAGCCTGAAGCTGGGCAGCATGACCAGCGCCGAAAACCAGCTGGATAACCTGATTCACCCGGTTATCGTGCAGGCCATCAACCGCCTGACGGGCGACGACTTCGTCAGCAACAAGGACGCCCTCAACGCCGCGCTGGCCCAGGGGCTCAAGACCATCAACCAGGACATGGCGCCCCGCGGCATCGAGGTCAAGGACATCCAGGTCCACCGCACCATCTTGCCCACGGCCAACATCGAAAGCACCTACGCCCGCATGCAGGCCGACCGCGCCAAGGTGGCCCAGCAGCTGCGCAGCGAGGGTCAGGAGGAATACCTCAAGGCCGTGGCCACAACCGATCTGGAAGCCCGCAGAATCGAGGCCGACGCCGTGAGCGAGGCCGGCCTGATCCGCGGCGAGGGCGACGCAGCCGCGCTGGAAATCTACGCCTCCGCCTACAGCGTGGACGAGGAGTTCTATGCCTACTGGCGTTCGCTCCAGGCGCTGGAAAGCGCGCTGGATGAGAACAGCGTGCTGGTTCTGGACCGAAACCATCCCCTCTGGAAGGATCTGCTGGATTACGCCACCGGTTACGGCGCACAGTGACGCCCTGCCCCATGAAAGAGCGGCCCTTCGCATACGCGGAGGGTCAGACCGTTGACAAACCCAAGTCAACGGTCATTTTTCATAAGGAAAAACGA
>UQEF01000150.1 GCA_900540045.1 uncultured Eubacteriales bacterium | reverse complement strand
TGATTTGTTTGCAAAAAGGGCGTGCCGCAGAAATTGCTTTCTGCAACACGCCCCCACACAGATCGCTATATAAACTTGGAAATAAAAAATGCGGAGTATCATCAGCAGACCTTTTCAGATCCTTTAATGATACTCCGCATGGTGCGATCGACGGGACTTGAACCCGTACCCTTATCGGACACGCCCCTCAAACGTGCGCGTATGCCAATTCCGCCACGATCGCGCGTTGCGGTTTCGCAACGATAGGTATTATATCGGATTTGGGGGGCGTTTGTCAAGATGATTTTCCGCTTTTTCTCAAACAATTGGGAAAAGCCTTGCCTGCGTGACCTTCCCCTCAGGCAGCCGCTGGGCGCAGAGAGCCAGCGTTTTCACTCCTCCGCCGAATGCCCGTCCGGGAAAGAGGCGGACAGGTCGTAAGGCGTGGTTTGATATACGAAATAATCCAGCCAGTTGGAATAGAGCAGGTTGGCGCAGGAACGCCACCGGACCACGGGCTCTTTTTCCGGGTCGTCATCGGGGAAATAGTGCTGCGGAAGCTGAATGTCCACACCCGCGGCCACATCCCGCAGATACTCCTTTTTCAGGGTGTCGCGGTCGTATTCGGCATGGCCCATCAGGTAGACCTGGCGGCCGCCCTCGGTTTTCACGGCGTACACACCCGCTTCCGGCGAGGCGGCCAGGACCTTGAGGCCGGGCACAGCCTCGATATCCGCACGATCGACGGTGGTGTTCCGGGAATGAGGCACCCAGAAGCGGTCGTCAAAGCCGCGGAACAGGATGAAGTTGGGGTCCTCCACCGTATGCTCGAACACTCCAAACAGCTTGTGGGGCAGCTGACGCTTGGGAATGCCGTAATGATAGTAAAGCCCTGCCTGCGCGCCCCAGCAGATGTGCAAAGTCGAATGAACGTGCGTCTTGCTCCATTCCATGATTTCGCACAGCTCAGGCCAGTAGTCCACCTGCTCAAAGGGCAGGTGCTCCACCGGCGCGCCAGTGATGAGCAGGCCGTCGAACTTCTGATCCTTCACGTCGCAAAAGCGCTTGTAAAACGCCAGCATATGCTCCTGCGGCGTATTTTTGGCCACGCGTCCCGAAGGCGCGATCAGCTCCAGCTCGATTTGCAGCGGTGTGTTGCCCAGCACGCGGGCGAACTGCGTCTCGGTGTCCACCTTGGTGGGCATCAGGTTGAGAAGCAGAATGCGCAGAGGACGGATATCCTGCGTCAGAGCGCGGGTTTCCGTCATCACGAAGATGTTTTCGCGGGTCAGGGTCTCGGTGGCCGGAAGCTGGTTGGGAATCTTGATGGGCACAGGGTTCGCCTCGCTTTGACTGATGATGGCGTTCGCCGGTCAGATGGCGTCCAACGCCTGGGAGATATCGGCGATCAGGTCCTCCCGGCTCTCCAGGCCGCAGCTCATGCGCACCAGGCCGGCCGGTACGCCGGCCGCGCGCAGCTGCTCGTCGTTCATCTGGCGATGGGTGGAGCTGGCGGGGTTGAGGCAGCAGGTGCGGGCGTCGGCCACGTGGGTCTCGATAGCCGCCAGCTTGAGCGCCTTCATAAAGGCGCTGGCCGCCGCGCGTCCGCCCTTGAGCTCAAAGGATACCACTCCGCAGGAGCCGTTGGGGAGGTATTTCTGCGCCAGCGCGTGGTAGGGATCACCGGGCAGGCCGCAGTAAATCACCCGCTCCACCTTGGGATGGGCCGACAGGTATTCGGCCACCGCCTGGCCGTTTTCACAGTGGCGGGCCATGCGCACATGCAGGCTTTCCAGACCCAGATTCAGGTAAAACGCATGCTGGGGCGACTGGATGGCGCCCAGGTCGCGCATCAGCTGCGCGGTGCACTTGGTGATGAAGGCGCCCTCTTTGCCGAAGCGCTCGGCATAGGTGATGCCGTGATAGCTTTCATCCGGGGTGCACAGGCCGGGAAACTTGTCCGCATGGGCCATCCAGTCAAACCGTCCCCCATCCACGATGGCCCCGCCCACCGCCGTGCCGTGCCCGTCCATATACTTGGTGGTGGAATGGGTCACGATGTCCGCGCCCCATTCGAAGGGCCGGCAGTTGACAGGCGTGGCAAAGGTATTGTCCACGATCAGGGGCACGCCGTGCGCATGGGCGGCGGCGGCAAACTTCTCAATATCCAGCACGGTCAGCGCGGGGTTGGCGATGGTTTCGCCAAAGACGGCCCTGGTATTGGGACGGAACGCCGCGTCCAGCTCTTCCGCCGTACAGTCGGGCGCAACAAATGTGCAGGTGATACCCATCTTGGCCATGGTGACGGAAATCAGGTTGAATGTGCCCCCGTAGATGCTGGAGGAAGCCACGATGTGGTCCCCGCAGGTGGCAATATTGAACAGCGCGAAGAAATTGGCCGCCTGGCCCGACGAGGTCAGCATGGCCGCCGTGCCGCCTTCCAACGCGGCGATCTTGGCTGCCACATGGTCGTTGGTGGGGTTTTGCAGGCGGGTATAAAAATACCCGGAAGCCTCCAGATCAAACAGCTTGCCCATATCTTCGCTGGTGGCGTACTTGAATGTGGTGGACTGAATGATGGGAATCTGCCGGGGTTCGCCGTTGCCGGGGGTATATCCTCCCTGGACGCAGATGGTTTCAATGCGCTGCTGGCTCATGGTGGGGTGACTCCTTTCCTGCCCGCATGATAAAAAGGACGGGGCGCAAAGCATGCCGGTATCATCGCGGCGGGTGCGGGGGAAAAGCCCGTTTGCGCCGTACTGGCATCATAACGCGGGCGGGGGCGTATGTCAAGGGCGGAAGCAGCCGGCCTTTTGGGGGAAACGAGCGCGCGCCCGGGAAACCAGGCCCTTGCACAAAAGCCGTCCGTCTGCGCAGAGGGGAACGATATGGGGAGCTACCCGTCCGCCTCTTCCCGCTCGACAAACCAGTACGGCTCGTCGTGGAACAGCACGGCGATGCTGCCCTCCACCTCGCAC
>UQEF01000149.1 GCA_900540045.1 uncultured Eubacteriales bacterium | reverse complement strand
GGGGATGATCCCCCTGCACCCCGCACTTTGTCAGCAGCCTGAACGCCGCCAGCCTCTGGTAGAAAGAGGCTGGCGGCGTTTCTGATTGTCGAAAAAAGTCCGGCTGCTCCGGTCTTTTCCGCCGGAGCGGCACAAGAAAACCAAGCCGTGCAAGGCTTGCGAATCCACCGCACATGTCGATGAATTCGGAGCTTGTCCGGAGGGCTCGGGCCCTCCGGCCCTCTCAAGCGTGCCGCTCTTTCAGCAGGGACGCTCCTTGCCGAAGAAACAGATGGCTACCGTGCCGGGGCCACAGTGCGCGCCGATGACCGGACCCACGTAATAGGTCTGAATCTCGCCCAGTTCGGGCACGCGTTCCCGGAGCATGGCTTCCAGCCGCGCGGCGTCTTCCGGCGCGTCCGCGTGCAGGATGATGGTCATCGCCTGCGCGGGATCGTCGATGTTCTCGGCTGCCTTGTCCGCAATCAGGCGCAGCGCCGCTTTGCGGCCTCGCACCTTGTCGGAGCTGACCAGTTTCCCCTCCCGGTTCTCGGTGATGATGGGCTTGAGGTCCAGCATGGTTCCCACGGTGGCGGCCATGGCGCCGATGCGGCCGCCGCGGCGCAGGTACTTGAGGTCATCCACCGTAAACCACGCCTGAGCGCGCAGCTTGTTGTCCTCCAGCCACTGGGCCACCTCGTCCATGCTCTTGCCCCGGCGGTAGAGCTCGTGGGCCTTGAGGATCAAAATGGTCTGCGGAGCGGAAATGCTCAGGGTATCCACCACCGTCATGCGGCGGTCGGGGTACTTGGCCAGCAGCTCATCGCGGGCGGCGCAGACGTTGTTGATCGTGCCGGACAGCTGGCTGGAAAACGCCACGAACAGAATGTCACGCCCCTCCTTGAAGCAGGGCTCAAAGTATTCCACATAGACGGCCGTTGGCAGCAGGGACGTGACCGGAACCGCGCCGGCGCGCATGTTGTCGAAGTATTCCTTCTGCTTGCCGCTGCGCCCCAGGTCGTCAAAGTATTCCTTTCCGTCCAGGATATAGGGCATGTACACCATGGTCATGTCCAGTTCGTCCACATAGCGGAAAGGCAGGTCGGAATCGGAGTCGGTCATAAACACGTAGGGATTCATGCGTACCCTCCTTTGGGAAGAAGTGGGCCGATCGGCCCGATCAGTTCTGAATGATACGCTGTTATTTTACCCTGTCCGTTCCATTTTTGCAAGCGGCGCACCCACCTTTTCCCCTGCTCCGGCGGCTTGTCTCCCGTTTCCAAATATGGTACACTGTGAGCAAAGAGGTGCGCCGGGAAAGGGGCGGATGCTGTATGTGCGCCGTTTGCTCCCGCCGCAGGCAGGATGCGCAGGTCCTGGCCTATGCGCTGCTGATTGCCGCGGCGGTGCTGTTTTTTTGTTCCAAGTCCTCCTTTGGCTACCCCATCAACGACTGGTCCGACGCCAACATCTACTTTACCATCGGCAAGGGCATGACGCGGGGGCAGGTGGTCTACCGCGACCTGTATGACCACAAGGGGCCGCTGCTCTATGCCCTGCACGCGCTGTGCGCGCTGATCTCCTTTTGGGATTTTACCGGCGTGTACCTGATGGAGATCTGCCTTGCGGCCCTGTTTTTGGCCGGTGCCTTTCATTTGATGGCCCTCTACGGCGCGCGCCGCTGCGCCTGGCTGATGCTGCCCGTGCTGGCGCTGGTGATTTATGCCTCTCCCGGCTTTGCCCAGGGGGACAGCGCCGAGGAGCTCTGCCTTCCGCTCATAATGTGGTCGCTTTACGGCGTGCTGCGCCATTTCCGCCGCGGCGGCGGGCGCATGCCGGCGGGGGAACTGGTGTGGCAGGGTGTGTTGGCCGGCTGCGTGTTCTGGATCAAGTTCACCATTTGCGGCGTACATGCCGGGCTGTTCCTGGCGCTGCTGGTCCATCTGGCGGTCCGGCGCGACGGACGCGGCCTGTGGCGCTCGCTTGGCTGGCTGGTCGCGGGCTTTGCGCTGTCCACGCTGCCATGGGTGATCTACTTCGGCGTGAACGCGGCTATCCACGACTGGCTGCGCACCTATCTCTACGACAATCTGTTTCTCTATTCCGCTTCCGAGGAGGCGTCCGGCCTTGTGCCGCGGGCCAGGGCCATGCTGCGGTGCGGCTGGGAATGGGTAAGGGACAATCCGCTTTGCGCATTGCCCATAGCCGCCGGCATGGGGTGGTTCGCCTGGAAACGTCCCCGCCACGAAGCGCCGGCCGTCTGGCTGGCTGCGTTTCTGGGTGCGCTGGGCATATTCGTGGGCGGAAAGAGCTACCCCTATTACGGGCTGGCGCTGGCCGCCCTGGTGCCGCTTGGCTTTCTTCCCCTGGGCCGGGCGCTGGAGGGCCGGCTTGCGCATCTCTCCCGGAGAGCGCTGGGAAGCTGCGCCGCCGTGCTGACCGCCGGCTGCGTGGGCCTGTGCGCGCTGCTGAGCGGCAACATGGCGCCGGAGTATGGCGCGTCCTTTGGACAGCCCCGCGAGGACACCATGCAGTACCGCATCGCCGCCTACCTGGAACAGACGCCCGGCGCGACCCTGCTCAACTACGGATTCATGGATGCGGGCTTCTATACCGCCGCCGGGCTCGTGCCCAATGTGAAATACTTTCACCAGACCAACGTGCCCCTGGAGGAGATGCTTGACGAACAGCTTCGCTATATCCGCGAAGGGGTTTGCGACTATGTCATCACACGGGGCAAGCAGCCGGAATGGATCGTGGAGCGCTATGAGCTGATCGCCACGGAAAGCAGCCCGAACTTCTGGTATGACGCGGTTTACCTGTACCGTCAAAAATCGCTAAGCAGCCGCTAAACCTGCCGGAAAAATGCGAAACCATTCCTGGCCGGCGTTGACTTTTGCAGGGTTGCGGCGTACAAGGTCAAGCTGATGGTTTTCGTGTTCTTACCTATTAAAGGAGGGGAGCCGGCCATCATCCGCAAGAGGGAGGAGGTCCATCGAATGTTCTCAGACCGCCGACAAAGGGGCTGCTTTCTTTGGGAAGCAGCCCCTAAACGCATA
>UQEF01000148.1 GCA_900540045.1 uncultured Eubacteriales bacterium | reverse complement strand
AGCTTCCGGAGGATAATATAGCTTGCAAATTGGCAGAATTCCAAAAATCGGAAGTGCCGCCACAGGGCCGTTTTCAGAGGATGCCTGTCAGGGCTTTTTGAATTGTTTCGTCAAACCCGGTGCGCACGCAATACGATAGCGCTATGTGCGGGTACGTCAAAATGCGCTCCGTGCAGGAAGTTTCCCAAATCCCGATGGGCGATGACATCGCGCAGGTGGATGGTATCGGTCATTTCCCAGCCGCAGTAGTCCCAGGAAAGAATCATCAGTTTTGCGGCATCGGTTTCGTTCAGGAGACAGAACGCGATGTCGCCGCCATACAGCGGTTTGGCCAGCACGATATCGCCGTTGCTCATGGGCGGAAGAGCGTATGCCTGCACCCCCAGGTCTTCCTGGTTGAGGGCGATGAGTTCCCGATTGAGCACAATCTCATCAATTTCCGGCATATCCTTGCGCACATCGTGCCCCAGCAGCAGCGGGGCAGAAAGCATGCACCACAGCGAAAAATGCGCGCTGTATTCATTTACGGTGCATCCTCCGCCGATCTGTCCCACATATCCCTCGCCTTTGAGGCCCACAACCATCATATCGGGACCATTCCATGCGCCATGGCCGACGACAGGACCCTGATGCGCAGTTTTGGCCTGGAAGGGCCGGTACCCCATATTCTGGCGGATAAAAACAGCTTTCGTGCGGTCAGATTGATTTCCTACCTGTGGAAAAGCGGCGGCTTTGGAACCATCGTATATCTCGCAGCTATTGCGGGAATTGATCAGGAACTTTGTGAAGCGGCCCAGATTGACAGATCCGACCGTTGGATCCAGCTGTGGCACATTACGCTTTCGCCGCTAAGGTCAACTATCGTGACGCTGCTGATTTTCCGTGTGTGCGAAATGATGTACGCCGGATTTGACCAGATCTTCGCGGTTTCCAATTATCTGGTTGTATGGTAGCGGGTATCATCGGCTCCTATGTATGCCGGTTGGGCATGGAAAGCCGCAAGTTCTCGGAGTCCACGGCCGCCGCCTGTTCCAGTCTGCCATCGGGCTTGTGCTGGTGCTGGTCACCAATTATATTGCCAAGAAAATTGACTCTGAAAGCGGGATCATGTGAAGAAAGGGGCGTGAATGGGCATGAAGATCAAACGCACCATGGGCGAGCGCGTAGGACAGGGTATCATCATTTTGGTGCTGACGCTGTTTGCCTTCGCTTAAATCTATCCCTTCTGGCATGTGCTGATGTATTCCATCAGCGATTCGCGGGAGGCCATGACCGGCGGACTTTTTCTGGTCCCTCGCAGACCGACTTCCCTGAGCTATTCCATGATTTTCAAGACCCGGCAAATCTACGTCGCCTACTCCAATACCATCCTTCGCACCTTGTTTGGCACGTTGCTAAGCGTATTGCTCACGGCGCTCACCGCCTTTCCTCTTTCGCTCAAGAGCATGCGGGGGACGTCAGTTTTTTTCATGATGATTTTCTTCACCATGCTCTTCAATGGAGGGCTGATTTCCACGTCCTGGTGGTTCAGGCCCTGGGGCTGCTGGATACCTTCCTGACGCCGATCCTTCCAAACGTCATGAGCGCCTACAACATGTTTATTCTGCGCAATTACTTTCAGCAGCTTCCTGAATCGCTGGAAGAAAGCGCCTACAATGATGGAGCCAATCCCTTCATTGTGCTGTTTCGCATCATTTTGCCGATTTGGGCACCGTCCTGGCAGCCGTGGCCATGTTCTACGGCATCGCCAACTGGAATTCATATCTTGATTGCCTTTTGTACACCAACTCCGATGAGCTGCAGGTGCTGCAAATCTATCTGCGCAACCTGCTGGCCTCCGCAGGCGCGATGGATTCCATCGCCGGCGTGGCCGGGTCGGATGCAAACAGGCTGACGGAGGAAACGGTAAAGATGACGACCATTGCCGTATCGGTGATACCCATCCTGGTGGTTTATCTCTTTTTGCAGCGCTACTACACCAAGGGCATTACGGTAGGCGCAGTAAAGGGTTAAATAAATAAAAGGAGGTTTATCCCATGAAGAGATCGCTGCTCGGCGTCTCCGAGAACAACGTGCCCATCAACACGCGCATGGTGCTGGAGAAGGGCCTTCGCCTGTTCGGCAGCAGCCGCAGCGGGCGCGAGGATTTCGAGAGGACCGTCGCGCTCTACCGCGAGCACCCCGAGGTCGTAGATTACCTTGGTGCGCTCGTCGGCGATGTCGTGAAGGCCCGTCAGGTGGCAGATCTTTCCGCCGCCTTCGAGACGGACATTCGCAAGCCCATGGGCAAAACTGTCATAAAGTGGGAAATGTAAGCGCCCGATCTGGGCTCGGAAGGAGAAGGCCCTTATGCTCAAGCGCCTCAAAGCGGCCGTCAGAAGCTTGGGAAGGCGAGCGGCCCGAGGGGCCCTCTTCTCGTGGTACTACCCTCACCTTTACCTCAAGGCGACCAAGGAGCCGGTTGCGTCGGGCATGGTCATCTTCCTGGACAACAAGGAGGGCGGCCTTTCCGACAACTTCAAAGTGCTCTATGACCGGCTTGCTCGCGTGCCCGGCCTGCAGTTGCGGCTGATGACGCTGGGGGAGGGCCGTGGGTTTCGCGCGTATTTTAGAAACTGTGTCCGCTTCGTTCGCGCAATGGCCACGGCCCAGTATGTCGTGCTCAACGACGCCTCCAGCTTGGTGAGCTGCGTGCCGCTGCGGCCGGAAACGACGGTCGTGCAGTTATGGCACGGGTGCGGTGCCTTCAAGAAGTGGGGGATGAGCACCGCCGACCTCAAGTTCGGGGCGACGCGCGAGGAGATTCGGCGCCATCCCTACTATCGCAACCTCTCGCTTGTAACGGTGAGCAGCCCAGAGGTGGTATGGGCCTACGAAGAGGCCATGGATCTTGCGGACGACGGCATCGTGAGTCCGACGGGCGTGAGTCGCACCGACGTGTTCTTCGACGACGAATTTCGCGCTCGTAGCCGACAGCGCCTCGAGAGGGTTGTGCCCCAGGCAGCGGGCAAGAAAATCATTCTGTACGCGCCGACCTTCCGGGGACAGGTGGCCCAGGCCT
>UQEF01000147.1 GCA_900540045.1 uncultured Eubacteriales bacterium | reverse complement strand
CCGGCTCGCCCCGCAGCGAAAGAAACGCGCAGAACAGCCGAAGCCGCGCCCGCAGCCCCTCCCGGAACCACCGCTCCTTGATCCGCGTCAGCTGCTCCAGCCCCAGCAGCTTGAAGCGCATGGCCACGCCGCTCACGTTCCCGGCGAACTGCTCGTCCGTCAGGTCGGGCACCATGCACAGCTTGTGGATGTCGCTTTTGAGGCTCAGGCGCAGCAGCTCGTTCCCGCTTTCCGCGTCGGGCTTGGTCACGAACTGCGCGTCGGCCCCGTCGCCGGGCAGGAACAGCGTCCGGGTCCGGCGCAGGCGCACGCTGGGGTCCTCGGCGGCCTTGACCGCGGGCGGGACCGCCTCCAGGCCGTCGCCGGCGTCCGCCACCTCCTCGGTGTCGTCGATGCCCAGCGCGCCCACGCCCTTGAGCACGAACACCGCGTCGGTGAACTGCTGCTTGTCGTTGACGCGGTCGCTCTGGAGCGCGTCGTAGGCGTCGATCAGGCCCATGACCGGCTCGAAATCGCCCTGTTCGCGGGCGTTGTTCCAGTATTCGACCATGGGCACGCCGCCGAAGTAATGCGCCTGACGGCCGACCTCGCGCGGGGTTTCGGACCCGACGCGCTCGAAATGGCGGATGATGTGCGGCCCGTACACCGAGATCCGCTCGCCGCGCCGCCGCAGCTGTTCGTCCATGAGATCGCGGCACGCCACGCCGAAGAGCGGCGCGTGCTCCACCGTGTCGTCGTAGACCACGAAGCTGCTTCTGGGGTCCATCTGGGCGACCCTGGGCCGGGCGAGGGCGTCGGCGTAGCATAGCTCGACGGCCCTGCCGTAGACGGCGGCGTCCATGGCCAGCTCCGCGTCCACACTTTCGACGCTTGCCTCGCCGTAGGCCCTGCGTACCGCCTCGAAGGCGTCCTCCTGCCCGTCGGGCGGCGCGTAGCGCACGGGGCTGCCCACGAGGTACCCCGCCGCCATCGTGGCGATGTACCCCGGCAGATCATGCGCCAGCCGGTTGTTGGGCAGCCCCGCCAGCCGCCTGCGCGAGGTAATGCGGTGCCTGCGCGCATAAATTTCGCCGATTTCATCCAGCCGGACCCGTTCCTGCGCGTGACGGCGCAGCAGCGTCCCCAGCAGCTCCGGCCCCGGCATCCCGTCCGGGCCCAGCAGTTTCCGATCAATAACCAACATGTTGCCTCCTCGCACGTGCGGCCGCCGTGAGCGGCCGCCCGCGCTCTGCCCTTTATTTTCCTGGTATCCGCTCGCTTACGGGCGGGTCCCATCCCCACCCTCCGCTCGCTGTGGCATGGGCCGTCTTTGCGGCGAACGGGGGACGGCCCAAGCGTTGCGAGCGTCCGCAGGACGCAAGAAACGCGTCTCGCCGCACCCGGCTCCGAAGCGCCCCGAAGCGCCCCGAAGCACCCCGAAGCACCCCGAAGCACCCCGAAGTGCCACGCGCCCCCGCAGCCAGCCACATCCAGCCGCCCGCCCCGCACCTTCGCCGCGCCTTCGCCGTCCCTTCCGCGCATATATCCTAGGATATACATCCCTCGCCCCGGAAGGTTCGGATGCCCCGCCGCGCGTGTCCGCTCCTGCCGCAGCAGGCGCGCCCCCGCCGGAAAAGCTCATCCGGCGCCGACCTTTTCCGCTGCCCCTACCTCGGCACAACCGCCTTTTTCATCCCGCTCACGCTCTCCATGGCATACCGCACCGCGTCGATGGTATGGTTGTCATGGTCGGGATACCGCGGCAAGACGCGCCCGCTTCGGTCGCGGTCGTATTCGTAGCGGCTGAACTCGCCCGCCGCGAGGGGGCAGCGCGCGGGGTCGATCACAATGCCGCCCAGCGTCTGAAGCCATTTCAGCCCGTGACCCACGCTGTCGGGGCCCTTGCGGGCGGCGGTCACGCGCAGGCCGCAGGCACGCAGCCCGGCGATGCTCCGCGGCTCGGCGCTGTCGCAGGTAATCACGTCGTTTCCGGCCCGCGCGCGCACCTCTTTGGCCAGCCGTTCGATCAGCAGGCCCAGCGCGGCGAACTCGTCCACCACGTACAAAATGCGCCGTTTTTTGTCGAACGCGCAGCGCACAAAGGCGTCCGGGTCCGTGGCGAACCCGAAGTCCATGCCGCTGTAGGTCGGCAGGCCCTCCCATTCCTCGCGGCGGATGGGGCGCAGCCGCACGTTTTCGAACACCTGCCCGCCCGTGCCCGTCACCTCGCCCAGGTACATGTGCCGCCACGCGCGAAGGTTTTGAGCGCGCAGGGCGTCCGCCTCGGCCAGGAAGGAATCGCCCAGCCACCGGGCGGGCATGTCGCGGTAGTCGCTGTGATGCCGCAGGCGGCCGGCGGGCGGGGCGCAGGCCTCGCGGTTGACCCAGTGCCACGGGCTGACGGGGGGATTGTACGTGCAAAGCACGCTGGTGCGCGCCTGCGGGCCCTCGCCGGAGGCGCGCAGGATGCTGGCCTTGATGGTGCGAATGGCGTCGATGCCGTCGAACTCGCTCAGCTCCTCGAACCACAGGTAGCGAAAGTACCCGTCGCGCAGCCTGACGCCCTTGGATTTCTGGGGATCGTCGGCGCCGCGGAAGAGGATGCGCTGCCCGGTTTCGCGCCGCACCAGCTCCATGGGGCTGAGGCGCGCCTGCCATTGCCCGGCGAGGCCGAGGCGGTCGAGGGCCCAGAGCATCTGGGCGTAGACGCTGTCGCGCAGGGTATCGGCGACCTTTCGGTAGATGATGGCGCCGGCGCGCGGATCGCGCATCAATCCCAGCAGGATCTCGAGGCTGACGAAGGAGCTTTTCCCGCTTCCGCGCCCGCCGCTGAGCCAGTATTCGGCGTGACCGCCGCGCCGCAGGTCCTCGTGCACCGGATAGAACGCGGGCGCGATGACCTCCGATATCCGCACCTCACACATGTCCGTTTCCCGGGGCGCGCCGCAGGACTGCCGCCCGAATCCTCAGGGTCTGCCGCCGCCCGTCCCTTTCCCTGTTCTTTTGGTTTGATAGCCGAGCCCCGCTCATACCGCACCGCCATTCTCCGGGATGGATTTCGTATGGATTTCCGCCGGGCGGATGTTCAGCGCGCGCCGCGCCTTGCCTTTGCCGGCGGCCCTTCCGGCCCCGCCGTCCTCCGCCGCGCCGTCCTCCGCGCGGCCTCCC
>UQEF01000146.1 GCA_900540045.1 uncultured Eubacteriales bacterium | reverse complement strand
TTATGCGTTTAGGGGCTGCTTCCCAAAGAAAGCAGCCCCTTTGTCGGCGGTCTGAGCCCCGCGTCCTACAAGGACGCGGGGCTGCTTGTTACGGATTTTCCTGCGCCAACATCCATTCAACGAACAGGCCATAACCCATGGTGGGATCATTGACGAACACATGTGTGAATCCATGATGCCCAAAGGCCCTCACATTTTCGGAAGCCGGGGGTAGAGGTCAATCACGATTTTCCCATCAGGGCCTTTCTCGTATTCAATGCGGCGCAAAATGGCCTTGAGCAGCGTGTTGCGCTCTCGGTTGGTCATCCGGTCGTAGCTTTCCAGGAGCGCTTCGGTCTTGGGAATCAGATTTGCGTCCCCGTCTCTCGCCGCCGCAAGCCGGTCACGCATCGCCTCCAATGACGCTCTTTTCTGGGCCAGCTCCTCAAGCGCAGATGCGAGCTTTTCGCTGCGCTCCCGAAATACCGCCGGGGTATAGATGCCCTGCTCCACCAGGTCGTGCGCGTTGTCCAGCTGGGTTTTCAGCTTGTCCTCCTCGCGTGCCAGACGGTCCAGCCGCGCCCGGCAATCGTCCAACTCCTCCTCGTAGCCCGTGGCGTCAATGCGCACGTGATACCCCGAATACCAGGACCGCAGCGCCGCGATGATCTCACGCTCCACCGCCTGATAATCGGCACTGGCGTTATGGCAGTTTCGCCCATTGACACATCGCAGCCGCGCGCGGCTGTGCTGGGCGGCGGACAGTGTGGTACGTCCCACGCGGCTGCCACAGCGGGCGCAGAAGATCAGCCCGGCAAAGGCATTTTGCAGATCGAACGTCTTTTTTACCCTGGCGGCGGGCTGGCGCTCGCGTCGGATGTCCTGTGCCTGCATAAAATCCGTCTCGCTGACCAGCGGCGGGTGCAGCCCGTCGTAGAGCTGGTAATCCTCCATGCTTTGACAGCGCTTGATGCGCTTTTTCACCATGCCGTCCTCGACGCTTTTGACCTGACGGCTCCATCCCCGGCGAATCTTGCCCATATAGACGGGATTGGCGAGAATCTGGCCAACGGTGGAATAGCTCCACGGACCGCCGTGACGCGTGGGAACCGACAGATCGTTCAGTACGTTGGCAATTTGCTTGGTGCCCGCCCTGTGCAAAAACAGGTCGAACATCTTTTTCACCACCTCCGCTTCCTGAGGATGCGGCTCCAGCGTATAGCCCTTCTCGCCCGGCAGCTTCAGCCGGCGGTAGCCGTAGGGTGCGATGCTGGAGATATACTTTCCCTCCGAAGCCGAGCTGTCCCGCCCGCGAATCAGACGGCGGGTGATGGTCTTATACTCCCGGCGGCTCATGAACAGGCCAAATTCAAAGTATTCCTCGTCAAATTCATCGCTGGGGTCGTAGACCTTGGCAGGGGTGATGATCTTGGTGCCGGAAAACTGAAATACCTGGCTGATATACGCCTGATCGGCGCTGTTGCCGCGCGCCAGGCGCTCCAGGTCCACCACCAGCACCCCGGCGTACAGCCCTGCGTTGACCTCCTCCAGCAGCTTTTGAATCTCCGGCCGTGCGGCAATGGATTCGCCGGAGACGACCTCATAATAGGTTTTGGTCACGCGGTACCCGCGCTCTCCTGCCAGACGGTCCAAAATAGCCTCGTGCCGCTTGAGCGTTTCTTCCACACTCATTTCAGCATAATCCCGGTCAAAACGGGATTTTCTGAGATACTTTGCGTACTGCTCCATGCGCGCCTCCCCTCGCTTTCGGGCAGCAAGGCAGGCTACCGTCCCTCAGCGGTCCGCCTCCGGTAGGCGTCGGTCACGATTTTGTTCAGCCTGGGCAGCCAGGCCTCCGGCTCGCTTTCGCAATACTCGTCATGAATGCGCACGAGGGCGCGCTCGCCCTCCGTCCGGGACGCAATCATATCTCCTTCACCCCCACAGCTCTTTGCAGGGGTAGTATGGTCCGGGACATGGAAAGTATGCCCTTTGCAAAACAAAAGGGCCGTTTGCTTTGCACACAAGCAAACGGCCCGCGGCGCATCCTCACTGGAAGATGCGCACCACGTCCTTAAAGGTGAAAAACGCCATAAACCCAAGCAAGAACACATAGCCGCCCAGATGAATCATCGCCTCGATCTTCTGATCAACGGGCTTGCGGCGCACAGCCTCAATCAGCATGAACACCAGGCGCGATCCGTCCAGTCCCGGAATGGGAATCAGGTTCACCAGCCCCACGTTGATGGAGAGCATCAGCGTCAGGTACAGGAAGATTTCCATGCCGCCCTGCCGGGTCTGCTCGGCTACCAGCTGCACCACGCCCACCGGACCGCTGGTTTCATTGAGCCCCTCGCCGGTGGTGAAGAGCTTGCCCAGCGCCGAGGCGAGGGCGGTGGAGGCGTCCACACAGGTGTCCCATGCGGCGGGAATCACCTGCCCTGCGGGAAGGGGTTCATATCCCTGCTGAATCATGATGCCGATCAGCCAGCGCTCCTCGGTTTCGTCATACCGCGGAGTGATGGTGAGGGTCTTTTGCTCACCATCCCGCAAAACGGTGATGTCGATGGCCGACCCCGCTCCCAGGCTGCCGATGGCGTCGCTCACATCGGTCACGGTGCGTCCGGTCATATCCTGCCCGCCCACGCTGACAAATACATCGCCTGCCATCAGGCCGCTTTCGGCAGCAGGTGAACCTTCGGTCACGCTGGATACGAATGGCGTGGCAATCGTCACGCCGTAAGCCGCCATCAGCCCGACAGCCACCACAAAGGCCAGCACGAAGTTCATCAGCGGGCCCGCCGCCACGGAGATCATGCGCTTCCATACGGGGGCATTGTTATAGTTGCGGGGATCGTCTTTCTTTTCGCCGTTGGGGTCGTCGTCGGTATCGCCATAGAACATGCAGTAGCCGCCCAGGGGGATAGGCCGGATGGAAAACACGGTCTCGTGCTTTTTGCTTTTCCACTGAACGAGCTTGGGACCAAAGCCGATGGAATACTCCTTTACGGGAATCCCGCACAGGCGGGCAGCCGCGAAATGGCCAAACTCATGGACCGTAATCAGCACGCCCAGCAGCACGATAGCAAGCAAAATATACAATGCGATCAAAATCCTTTCTTTGGAGGGATCAGCCTAGCTTATGCAGAACCTGCCGCGCGGTATCCC
>UQEF01000145.1 GCA_900540045.1 uncultured Eubacteriales bacterium | reverse complement strand
CGGGCGCGGGCGCGGCGGCGGCGCTGGGCTACCTGGGCAGCCGCGCGGCCGCCGGGATGGGCCGGGACCTGCGCCAGCGGGTATTTGAGCGGGTGCTGAGCTTCGGGCAGCAGGAGATGGACGCGTTCTCCACGGCGTCGCTGATTACCCGGTCCACCAACGACATCCAGCAGGTGCAGAACGTGACGGTGCTGCTTCTGCGCATCGCCATCTACGCGCCGATTCTGGGCGTGGGCGGCATCATCCGCGCGCTGCAGACCAACCGCTCCATGGCCTGGGTCATCGCCGTGGGCGTGGCGCTGGTGCTGGCCATCGTGGGCGTGCTCTTCGCCCTGGGCCTGCCCCGCTTCAAGCGCATGCAGGAGCAGATTGACCGGGTCAACCTCGTCATGCGCGAAACCCTCACCGGCCTGCCGGTCATCCGCGCGTTCGTCACCCAGAAGCGCGAGGAGGAACGCTTTGATGAGGCCTCCACCGCCCTTCGCAAAACCCAGCTCTTCGTCGGCCGCCTCATGGACGGCATGATGCCCATGATGATGCTCGCCATGAACGCCGTGTGCGTGCTGATCATGTGGGTGGGCGCGGGCAGCATCGACGCGGGAAACATGCAGGTGGGCGACATGATGGCCTTCATCCAGTACACGATGCAGATCATCGCGGCGTTTCTGATGATCTCCCTCATCAGCGTGATGCTGCCGCGCGCCAGCGTATCCGCCGGGCGCATTCAGGAGATCCTCGACACCGAGCCCGCCGTGCGCGAGCCTGAAACCCCCGCGGACTTTGACCCCGCGCAGGCCGGAACGGTATGCTTCGAGGACGTGTGCTTCCGCTACCCCGGCGCCGACGAGGACGCTCTGAGCCACCTCACCTTCACCGCGCGGCCCGGCCGGACCACCGCCATCCTCGGCGGCACGGGGTCGGGCAAGAGCACGCTGCTCAATCTCATTCCCCGGTTCTACGACGTGACCGGCGGGCGGGTCACGGTGGACGGCATCGACGTGCGGAGCGCGTCCCTGGCGGGGCTGCGCGCGCGCATCGGCTACGTGCCGCAGAAAGGCGTGCTGTTCAGCGGGACGGTGCGCGAAAACCTGACCTTCGGAAGCGACGGCATCCCCGACGCGCAGGTGCGCCGCGCCGCGCAGGTGGCGCAGGCCGAGGGATTCATCCTGGAGCGCGAGGGCGGCTACGACAGCGAAATCGCCCAGGGCGGCACGAACGTGTCCGGCGGGCAGAAGCAGCGCCTGTCCATCGCCCGCGCGGTGGCGAGAAAGCCCGAAATCTACCTGTTTGACGACAGCTTTTCCGCGCTGGACTTCAAGACCGACGCCGCCGTGCGCCGCGCCCTGGGCCAGGAGGCGGCGGACGCGACGGTGATCGTGGTGGCGCAGCGCATCGCCACGGTGATGCACGCCGACGAGATCCTCGTGCTCGACGAGGGGCGGCTGGCCGGAAAGGGTACGCACGCGGAGCTGATGGAAAGCTGCGAGGTATACCGGCAGATCGCCGTGAGCCAGCTGTCAAAGGAGGAATTGGCGCATGGAACGAAATAACCGGCCCCGCAGGGCCATGGGCGGCCCGCACGGCATGGGCGCGGGCGAGCGCGCGAAGGACTTCTCGGGCACGATGCGCCGCCTGCTTCGGGAGATGGGCCGCTGGCGCGTAAGCCTGATCGCGGTGGCGGTGCTGGGCGTGGGCAGCGCGGCGTTTTCCATCATCGGGCCCAGGAAGATGGGCGAGGTGACGACGCAGATTTTCACCGGGCTGGTCAGCCGTCTCGGCGGCGGGCCGGGCATCGACTACGGGCGCATCGGCGTGCTGCTTCTGTGGCTGCTGGGCCTGTACGTGGTGAGCGCGGCGCTGAGCTTCGCGCAGCACTTCATCATGACGGGCGTGAGCCAGAAGCTCTCCTACAGCCTGCGCGGGCGGCTGGCCGCCAAGGTGCACCGCCTGCCCATGAGCTACTTCGACCGCGTGACCTACGGCGACGTGCTCAGCCGCGTGACCAACGACGTCGATACCCTCGGCCAGAGCCTCAACCAGAGCCTGTCGCAGGTGGTCAGCTCGCTGGCCACGGCGGTGGGCGTGGCGGTGATGATGCTGTCCATCAGCTGGCAGATGACGCTCGCGGCGCTGCTCATTTTGCCGCTGAGCGGCATCCTCATGGGGCTGGTGGTCAGAAAGAGCCAGAAATACTTCGTGGGGCAGCAGCGCTACATGGGCGAGCTCAACGGGCAGGTCGAGGAGATGTACGCCGGGCACGTCGTGGTCAAGGCCTTCGGCGCGCAGGAGAGCGCCGAGCGCGCCTTCGCCTCGGTCAATGAAAAGCTGTACCGCTCGGCCTGGAAATCCCAGTTTTTGAGCGGCCTGATGCAGCCCATCACCACCCTCATCGGAAACCTCGGCTACGTCGCCGCGGTGGTGCTGGGCAGCGGATACGCCGCCGCGGGCGTGATCGCCGTGGGCGACATCCAGAGCTTCATCCAGTACGTGCGCAGCTTCAACCAGCCGGTTTCGCAGATCGCGCAGATCTTCAACATCCTGCAAAGCGCCATGGCCGCCGCCGAGCGCGTCTTTGAGTTCCTGGACGAGGCCGAGGAGGAGCCCGCGCCCGCGCATCCCGCGCCGACCGCCGGCATCCGCGGCGAGGTCACCTTCGACCACGTGCGATTCGGCTACACGCCGGAGAAGGTCATCATCCACGATTTCAGCGCGCACATCCTGCCGGGGCAGAAGATCGCCATCGTCGGCCCCACGGGCGCGGGCAAGAGCACCATGGTCAAGCTCCTGATGCGATTCTACGACGTGAGCGGCGGGCGCATCCTCATCGACGGGCACGACATCCGCGAATTTGACCGCGACGACCTGCGCCGCCTCTTCGGCATGGTGTTGCAGGACACGTGGCTCTTTGAGGGGACCATCGCCGACAACATCCGCTACGGCCGTCTGGACGCTACCGACGAGGAGGTGGAGGCCGCCGCGCGCGCCGCGCACGCCGACCACTTCATCCGCACGCAGCCCGGCGGCTACCGGATGGTGGTCAACGAGGAGAGCAGCAACGTATCTCAGGGACAGAAGCAGCTGCTCACCATCGCGCGCGCCATTCTGGCCGACCCCAGGATCATGATCCTCGACGAGGCGACCAGCTCCGTCGATACGCGCACCGAGGTACGCATCCAGAAGGGCATGGACGAGAGCATGAAGGGGCGCACGAGCTTCATCATCGCGCACCGGCTTTCGACCATCCGCAACGCGGACCTGATTCTGGTCATGCGGGACGGCGACATCGTCGAGCAGGGCACGCACGAGGAGCTGATGGAGAAGGGCGGGTTCTACCGGGAGATCTATCAGGCGCAGTTCAGCGCGTAGAGGTGGCGCGAAGAGGCGCATTGTGTGAAGAGGAGCATTGTGTGAAGAGGAGCATTGTGTGAAGAGGCACTATTGTGCGGACAGGCCCCATTGCGGTGACGCAATGGGGCCTGGTTGTTGTGCGGGGAGAGGAATTTGGGGGGGAGAGAGGGGCGCGGGGGGCTCT
>UQEF01000144.1 GCA_900540045.1 uncultured Eubacteriales bacterium | reverse complement strand
CTTTTGCGGTTCCTTACCTCGTCTTTTTTTGTTGGGGTGTTTTGCAACACGCCCCATGCAAACAAAGAATCCGAACGTTCGTCATTCAAAAATTAGCGAGGCATTAGCAGGAAAGAGGGCGATCCAGGTCTTTCCGGGCTCAAGAAGCACCTCCCGGCCCGACTCGCCCCAGTAGAGGGTGCGCGCGTCACACGCTGCCCGCGACCAGGTGCCTTGTACATGCCGTCCGCCCACAAACAGGTCCGCTGCGCCCTCCCCCACCAGCAGCGGGGTTTGGACCGTAGGGCTGAGCGCGTCGTACGCCACCCATTGCACAATGACGTTGGCAAAAGCCGGGCGCACCATGGCGCCCTCGTCCCCGGTCATGCGCCCCCGGGCTGTGGGGTAGCAGGCGAAAGGCAAACCCGCAACCTCACGCAGGTAGCCGCCCGCCTCCTCATTCCAGAGGAAGCGGGCCAGGTAGCGGGCGTCGCCCCAGTCGAGGCTGACAGACGCAGCGGCAGACACATCGCTGAGGGAGGACACTGCCTCCCGAGAGGAAACCTTTCCCGCCGATTCCTGCAAAAAAACGAAGGGCCGGGCGATCGAATCCGCCGGCACGCGCGCCTGCACGGCATTTACCTCCACACTGAGGTTGGAAGGGGCCTTCACGCCCTGAAGGCGGGCGCCCAGGCCGCCACGCCGGATGTCCACTATGTCGAAGGCCGCGGCGGAGTCCGCCTTCAGCCGCTCCACGGCGTCGCCCAGATAGCCCGCGCCCATCGTCGAGCCAAAGGCCAGCGCGCCCTGCCACTCCTCACGCAGCGAAGCCGAGGCGTCGCGCAGCGAGCGCACAGGCCCGCATTCCACCGCCTCGCCGCGAATCAGCGCGTCGCTGAACAGGAGCGTCAGGCGGGTGGAGGCGGCGTTCTTTTGCTCGTCCCGGTACAAGAGGCTCTCATAGACGATGTCCGCCTGCTGCAAACCCCAGAGCGCAACCTTGCCCGCACCCGCGGCCTGCACGTTTTTTCCGTCTGTGCGCGCGGTCCCGTACCCATGACCCACGCTCACCAGCACCGGCAGAAACCGGCCTGATGGAACCTCGGCTCCCGTGGTGGGGCTGACCTGCGCGCGGGCAGGTGCGGCGGCGCACAGAAGCACGGCCAACAGGATGGCAAGAGGCCGGGCGTTCATGCTAACTCCTCCGGGCAGGCGGTTGCCGTCGGGGTGACGCCGGGCATCCGCACAGACATGGGAGCAGCGCCGGAAAACGGTGGGGCTGTGAGCTCACAGGCGGCTTGCAGGGCTGGCGTGAAGGGGCTGGTGGAGGCCGCTCCTGTGGCCTTGTCCGCCGCGGGCGTGGCAGTCGGGCGGGCCGTGATCTGCGCAAGGCTCTCCCCCATCTGCCCGGCCCCGCCGCTTTCCTGCACGATCAGCCCGGCAGCGAGGTAGGTTTCCAGCGCAGAGACGTTTCCCAGCGCATCGGGCAGGACGAGCGCCATCGGGCCTGCCATGCCGTTTTCCCAGTTTCCGGGAGCCAGAACCAACGCGCCGTTCTCATAGGCATCGGTGATGAGGGCCTGCTGAGCGGCATAGCCATCCTCGCCGGGGCGCAGCCAGTCGCCGTCCATCCAGTGCAGCACATCGGCAGTCACGCGATAGGCCGTGTACCGCCAGACCGGCTGCTCCTGCTCCCCCTCTACGGGCCAGGCGGCTTGATCGACACAACTTGCGCCGGGCTCCAGCCAGATCAGTTCGTCCGGTGGCTCGAGCATCTCGGAGGCGGTATCCACCGACCAACTCACCAGCCAGATGTCCTGCGTATCGTTGAAGAATCGGGCCTCGGCACGCCATACACCGCGCTCGGGCAGCGCGGCAGCCTCGGCCTGCGGCGCGAGGGCGGACGCGCCGTCTGTTCCGTCTGCAAGCGGCAGCACGGTTTCAAAAGCCGCATTATGCGTCGAAAGGCCGGTGTCAGAGGCGCTTTCGTGCACGCGATCTACAGGGGTCCGGGCAGCCCACAGCGCCGCAGCGGTCAGGCACGCGGCAGCCCCCGTAATCAGGGGGATCAGGCGGGTGATAGGTCGGCGCGGCTTATGCGGAGCCTGCCGTTCCTCCCCCGGCCAGACGAAGGCAGCCGTATCGCGTTCCCCCTGCGTCCTGGCATGAGACGCGGCGCGGGCCTGCCCCTCGCGGATGGCTCGCGCCACCCGTTCTTCGGCCTGCGTCGAGAGCGCGGATTTCTCTCGCTGTGCGCGGCGGCGCAGCGCTTCGTCAAATGCGTCATGCTTCATGGTTCGTTTCTCCCTTCTGTCTCGATCAGCCACCGCAGGCGCTTTCGCCCGCGTGACAGGCGCATGCACGCGGTGGGGCGGGGCACGCCCAGCGCCTGCGCAACCTCCTGCGCCGAAAAGCCCTCGTAGTAGTACAAAGTGATTGCCTCCCGCTGGCCGGCAGGCAGCTGGGCGATCAGGTCCGCCAGGGTGCCGTCCCCATGCGGTTCTACGGGCGCGCACAACGGCTCCGGATCCTCACAGGGCGTCTCCCGCCGCAGACGTCGCAGGCGGTCGTAGCAGCACCGCGCAGTGATCTTCATCAGCCACGGACGCACTGCCGCATCGCAACGCAGAGCGGGCAGGCTTTCAAAGGCACGCACCACTGCCTCGCTCACCGCGTCCTCCGCATCCTGCTGCCTGCGTACAATCGCACAGGCCAGGCGCATCAGCGGCCCGCGCAGCTCCCATACGCGCCGGCCCAGTTCATCGGGGCTCATGGGCATCCCCCTTCCCGTTTGCTTTCATCTATAAAGAGCAATTGGACGCGCAAAAGGTAACATCCTGCCAAAAAAAGTTTTGAGTGGTATCTGGCACAAATTTGCAAATTGTCCACATCCATGGTAACATACAACCCAAAAGGAGGTCTTTTCCATGAGACGGATCATTCGGTTGCTGTCCCTGTGTACCGCGGCGGCATGGCTGGTTCTGTGCCTGCCCTGCATCGCCCTTGCCTCCGGCTATGACGGCGAAAGCGTGCTCCTGCTGGCCACCGACAAGCTCTCCACCCGAAACGGTCCCGGCACGAAGTACCGTGAGACTGGCACCTTCGACCTGCGAGGCGAATACGTAACCGTGCTCACATGCGAGGAAGATGCAAACGGCGTGTCCTGGGTCGAGTGCGAATTTGCCTGGAAGGGGGAACTCATGCGCGTCTACACGGGCCTCAAGCGTTTTGCGTGCGAGGATGCAAGCGAAATCTTCTATGCTCTGCCCTGGTACTTCGACGCAAAGGCCCTGCGCACTGTGCCTGCGCGCTACGGTCCCGGCGAAGAATATGCCGCCTACGATTCGCTGACGATGGACAAGGGGCAGAAGGTATCGTTCCTGCGGTTGGAAGGCGACTGGGCGCAGGTGGAATGGACCACCACGAAGCAGAGCTACCGCATCTGGGTCCCACTGGATGCCATCGACTGTCCGAATTTGTACGAATAGCAGCATGCAAATTGCCCCACACCTTTCTCTCGAAAGCGTGGGGCGATTTTGATTGAGCCATCGAAACAAAAAAGCCCCGCTTGTTTATACAAGCGGGGAAGAAGGATGCGGCAGCGACCTACTCTCCCGGGCCGTCTCCAGCC
>UQEF01000143.1 GCA_900540045.1 uncultured Eubacteriales bacterium | reverse complement strand
GGTGGTGAATGCAATGATTGACGGAAGAAATCTGAACACCGAACAAATGACACCGGCGCGGGCACCGGCGGTACGGGCACAGGCACCGGCAATACCAGCGCGGGCGGCACGATCACCGGCGGCACAAGCACCGGCAGCGCGGGCACAGGCGCCATCACCGGCACCACCGCCGCGGACACCACCCCTGCCCCCGGCCTGACGGCGGGCGCCGTCCCCGCGGCCTACGCCACGGTCACATCGCCCGACGGCGGCCCGGTGAAGCTGCGCAAATCGGCCAGCCGCGGGGAATCCCTGTACTGGCTGGTGGGCGCGGGCGCGCGGGTGCGGGTGGAGCGGACGCGGGACGGCTGGTCGCTGGTCACGGCGCTCTGCACCGACGGTTACACCCGCCGCGCCTGGATGATGGACGCCTATCTGCAGAGGTGAGGACATGAGCGAGGCCGTAGTGGTGGCCCTGTGCTCGTTTGCGGCCACGCTGCTGACCGGCCTGGGCGGATATCAGCTGATCGCCTACCGGGTGGAGCAGCTGGAAAAGAAGGTGGAAAAGCACAGCGCCGCCGTCAGTCGCACGGCGGTGCTGGAGGAGCGGCTCACCGAGGTGGGCCGCCGGGTGGAAGGCCTGGAGAGGGCCCGGCGCGAAAGCGCCTGACACAGAGAGGGGAGGAAAACCATGGAAAACGTGTTTACCTGGAAATGGCTGCGGGCGGCGCTGGTGCGCGCGCTCAAGACCGTGGCGCAGACGGCGGCGGCCACCATCGGAACCGCCGTGATGATCAGCGAGGTGGACTGGCGCATGGTGCTGAGCGCGGCGCTGCTGGCGGGCGCGCTGTCGCTGCTGACCAGCGTGGCCGGCCTGCCCGAGGCGCAGGAGAAGTAACGCGCCCGCGCGTCGGCGGCACAAGCGCGGGCGGCAGGGCGCGCGCTTCCCGAATGACCCGGCGGGGTCCGTTCGGCGCCACGGATGATCCCGGTGACCCATGCCGCGGTCAGCCTGCGGCGCTGACGCGCACGGTATCCATGCCGGCGCAACGCCCGCCGGGCCTTCTGCTGAATATCAAATCAGGGCTATGTTATACGAGCATCAGTTCTTTTCACAGAAAAGGATTTCGCCGGTCTGCGCATCCAACGTTACCTGATACTGTACATTTGCCTCAGTGGGCTTTTCAACGGTGACGAAGCATACATACCATTTTCGTTGATTGCCAATATCCTGCATGAGCGTGGCCGAGCATTCATACTTGTCCAGAGAAGCATTGGAAAGATCGAACTTGTCGCCCAGCGCCTCACGGGAGACTTGAATCGCCGTTTCTTTCGGCAGATCGTTCTCCGTTGGAAGCGTATATCTTGGAAGCAAATCAGACCGTCGATAGAGCGTGTCAAAAAACACCAGGTCCTCCATTGACCAGAGGTCATGCGGCAACTGCCGCTGAAGCTCCCACTCGTCATACAGCTCAAAGTAATTTGTTTTGGCGGTTGAAAGGACGGTTCCTGTAAGCGCATCTATGGTGGTCAGCAAATAGGGATCGGCTTCATTTTCCACAATGTGGCTGACCACCCATTCATACGCATGGTCCTCTTCGCTGTACACCAGGTTTGCCTTGGTTTCCAGCAGGGGGAGCCGGGAAAAATCATAGCCCTCACCGGAAGCGGCGGCGTTGGCTTTGCTGATGGCATCTTCCCTTGTGATGGTGCCGTTCACGTCTCCCTGGGGTTTGACGATTTGTGCCTGTGCCATAGTGGAGAAACAACCGCCCGTCAAGAGAACGGCGGCAACGCCAACGGATACCAGAAGCCGGGACATCCTGTTCATCGGGTTCGCCTCCTTCAAAATTGGGAATCCTTTCATCATAAGAACGAACCGCGGATGGAAGATCCTGCATGCCCGCTCTTTTCTGCCGTGGCATCGGGCGTTCGGCATGGAATGACCGGGGCCGGCCCGGACAGGTCGGGCGCGATTGCCCGCGGGTGTTCCAGACAGAAACGCCCCCGCGTCGGCGGCACGGACCTCCGCACCCCACGGCGCCCGCGCCCCCGCGCCCACAGCGCCCACAGCCCCCGCACCCACAGTGCTCCGCCCCCGCGCCCCACAGCGCTCCGCGCGCCAGCGGCACGGACCTCCGCACCCCACGGCGCCCCCGCGCCAGAGGCACAGGCGGCCTGCGCCCCCGCACCCCAAAGCCCCCCGCGCCCCGTCCCAGGCACGGCCCCTTTTTTTTCCGGAGGAACGCTCCTTTTCTTGCGGCGGACGGCCAAACGGGGTATACTGATGGGGAAAGGAGGGGTCAAAATGGGCTGTTACTATGTGATCGGCCTGCGGGTGGATCACCGGCGGGCCAACGCGGCGGGCCTGCAGGAGACGCTCACCCGCTACGGCTGCAACATCCGCCTGCGCGTGGGCCTGCACGAGGCCGGCGAGGGCCGCTGCTCCGACGACGGCGTGATTCTTCTGCAGGTATGCGGCGAGCAGGACGAGGTGGACCGCCTGATGGCCGCGCTGGAGAGCACCCCCGGGGTGACGGCGAAGCTGATGGACCTCAACTAGCCTGATACACCGCGCATGCCGCCGGATACGCAGGCGGACGGCCCCGGCGGGCCGAAGGCCCGGAGGACCCGCGGCCCGGCAAGCCCCGGGCAAAGGACTGCTCAACCGTTTGGGGGGACGCTGAATGCGTCCCCCCTGCGTTGTGCGCCGGGGGCATCGGCCTTCCGCGGGCGTTCGGCGGGCCGCCGTACACGCGGGGCACGGACCTCGCGGGCATTCCGCAGGCCTCCAGCAGGCCGCCGCCACGCGCGGGACATCGGCCTCCCGCAGGCGTTCCACGACCCACGCAGGCCGCCGCACACGCGGGGCATCGGCACCCGCGGGCGTTCCGCGGCCCACGCAGGCCGCCGCACGCGCGGGACCTCGGTCCTCGCAGGCGCCTGCCGCAGGGCATCGTAAAAGCTCATTTCGTTTTCTTCCGCATATGCCTGCACGCGGTTGACTGTTGTTGCACCGATTCCACGCTTCGGAATATTGATAATTCTGCGCACCTGCAAGTCGTCCTGTCCGTTGTCAATCGTCTTTAAATATGCCAAAATGTCCTTGATTTCTTTTCTCGCATAGAAATTGACGCCGCCGACCACATCATAGGGAATTCCTTCTATAATAAACCGCTCCTCCAGCAGTCGCGCCTGGGCATTGGTCCGGTAAAGCACTGCACAGTCTTTATAATCTGCTGTCCGATTCCGTTTTCTTTTGCAAACATCATCTGCAATAAATTCCGCCTCTTCATATGCAGTATCCAACTGTTTAAAATGGATCAGGCTGCCCTCACCCTTATCTGTCCAGAGAACCTTCTTTTTCCGTTCTACGTTGTTTTGGATCACCTCGTTGGCAGCATCCAGAATCGTCTGAGTCGAACGGTAGTTCTGCTCCAGCTTGATGACCGCAGCTTCCGGAAAATATTTTTCATAATCCAGAATATTGTTGATGTTGGCACCCCGGAACTTGTAGATCGACTGATCGTCATCACCTACTACGCAAAGATTGCGGTATTTGTCCGCCAACAAACGGATCAGCTCAAACTGTGCCGTGTTGGTATCCTGATACTCATCCACCATAATGTACAAAAAACGCTCCTGATAATACGCAAGCCCCTCCGGACTGGTTTTGAACAGCT
>UQEF01000142.1 GCA_900540045.1 uncultured Eubacteriales bacterium | reverse complement strand
AACGCGCGCGCGTGTACGATACTGCCTTTGGCGGCGGCTATGCCCGCCGGGTGACGCTGACCTACGCCTTTGATGACGGAACCCAGCTCACGGTGGAGAGCATCCGTCCCACGTCCGCCATTACCCTGCTGGGCGGCGGGTACAGCCTCAGCGTCCGTTCGCTCTACGCGCTGGGCGGGCTGGACGCGGCGCGCATGGATGGCGGCGGCCAGATCTGCATCTTCGGCCAGAGCGATACCGCCGCTTATGCGGTGCTGTGTCCTGAGGGACATGAAAGCGACCTGAACAGCCTGCTCAGGCAAACCACGCTTATCGCCCCCGAAGGCGAATGAACACAAAGGAGCGTCCCGGACCCATGCATAACCACCCATCGCGTTCCATGAAAACCTCAACGCTCATCCGCCGGTTCCTGCCCTATTTTAAAAAGTACCGGGGCATGCTGTTTCTGGATCTGGTGTGCGCGGCGCTGACCACCGTGTGCGACCTGGTGCTGCCCCTCATCGTGCGCGATGTGACCGACCTGGCCGCCAATAACCTCTCCGCTCTTACGGTGAGCTTTGTGCTCAGGGTGGGCGGCATCTACGTGCTTTTGCGCATCGTGGACGCGCTGGCCAATTTCTACATGGCCTCCCGCGGGCACATCATGGGCACCTTCATTGAGCGCGACATGCGAAACGACCTCTTCGCCCATCTGCAAGCGCTGGGCTTCGCCTATTACAGCAACGCCAAGGTGGGCCAGATCATGGCCCGCATCACCAGCGACCTGTTTGAGGTGACGGAGTTCGCCCATCACTGCCCGGAGGAATTTTTCATCGCGGGTATCAAAATCGTCATCCCCTTCATCATTCTGATGGGGGCCAGCCCCGCGCTCACGCTCATCATCTTTGCCATGCTGCCGCTGATGATAGCGTGCACGCGCTTTTTCAACAAGCGCATGCGCGCCGTCTACCGCGAAAGCCGCCACCAGGTGGGCGAGATCAACGCCCAGGTGGAGGACAGCCTGCTGGGCATCCGCGTGGTCAAGAGCTTTGCCAACGAGCCGGTCGAAATGGAAAAGTTTCATCGCGGCAACGACGAGTTTGTGCGCATCAACCGCCGCAAATACCTCTATATGGCCGGCTTCAACACCACTACGCGCGTCTTCGACGGACTGATGTACATTGTGGTGGTGGTCGTGGGGGCGCTGTTCATCATTCAGGGGTCCATCACCGCGGCGGATTACATGGCCTATCTGCTCTATGTCAATACCCTGCTGACCTCCATCCGCCGCATCGTGGAGTTCATGGAGCAATTTCAGCGCGGCATAACCGGCATCGAGCGCTTCTGCGAAATCATGGATGAAACACCCGATATCCAGGACGCGCCCGACGCCGTGGAACTGACCCATGTGCGCGGCGACGTAACCTTCGACCACGTCAGCTTCCATTACAGCGACAACGACAAAAACGTGCTGGCCGACATCAACTTCCACGTCAATGCTGGCGAGCGGGTGGCGCTGGTCGGCCCCAGCGGCGGCGGCAAGACCACGCTTTGCAACCTGATTCCCCGCTTTTATAACGTTTCCGGCGGACGCATTCTCATTGACGGGCAGAACATCACCCACCTGACCCAGCACAGCCTGCGCGAGAACATCGGCATGGTGCAGCAGGATGTCTACCTGTTCTCCGGCACCATCTTTGACAACATTGCCTACGGCATGCCCGGCGCCACCCCCGAAAAGGTGAGGGAGGCCGCGCGGCTGGCCGGGGCGGACGAATTCATCACCCGGCTGCCCGAAGGGTATGATACCTTCGTGGGCGAGCGGGGTGTCAAGCTCTCGGGCGGGCAGAAGCAGCGCATCTCCATCGCGCGTGTATTTTTGAAAAATCCGCCCATCCTGATTCTGGACGAGGCCACCAGCGCCCTGGACAACGAAAGCGAACGCCTGGTGCAAGAGTCCCTGGAAAAGCTGTCCGAGGGACGCACCACCTTTACCATAGCCCACCGGCTTACCACCATCCGCAACGCCACCACCATCTGGGTGCTGACGGAAAACGGCATTGTGGAAAAGGGCACGCATCAGGAGCTGCTTGAGCTGGGTGGCATCTACGCCCATCTTTACCAAATGTATACGGAGGTGGCCTGATGAGCATTGCCTTTTCACCGGCAACGCCGCAGCGGTTTCAGGAGATCTGTGCGCTGTACCAGAATGTGATCCGCGATATGCACGCGCGCGGTCTGAAGCAATGGGAATGGGACGTCTACCCCACCCGCGCCCAGCTGGAGGACGATATTACGCACGGGCGGCTCTACCGCGTGGAGGATGAGGGACGGCTCATCGCCGCCTTCGCCCTGGGCGACGCCATGGAGCCCGAATACGCCCGCATCACATGGGAATACGGGGTCAGGCCCGCCACGCTGCATCGCTTTGCGATGGCCTGCGAAAGCCTGGACCTGGCCTCACGGGTGCTGGCCTTTGTCAAGGAAGAGGCGCTGCGTCTGGGATACGACAGCCTGCGCCTGGACACCTGCGTGGAGGACAGCGCCATGCTGAAGGTGTTTTCCTCCGCCATGACACGGGAGGCGGGCCGCACCTTTTTTGAAAATCCGGGCGTGACCAGCGTGTGCTTTGAATCGCCCTTGAGCGATGCGTGCCCCATGCTGCCGCTGCGCATGTATCCGGCCTACCGCCACGGCGACATGACGCCCTGGGGCGGCGACGCGCTGCGCACCGTCTATGGCCGGGATATCCCCGGCGACCGTACGGGAGAAGCGCTGGAGATCAGCGCCATCCCGCAGCTGGAAAGCCGCACCGTCACAGGTGAAACGCTGCCCCTTCTGCTGGAGCGGGACGGGGCGCGCCTGTCGGGCGATTATGCGGGTGAGGCGTTTCCCCTGCTGCTCAAGCTTCTGGCGGCCCGCGATTCGCTGAGCGTGCAGGTCCACCCGGACGACGCCTACGCCCGCGAGCATGAGGGCAAGCTGGGCAAGACCGAGGCATGGGTCATCCTGAAGGCGGAGGAGGGCGCGAGCATCCTTTACGGCCTGAAGGAGGGCGTGACGCTGGAGGCCCTGCGCGCCGCGCTGGAAGGCGGCGGCGATGTGGAGCGCCTCATCAGGCGCGTGCCCGTGAAGCCGGGCGATGTGTACTACATGCCCAGCGGGATGGTACACGCCATCGGCGGCGGCATCCTGCTCTATGAAATCCAGCAGTCCAGCGATGTGACCTACCGCCTGTGGGACTTTGACCGCGTCAACGCCGCGGGAGAGAAGCGTCCCCTGCACATCCGCCAGTCCCTGGACGTAATCGTGCCCGAACTGACCGGTCAGATCGCCCATATGCCCGAAAACGACGGCTGCGGCCTGGTGACGCTGCTGGACGTGCCCGCCTTCCATCTGGAGTGTGCCAACGTCAACGGCGAGTGCGAGCTCGCGCCTCAGCCGCACGCCTTCCGCACGCTGACGGCGCTGGCCGGGCTGCTGCTCAGCTGGCAGGGCGACGCCATCGAACTGAAGGCGGGTGACAGCGTGCTTCTGCCCGCCTCCTGTCCCCCGGTCACGCTGATGGGCGTGGGCCAGGCATTGATCTCCACCCCGCCCGCGCGCGCCTAGGCGCGCGGGCATTCTGCCGCAAGGACCGATGCAAAGGAGGAAGCCGGGCGTGAAGGCTTGGTCGAAACCCGCCGTGGCCGCCGCGTGCCTGGGCTACGCG
>UQEF01000141.1 GCA_900540045.1 uncultured Eubacteriales bacterium | reverse complement strand
CTGACGCATCTCTTTGGCGGCCTTGTTGGTAAAGGTAATGGCCAGAATATTCCACGGCGCCACGCCGTGGTCGATCAGATTGGCAATGCGATAAGTGAGCGCGCGTGTTTTGCCGCTGCCCGCGCCTGCCAGAATAAGCACCGGCCCTTCCAGGGTTTCTGCGGCCTGGCGCTGCTCCCGGTTCAATCCTTCCAAATTCATGCTATGCTATCCTCAATCTTCACTTCTGTTGTGCTTCAAGCCGGTCCAGCACCAAGGTGTAGCCGTCCGCCCCGTATTGCAGGGCCCGGTTGACGCGGCTGATGGTGGCGGTGGACGCGCCGGTCTGGTGGGCGATTTCCTGATAGGTTACCTTCCGGCGCAGCATCACGGCCACCTCCAGCCGCTGGGTGATGCTTTTGAGCTCCTGCACCGTCAGGACATCCTCCAGAAAACGGTAGGCCTCTTCTGAGGTTTTCAGCTGAAGCAGCGCGTCCATCAGCAGGTCCGTCTGCTCGTTGTGGTAACGTGGTGTAAACACGGTCGCAATCCTCCGCTCAAACAGTGCAAAACTTTGCCTGATACCATTATACCACATTTGAGAAAAGAAGGAAAGCGAAAAACGGATATGCCGCGGGGCTCACTCGCGGGGCGGCTTTTTGCCGAACAGACCGCCGGTCATTTCGCTGAGGCTCCGTCCCCACTTGCTCATGCCGCCCCGGCCGCCGGTGGAGAGAAACGCAAACACTCCCAGCCCTACCACCAGCGCCACGACCAGCCATATGGCCCATCCCGCGCCGGTATTGTCCTGATCTGCGCCCTCCACCGTTTCAGAAGCGGGCGCACGGGACGCGTCGCTGGCGCCGGCCGACCCGGTTACCCCGCCGTAGAGCGCCTTGTAGACCACTTCGCTCATGGGACCGGTGGAGGCGAGCACGCGCTCCTTGGGCAACGTATGTGTGCCAAACTCCAAAAGCACGCTGCGGGGAGCCAGGTCCTGGTTATAGGCCCCCTTGCCCATATAGATATCCTTGATGAGGCCGGGGTACATCTTGTCGGCTACGGCCTTGATCTGCTTGGCAAAGCTGAGGTTCGCATCCTTGTTCTGATTACCCTTGCCCACCAGCAGGCGTACCTTGCTCATCTTTTCGTTGCCGATGGTGGTTGCATATTCGTCCGGATCGGGAATGCCGTCGCGGTGGATGTCGAAGATGGCGCTGGGTCCATCCTTGAGCAGTTCCACGGCGGTCTGGCGGCTGCGGCGGTAAGCGCCCGCGTCATGCGGATGGTGGGTGGCGTCGCTCAGGGTGACGGATACCCCCCGTTCCTCCAGCGCGTCGCCGAACGCCGCCGCCACGTCGTAGATGCCGCCGCGTTCCTCGTCGCTTTCGGTGCCGTCGCCCTCGATGTAGCTTTCGTCGCTGTGAGTGCAGTAGAGGGCGATCTTCCTGTTGTTTGTGGCGCTTACAGCAAGGCTCTGTTCCATTTCCAGCCAGCTCACATCCGGCATGTCGGCGTCGCCCAGGAGTTCCAGCTGTGCCGTTTTGGCCTGCGGGTCCACGGAAACCACGCGGTAATGCAGGTTGTCGCCGCTGATGTACTCGTCTCCGGCTTCGCATTCTCCCAGATACTGGGTCAGGGCGGTTCCGTTTTCGTCCAGCAAAGTATAGATATCTTCCTCCGCATCGGCGGACAGGGAAATCAGGCACAGGGCCAGGGCGGCAAGCGCAGAAAACAGCGTTTTTTTCATGGCTCATTTCTCCTTTTGACGCACAGGATTCTCAATGGCGCTCTCCCTGGGACGCTGGGTACCGCGCGCCATGCGCTCCAGCACCTCGCCCACGAGCTCCGAAAGCAGCACGCCCAGAATACCGCTGATGATCATGGCGTCAAACACGCCCGCGCCGCCCAGCACGAGCGGCTGGTCCACGCCTTGGGACCAGTTGACCACCGCCACGGCGATATCCGCCAGCATCACGCCCACCACGCCGCAGAAGAAAGCGCCCCGCCGCGACCGGCCCAACACATAGGCCACCACGCCCCCCGCGAGTCCGTAGAGGTACATGGGATCAATCAGCATGCGTTCCGGCTCGTCGGGCAGAAAGTGGGAAAGCGCGTAGATGATCCCCGCCGTAATCAGCGATCCCAGTATGGCGCGCACGCGTTCCTTGGCGGTGCCCGCCCGCGCCAGCAGGTAAACGCACACGCCGAAGGGAATCACGGCCCCACCGATGCTGACGGACACATTGCCAATGGTGACATTGGGAATGAGCGTTCCAAAGAACATCAGCGCAATCAGGACCAGCGCCGCACGGTCGCTCAAATACAGCTTATCCAGCACGCGCTGGGCCACGCCGAAAAACACCAGGACCGCCACAACGGTCAAAAGGACCATTCCGATCGACATACACACGCATCCCTTCGTCTTATGGAAGTGATGGCTAGTATGCCCCGAACGGGCAAAAGCATGCGTGGAGAACACCGGGCGCACCACAGTGGGCCGCAGAATCCGCTAAAGCAAATCAACGCGTCTGGCGGGTCTTGGCTTTCCGTCACGCTTGTGATATACTATTTCGTAAAACCACGGCGCGCCGCTCCGCAAGCGTAGCGAGGTAGCCAAGCAGGAAGGGGCGGCGGCGCGGAAAAAGGCAGTACGGAAGGAGCGTTTTGCCATGGCGGTCTGGAACCCGAAGATCGAATGCGCAAAGAGAAGCGAAATCGAAGCAATCCAGCTGGAGCGCCTGAAATGGAGCGTACAGCATGCCTACGACCATGTGCCCATGTATCATGACAAGATGGTCAAGGCGGGCGTAAAGCCATCGGATATTCGCACACTGAAGGACATTTCCAAAATCCCCCTGACAACCAAAACCGAGCTGCGGGAGCAGTACCCCTTCAAGCTGCTGGCCGTGCCCATGCGCGAGGTGGTGCGCATCCACGCATCCAGCGGCACCACCGGCCAGCCCATCACCGCCGGGTACACCCGGCGCGACCTGGATACCTGGGCGGAATGCATCGCGCGCATCGCTACCGCAGGCGGGGCCACGGCGGACGATATCGCGCAGATCAGCTTCGGATATACCCTCTTTACCGGCGCGTTCGGGCTGCACGGCGGACTGGAGAAAATCGGGTGCGCCATCATTCCCATCTCCAGCGGCAATACCGAGCGTCAGATCAACATCATGCGCGATTTCGGCTCCACCGTGCTCATCGCCACGCCCAGCTATGCGCTGTATATGGCCGAGGTCGCCGAGCGCATGGACGCACTTAAGGACATCCGCCTGCGCGTGGGCCTGTTCGGCGCGGAGGCCAGCACCGAGGAGATGCGCGCGGAGCTGGAGCGCCGCTATGGCATTCTGGCCACCGAAAACTACGGTCTGACCGAGGTGATGGGGCCTGGCGTGAGCGGCGAGTGCGAATACAAGTGCGGCATGCACATCAACGAGGACTGCTTCCTGGCCGAGATCATCGACCCGGATACCGGCGAGGTGCTGCCCATGGGCGAGCAGGGCGAGCTGGTGCTCACCACGCTCGCCAAGGAGGCGCAGCCCGCCCTCCGCTACCGTACGCGCGACATTACCCGCCTCATCGAGGAGCCCTGCGCCTGCGGCCGTACCCAGCTTCGCATGGAGAAGATCAAGGGCCGCAGCGACGACATGCTCATCATCCGCGGGGTGAATGTCTTCCCCTCGCAGATCGAAAGCGTGCTGGTGGGGCAGCCGGGTATCGGTCCGCAT
>UQEF01000140.1 GCA_900540045.1 uncultured Eubacteriales bacterium | reverse complement strand
GGACGCAAGAAACGCGGCTCTTTCCAAAACCATGGGTTTTTCAACGGTCTGAGCCTTGCGCAGCAAGGCTTCCTTACACCGTTTCCCGCCCGGGAGCCCTCCGAAGGAGGGCGAGAGGGAAACGGCGCAACCCGTCGGAAAAGACCGGCGCAGCCGGGCTTTTCCGACGCACCGACGGAGGAGGTGTATTATGCGCAGACGCACAAAGGACCCCAGGGACCGTCAGGGGTACAACCTGGGGGCCCGCTATCTGGTATTTCTGGTGATCACGCTGGGCATGTTCGCCTATCTGCTCACGGGCGTGTTCCGCCTGCAGGTGGTGGAGAGCGAAACCTATGTGGACAGCGCCGAGAGCAGCCGCACCACCACCATCACGCTGCGCGGCAGCCGCGGCATGATTACCGACGCGGACGCGGTCATTCTGGCCCGTGACGCGGACATCTACAACGTGACCTTCTACCGCGACGCGAGCCAGAATTCCGCCGCGCAGTACCGCGAGCTGACGCAGAGCATCGTGGAGACGGTCGAGATCATCGAGCGCAACGGCAACGAGCTGGACGTGGATTTCGTGATCGAGCGCGACCCGGAGACGAATGAGTGGATCTTCAACTTCGGCAGCGGCGTGAGCGACTCCGTCCTCCAGACCCGTGAAAACCAGTGGCGCAGCAACCACTACATGACCAATATGAGCCAGAACGGCTATCCCACGCCGGAAAGCTGCCTCAATCAGCTCAAGAAGCGCTACAAGATCGCCAACACCCAGGAGGAGGCCGACGCGCGCAAGGCCGCCAGCTCCGACCCGGCGACGTACGTCGAGGACATGGTGCTGGATGAGGAAACCATGCTCAAGGTCATGGCCGTCTACTCCGAAATGCAGATGAACCTCTTCAACAGCCAGCCCATCGTGATCGCCGAGGACGTGCCCTATGAAACCGTCATCGAGATCGAAACCCGGTCGATGACGCTGCCGGGCATGGAGATCGCCATGGGCACCAAGCGCGTTTACCCGCGCGGCACGCTGGCCTCGCAGGTGATCGGCTACATGGGCGCGATTCCCTCCACCGAAAAGTGGCTGGAATTGAAGGAGAAGGGCTACAAGTACTCCGATACCATCGGCGTGGACGGCATCGAGGCCTCCATGGAGGACTGGCTGACGCAAAACAGCGACCTGCGTCAGGGCTACCGCGAGGTGGAGCGCAACAGCGTGGGCAAGATCACCCGCGAGCTGAGCTACACGGAGCCCGAGGACGGCAACAACGTAAAGCTGACCATCGTGGCCAGCTATCAGCAGCAGGCCGAGCGCGCGCTGGCCGAAAACGTCGCCTCCACCCGCGCGGTGCAGGAGGCAAAGCTGATGGATGCGACGTGGCTGGAGAAAAACCGCGACGACATCTTAAGCCGCTCCTGGGACAAATATCCCCTCTCCCTGGCCGAGCGCGCCGCCATGATGGTCATCGACATGGAGGGCCGCGTGCTGGCCATGGCCAATTACCCGACCTTTGACTTAAACGCGCTCGTCGCCGCCGGGCCGGAGAGCCGCGCCATCCTCTCCGACAGCCGCAACGTGCTGATGAACTACAACATCCACGCCCGCGGCACCCCCGGCTCCATCTTCAAGATGGTCAGCGCCCTTGGCGCGATGCTGGAGGGCGAGCTGTACGTAAACGAAACCATCTCCGACGAGGGCCGGTTCATGCTGGTGACCAACGTCGAAAGTCAGGCGCCTAAGTGCTGGATCAGCGAAAGCCAGCGCTATCAGCACCAGAGCCAGACCATTATCGAGGGCCTGTCCCACAGCTGCAACTACTTCTTCTACACGCTGGGCTACCGTCTGGGCGAAACCCGCCTGTACCAGTACGCCAGCGAGTTCGGCCTCACCAGCAAGACCGGCGTCGACCTGCCCGGCGAGCAGCGAAGCGTCGTGGGCTGTCAGACCAGCCTCTACGACCCCGACAAGGCCATGGGCGAGGCCGATCAGGACACCGCCGTGCCGATCATCGTGTTCAACTCCATCAAGCGCCACCTGCGCAACCAGGGCGCCAGCCGCAACATCACCTACGACGACGAGCGCCTCGACCGCTGCGTCAAGCGCCTGATGGACATGGCCGTGAACACCTCCCAGAATGACTGGCTGCTCTACATGCGCCCCATTTTGATGGAGGAGCTCAACATGACGCGCGAGATGGTCTACACGCAGAGCATCATCGGCGATACGTACAACTATTTGAACGACATCAAGTGGGGCCCCGCCCAGACCGTTCAGGTCGCCATCGGGCAGTCCATCACGGTGGTCACGCCCGCCGCCGTCAGCCGCTACGTCGCGGCGCTGGGCAACGGCGGCAAGGTCTACAACCTGATGATCGTCGATTCCATCACGTCCCCGGAGGGCGAGATCGTCAGCCAGCGCACGCCCAGCCTGTTCAACGAGTTCGAGGGCGCGGAGCAGTACCTGCCCTACATCCTGGAAGGCATGAAGGGCGTTGTGGACGAGAGCGGTACCGCCGCCAAGTACTTCCGCAGCTGGCCCTATCAGAACATGGTGTGCGCGAAAACCGGAACCGCCGAGGTTACGACCATCGACCTTGAAAACAACGCGTGGTTCGTTATGCTCGCGCCCTACGCAAGCGAGATGGTGGACGGCGTGCCCACCACGGTGACGGAGCCGGAAATCGCGGTGGTGGTGTTCATCCCCAGTGGATTCAGCGGGGGCGAAGCCAGCATGGCGGCCCGCGAATTCGTGGGATGGTACATGGACCAGAAAACATTGCGCGACAATCAAAGCAGCGTGTTCCCGGGCGGCAACCAGCTGGCCCCGTGACGCGCGTGGGAGAGATGAAACATGAGTCAGGCATGGACGGTGCTTTCCGGCAAGGGCGGCGTGGGCAAGAGCACGGTGAGCGCGGCGCTGGGCATGGCGCTGGCGCGCAGGCAGCTGCCCTGCTGTCTGGTGGACGCGGACCTGGGCCTTCGGAGCCTTGACATGCTGATGAACCTGCACAGCCGCGTGGTGTACGACGTGCTGGACGTGGCGCGCAGGGACTGCAAGCTGAAATACGCGCTGATCCGACATACGGAGGACGGCGCGCTGTGGCTGCTGCCCGCCGCCCAGGAGGGACAGCCGGGCGACGCGGGGCGCGGGGAGATGGAGCGCATTGTCAAGAAATTGAAAAAGCGCATGGCCTATGTGCTGCTGGACGCGCCCGCCGGCCTCGGGCCGGGGGTGAGCGCGCTGCTGCCCGCCTCGGACCACGCGCTGGTGGTGACCACGCCCGACGACGTGGCCATGCGCGACGCGGAGCGCGCCATCGCGCTGACGGAAGCCGCGGGGCTGCCCCGGCCCATGCTGGTGGTGAACCGCGTGCGGCCGGACATGGTGGCGCGCGGGGAGATGTACAGCCCGCAGGCGGTGGCCTCGGCGCTGGACGTGCCCCTGCTGGGGTATGTGCCGGAGGACCGGGCCGTGCTGGCCGCGGCGGCGCGGCATGAGAGCTTCATGGATACGGAAGGACCTGCGAAGCAGGCCATGGAGCGGATTGCCCAGCGGTTTCTGGGCGAGTTTGTGCCGATGCCGACGATGGAGCGAAAGCGGCATTGGTGGGAGCGGGGAAGGAATGTCGGGGCAGGGGTATAAATGAGCGGGGTGCAGGGGCCTCAGGCCCCTGCCGGGGTTTGGGGCAGCGCCCCAAGTCCTGTGCCGCAGCACAGAATGCAAGCGTTTCGAGCGGCCGGAGGTCGCAAGAAACGCGGGTGGATGCAGTTTCTATGTTTTTGATTT
>UQEF01000139.1 GCA_900540045.1 uncultured Eubacteriales bacterium | reverse complement strand
ATACTGGCCAATGCCACTCCTGCCACATCCATATGACAGACGATCACAAAAAACACCGGCGTGGGCGTGACGGGCGGTGTGGCCTGCGGGTCCATCACGTCGGCATAGATGGCTTCGAGGGTCTCCACGTCGGCGGTGCCGGTGGCATAGATGCCGTTGGCCTTCTGGAACGCCTTCACAGCTTTCTGGGTGCCGCTGTAGTAGCCGCCGGTGACGGTGCCGCTGTAGTAGCCCAGCTCCTTGAGGCGGCACTGGAGCCAGTACACGGCCTCGCTCTCCTCGCCCTTCTTGAGCTTTTCAAAGGGCTGGGGCGGCATTGCGCCGGATACATAAACCGGCGCGGGCGTGGGTTCGGGGGTGGTGACGGGGCCCGTCTTGCTGGAGTTGAGCGGCGGGGCAGCCACGGCCTTGCGCAGCTCCTCATCGTCGGGCAGATCCTCGGTGACGGTGACTACCACGCCCTCGCCCACGTTGTCGTAAATCCACTTGGCGTCGCTCACCAGAAGGCGGATGCACCCGTGCGAGGCGCGCGAGCCCAGCAGCCGGTAGCTCTTCGTACTCATGTTATTCAGGTCCACGGTGTTATAGATCACGCTGTGGAAGGCAATGTTTTCATTGATGCGGGTCCAGTACTGCGCATGGCTGCCCCAGGTGGGGAAATAGCACCAGCGCGCCTTGCGGCCGTTGAGGACCCATTCGCCCACGTCGCTGGGCGTGGCTTTCATTCCCGTGGAGCATACCATCTGCTTGACGGGCACGGTGTATTCTCCGTTTTCGTCCAGGCCATAGACGGTGGTCACCTGGTTGCGCACGTCCACGGTGATGGCGTAGGGCACGGGCGTGGGCACGGGCGTGGGCCGGGCGGTAGCGCTGATGTCCAGCACGTCGCTGCTGTTAAAGAGCATGTTCCAGGTTTCCTCGTCCGTATCCCCCGTGACGAACATGCCGTTGTGCTCCTGAAACGCCTTGATGGCCGCAATGGTCTGATTCATATAGTTGCCGCTGATGGGGCCGGTGAAGAAGCCCAGCTCCGTCAGGCGGGTCTGCACCTGCTTGACCTCCTCGCCCTGGTCGCCGCGTTGCAGCTTATGGCCGCCGTATTCGTTGGTGCCCAGGCTGTCGGGTGTGCTGGCGCCGTCCTCGACCATGACCACGTCGTTGATATCGCCGAGATCCGCGTTCGGGTCCGGTGTGGGTGTGGGCTGCGCGCCCTTGGCCAGAGCCGTATCGCCAAAGAGCAGGCGCTGCGTCTCCAGATCCGCTTCGCCGGTCGCCTCCACGCCCATGGCCTGCTGAAAATCCGCTACGGCTTCCTGCGTGGCCGCGCGGTATTTGCCGGTGGAATTGGCGTCCAGATAGCCCAGCTCGCGCAGCACCGTCTGCAGGCGCTTGACGTCATCGCCGTCGTCGCCGTAGCGCAGGGAACGGTACTCGGCTTTCTTAAGCAGTTCGGCGCTTTCGGGGTCCAGCTCGCCGGTCACTTCCAGGCCGTAGTCCTCCTGAAAACGTTTGACGCCGTTCTGCGTGCCCTCCAGAAAATTGCCGCTGATGCGGCCCACATAGTAGCCCAGTTCGCTCAGCCGGCTCTGAAGCTCGCTCACCGCTTCGCCCTGATCGCCATATTTGAGCGTGGGCGGCGCCGCGGTCGGCGACGGAGTCGGCGCAGGCGTGCCGGTGGGCGCGGGCGTATCCGTCGGAGCGGCGGTGGGCGCCACCGTCAGGGCCACCGTGGGCGCCACGGTTTCGGCGCTTGAGGATTGTACAGGGGCAATCGTCTCCCCCGTGCTGAGCGTGATGGTCACCTGCGCCTCGGCAAGCGAGGCCGCAACCTCTGCAACCACAAGCAGCGCAAGCAACAGGGCCGACAGACAGGCAGCAATTCGTTTCATCTTTTTGTATCCTTTCCGGGTTCCAAATAGGGGTTCATGGCGCTCAGGCGCTCAAAGATCAGATCGGGCTGTACGCCCGTGGCGGCGACGTCCGCCTTGCTGGCCTCCCCGGTCAGCACCAGAATGCTCAGGATGCCGAAGTTCAGCCCGGTGGCGATATCGGTATAGAGGCGGTCGCCCACCATGGCGAGCTCTTGTTTCGTCAGGCCGGTCAGCTTCAGCGCCTCCTCCACGATTCCGGCGTAGGGCTTTCCCAGAATCACATCCGGCCTTCGCCCCGCGCTGGCCTCGATAAAAGCGATAATGGCCCCGATATCCGGCGCAAAGCCCGTCTCGGTGGGGCAGTTGAAATCCGGGTGCGTGGCCACATAGGGCAGCCCCGCGCGCACCAGGTCGCACACTTTTGTCATTTTTTCGTAATCAAGGGTGGTATCGTAGCCGATGAGCACATAGTCGGGATGCTCGTTGTCGATGACCAGCCCCATCCGCTCCAATTCGGCGCGCAGGAGTTCATTTCCCAGAAGGAAGGCCTTCTGCCCCGGATAGGTGCGCAAACAGTAGTGCCCCGCCGCCTGGCCCGAAGTGAGCACGTTCAAAAACGGCTCTCTCACGCCCATGCCCCTGAGCTTTTCCACATACCGGTCCGCCGATTTGCTGGAATTGTTGGTTACAAACAAAACGCGACGGCCCGTACGCTCCAGCGCATCCAGAAAATCCAGCGACCCGTCCAGCAGGCGGTCGCCCAGATAGAAGGTACCGTCCATGTCCAGCATAAAGCACTTTACCTGGGAAAGCCTTTCCCTGAGGGCGTTCTCCGTCACAAGCGACCAACCTCCAGCCATTTGGGGCATAAAAAACCCCGGGATGCGCATATTGTAACACATCCCGGAGAATTTAACAATTAAGAAATCAAATTTTAACACCTATTGTCTTTGACGGCTTTTTCATTCAGCCAGCCGATCAGGTCCGCATATACCTCGTCGCGGTTGGTTTCGTTGAACATCTCGTGCCGCCCGCCGGGGTAGAGCCTGAGCGTCACATCCCGCACGCCCGCGTCGCGCAGCTCCTGCGCCACCCGCTTCACGCCTTCCCCATGACCACCCACGGGGTCCATATCGCCGGAAAACAGGTATACGGGCACATCCTTCTCCATCGCGCCCAGCTTCTGCGGGTAGAGGCGGCTCAGGCCGTCGAACATGTCGCGGTACGCCCCCGCCGTGAAGGTGAAGCCGCAGTACGGGTCTGCGATGTACCGCGCCACCTGCTCCCGATCCCGGCTGAGCCAGTCAAAGGGGGTCTTAACGTCGTCATATCCCCGGTTGTAGCCGGAGGAACTGAGCTTTTCCACCAGACGGCTGGGCTTTCTTTCGCCGCCCAGGGCGCATTGCAGGCTCGCGATGGCTTTTGCCAGCGTCACCACGGGTCTGGTGAAGTGACCCGTACCGCTGAGCACCACGCCCGACAGGCCCTTTTCATGCTTGAGGCAATATCCGCGCACAACGAAGCTGCCCATGGAATGTCCCAGCAGAAAATAGGGTGCGCCTGCGTATTCCTTCTGGGTTTCCAGCCGCAGGGCATGTACATCCTCGATGAGCGCATCCCATCCGTTTTCCCAGTACCCCAGCAGCGGCGCCTTTTCGCCATGCCCCGGATGGGTATGCCCCACCACCGCGTAGCCCGCCGCGTTGAGCGCCTGCGCCGCCGTGTCATAGCGGCTGATGTGCTCCGCCATGCCATGCACCAGCTGTACCACGCCCCTGGGCGTTCCTTCGGTGGGCCAGAGCACCCTTTCCAGCGTCTGACCCGTGACGGAAGCAAAGGTCCCGTAAACTGCCATGTCGTTTCCTCCTTCTTTGGTATCCTGAGGCGCGCAGGGCCGCGTGTTCGCCGCGGCCTCGGTGTCCGACGAGTATGGAGAGCCGACGGGCAGCCTGGTGGCTGGGCCGGCGCTGATGGAAAACACGGAGGACCTGCTCACCGAGCTGCCCGACGGGCTGCGGGAGCGGGCGGCCGCCCTGCCGGTGCTCCCGCCC
>UQEF01000138.1 GCA_900540045.1 uncultured Eubacteriales bacterium | reverse complement strand
ATTTCTTCCTCGTAATGCTCTGACAAGTGATTCCGCCCCCGCGCCCGGTAGCTGGAATGCATTTTCAGCAGCATTTCCTTCTTGGCGCCGGGGCACCACCCCCGCGAGACATAGAAATCCTGCGCCTGACTGAGCCGCTCGTACTGTAAGTCGCCGATGTCCTCCGACACCCCGCGCAGCGTTTCACTGATCCTGTCCAGCCTGGACGTCAGCTCGCTCCGAAACGCCGTCTGTTCCTCCCGCGCCTTCTCCCGCGCGCGAAACGGCTTGCACAGTAGCTCGCCGACCAGCGTCAGGATGTTCCCCGCCGTATTCAGCTTGTCCAATCTGTTCACCTCACCCGTTTGTTACAGCATCCAGCACCGCATCCAGCGTCCTCTGGATACCCTCCAGCCGCTCCAGCACTTCCGCCTCAAACGTCTCGCCTGATGGCTCGTCCTGTCCGCTTTCCGGCACATCCTCCGTACCCTCAAACGCCAGAAACTTCGTCATCATATAGCCAACCTGCCCGGATGAAAGCCGTACCTGCGCCCATCCCTGCGCGTCCTGCATCACCTCTACCGTCGTGCCCACAGGCACCTTGGCCAGGTAGGGCTTGTCCGTGGATGGGGTTGAGCGCAGCTTCACCGGGTTGCCATCCTGGCTGATGACCGTCGCGCACCTCGTCTCCCTATATGCGTCATCTCCCTCTGCGCTCTTGGTGTCCGTACCATAGTCGATCTCGGAAAACCACAGTGCGTGGGTCCAGCCGTTTTGCAGGGTGGACCCGGCCACGCGGCCCATGGTGGCGCTGGAGTGCACCACGTCGCAGGCGCGGCGGCGGCCGTTTTTGTCGGTGTCGGTCAGCGCGTTTTCGCCCACGTAGAGGCCCACGTGGCTGAAATCGCCCAGGCCGTCGCCCGCGTAGCGCGCGGGCAGGTTTGCCTCGGTGGCCTCGCGGATCAGCAGGCCCGCGCCCGGGACGAGGCGGCCCTGCGCCCTGGCCTCGTCCAGCGTGCCCAGCCATGCCGCCCGCCGCGCCATGTCGTTGGTGCCCAGGTAGTCCATCCGCCCGCCCGCCTGGCGCACGCAGTGCTCCACAAACGCCTGGCAGTCCAGCTCGTCATATGTGTAGCCCACGTGCGCCGCCAGCGTGGCGGCCCGTGCCACCTGATTCGCCGTTGGTTTCATGCTCTCTCCCCTTTTGTGCGCGGGCCGCCGCCCGCCTTATCCGTCCGTTTCCTCCCAGCCGTAGACGCCGGGCTCCCAGACGTTGTTGTCGATGGTGCTCACCCACGTCTTGCCGGCGTGCGTCACCTTGTCGCCCTTCATGTAGGGGTTGGTGCTCTCCGGCTGCTCCCAGGGCAGGGGCGCGCCGGTGTCGCTGGTGAGCACCTTCGCCCACAGGCTGGGCGCGGCGGCGGGCGTCCAGTCCGGCTGCGCCGCGTGCGCCTGCAGGCATTTGTAAAGCGCGCCGCCAAAGCGCACGCGTTCGCCCGCGTCATAGTCGCCCGCGGCGCTCCACGCGGGGTAGAGCGCCGCGGCCTCGAGCGCCTGCGCATCGGTCAGGACCGCCGCGGCGGCGTCCATCGCCGCGCGGATCACCTTTGCCGCTTCCAGATAGCGTCCCATTACGGCTGCACCTCGCTTTCCTCCGTCACGCCCAGCAGCGCGAGCGCCGCGCGCATGTCCTGCGCGTCGGCGGCGGCCTGCTCCGCCGCGGTCAGCACCGGCCGGCCGTCCCGGTAAAAGCGTTCTCCGTCCCACGTGTCGCCGATGGCGGCGGGGACGTCGCCCAGGGGCACGGCCCCCGGAAACTCCGCCGCGTTGGCGGGATAGAGCCAGATGAGATTGGTCACGACGCCGTTTTCAATCAGTGCGTAGTTCATGTAACAGGCTCCTTACCTCGAATTTCGTACGACAACGATGCCGCATCCTCCGGCCCCGCTGGGGCCGTCGTAGTTGCCGCCGCCTCCGCCGCCGGTATTTGGGGTGCCCGGAGCGGGAGCGGTAGGAGCCGCGCCCCAGCCGCCATGGCCTCCGCCCCCATCGCCGCCCGGGGCGCCGCCGGGCGGATTGGAATCGGCCTTGCCGCCGCCTCCGCCGCCCGCGTACAGCGCTGCCGACGCCTCCCCGAATTCGCGTGTGGTCGTTCCCTGGCCGCGGCCTTCGCCGTTGCCGCCGGTATCGCCGTCCCAGCCGCCGCCGTTGCCGCCGTCGCTGCCGCCGATGCCCCTGAGGTTGCCGCCGCCGCTGCCGCCGGAGCCGCCCTTGCCATACGAGGCGGGCGCCCATCCTCCGGCCGCGCTTAAGCCAAACGCGGAGCTTGTGCCTCCCTGCACGCCGCCCGCATCGGCGGTTCCGCCCGCCCCGACCACGACGCTGTACGCCGTTCCGGCCGCGAGGCTGGCACGGGAGGTATGGGTATATCCCCCGCCGCCGCCCGAGTGGTGCGCGCCCGCGCCTCCGCCTCCAACCAGAAACGCCTGTGCGCCCCGGCTTTCGGCGCTGCCCAGGTGGGAGAAGGTGAGGGTGCCGCTGGTGAGCAGCCTCAGCCGCCAGTTGAAATTGCCGTCGTCAATGAGCTGATGCGAGCCGGTGTAGGTATACGCGGGCAGGTAGGAGCGCACGGTGAGGGTGGCGGTGCGGCTGTTGACGCTGCCGGCCTTGTTGGTGACCTTGCAGTAGACGCTGTAGGTGGCCGCCGCGGTCAGCCCTGTGAGGGTGAGGGAGGCGGCGGTGCCCCCGGAGACGGCCGCGCCGTTTCGGTACCACTGGTAGGTATACTCGGCGGGCCTGCCGGGGGTCGTGATGCTGATGGAAAAGCTCGCGCTGGCGCCGGCCGCCGCGGTGACGGTCACATCCTTTGGATAGGAGGCGCTGAGCACGGGCAGCTCGTAGCTTTCGCCGCCGCGCCGCACAATCAGGCATTCACCCATGTTATCTCACCACCTTCAAAATGACCGGCAGGTTGACCGCCGGTTTGTCTTCGTAGCAATACGCCGTGATCTGGCCGTTGCCAGCCGTGACGCGGCCCACGAACCCCCACGCCTCGGTGAGCGCCGTGCCCTGCGCGGACCCCGACGCGCCGCTCATGTCCACGTCCACGAAGGGATCGTCCGTAGCCAGCACGCCCGCGGCCGCCGCGGTCTGCGTGTAGGGCGCCGAGGCGCTCCACCCGGCGGCGGTGAGCGTCGCGGAATAGCGCGCGGTGCGCGCCGCCTCGGCGGACAGCCGGGTGATCTTCTCGTCGAGGGCCCTGCCCTGCCGCGCGTCCAGCGCGTAGCCCGCCTCGGTCATGGTGAGGCTGTTGACGACCCGCCCCGCCACCGCCCGGTCCAGCCAGCGGGACACCGCGTAGCCGCACGCCTGCGCGTCGCCGCGCTCGTCGGTCACGTCCTCCGACGCGATCGTCGTCGCCGACGCGCGCACCCGCACCTGCGCCAGCGACAGCTCCCACACCTGCGCGTTTCGCGTGAGCGCGGGCGGCTGAGGGCCGGCCGAGGGCGTGCCCGTGAGCACCTTGACGCCCATGCGGCGCGCGGACTGGTCGTTTTCCAACCGCACGACCACGCGGTCGATGCGGTCCGCCGTGCCGCTGGGCTCGTGCGTGAGGGCGAAGGGCTCGCCGCCGTCGTCCTCCAGGACGTAGACGTAGCCTTCGATGACGCACCCGCCGCAGGCCACGCGCGTGCGCATGTCCAGCCCGTCCGCCGTCACCTCCAGCCCGCCCTCGTGGCTGCTCACGCCGTTTTGCACCGACGCCCTGAGGATATGCGAAAACTGCGCCGCGTCGTACTCCCGCACGTCCGCGTCGATGGAGTCGAAATAGCCGTAAAATTCTCGTGCCACTGATGGAACCGTCCTTCCTTATGTGATTGAGGGGAGTGGGGGTGGTGGGGGGGAGATTGGCCTCGTCGATGCCGGTGCGGCACTGGGCCACGTTCTCGGCCACGGTGGCCGACAGGACCGAGAAATCCTGGAACACCGCCGCGAACAGCTTGTAATAATCCCGGCGGTTATACGGGCGGATGTCCTGCCCATTGAGCAGGACGCGGCCCTCGGTGGGGTCGATGCCGTACGTTACGGCCCAGACCGTGTTGCTCACGCCGTCAGGATAGAGGTAGT
>UQEF01000137.1 GCA_900540045.1 uncultured Eubacteriales bacterium | reverse complement strand
GATCGTGCCGATGTTTACGTGCGGCTTGGTGCGTTCAAATTTCGCCTTGGCCATGAGTTGTTTCCTCCTTAACAATATCCGGGAACGGTTGTTGGGAATATGCTTTCAAGCACCAGTGTGCTTTGGTTCAGGTCATTCGCTCTTGCGCGAGCCGGTTACCTTTTCGGCAATCGACTTGGGCACTTCCTCATAGTGGTCGAACTGCATGGTGAACAGTCCACGGCCCTGGGTGCGGCTGCGCAGGTCGGTCGCATAACCGAACATTTCGCTCAGCGGCACATAGGCGTGCACGGTCTGCTCGCCCATGCGGGCATCCATGCCCTCGATGCGGCCGCGGCGGCTGGAGATATCGCCGATGACGTCGCCCATGTACTGTTCGGGGATGATGACTTCCACCTTCATCATCGGCTCCAGCAGGCAGGGGTCCGCTTTCGCAAGCGCTTCCTTGAATGCCATGGAACCGGCGATCTTGAAGGCCATCTCCGAGGAGTCGACATCGTGATAGCTGCCGTCGTACACGGTGGCCTTGAAGTCCACCACCTCGAAGCCGCCGAGAATGCCGCTTTGAGCAGCTTCGCGGATACCGGCGTCGATGGGGGCGATGAATTCCTTGGGAATCACGCCGCCGACGATCTTGTTCTCAAACGAGTAGCCTTCGCCGGGCTTGACGGGTTCGATCTCGATCCAGCAGTGACCGAACTGGCCATGGCCGCCGGTCTGACGCACGTAGCGTCCCTCGGCCTTGGCGGCCTTGCGGATGGTCTCGCGGTAGGCAACCTGGGGCTTGCCCACGGTGGCCTCCACCTTGAACTCGCGCATCAGGCGGTCCACGATGATCTCCAGATGCAACTCGCCCATGCCGGCGATGATGGTCTGGCCCGTCTGCTGATCGGTGTAGGTCTTGAAGGTGGGGTCCTCCTCGGCCAGCTTGACCAGCGCCATGGTCATCTTGTCCTGACCGGCCTTGGTCTTGGGCTCGATGGCCACCTGAATCACCGGGTCCGGGAACTCCATGGACTCCAGGATGATGGGGTTCTTCTCGTCGCACAGGGTATCGGCGGTGGTGGTGTCCTTGAGGCCCACGATGCCGCAGATATCGCCGGTGTAAACCGTTTCAACCTCCTCGCGGTGGTTGGCGTGCATCATCACCAGACGGCCCACGCGCTCGCGCTTGCGCTTGCTGGAGTTATAGGCGTAGCTGCCGCTTTCCAGCACGCCGGAATACACGCGGCAGAAAGCCAGCTTGCCCACGAACGGGTCGGTCATGATCTTGAAGGCCAGTGCGGAGAAGGGCTCGTCATCGGAGGGATGGCGTACCAGTTCCTTTTCGGGATCATCGGGGTCCACACCCTTGATGGCGGGGATGTCCAGCGGGGAGGGCATGTACTCCACCACGGCGTCCAGCAGGGGCTGCACGCCCTTGTTGCGATAGGACGTACCGCAGAGCACGGGGTTCATCGTGCAGTCGATGGTGGCCTTGCGAATGGCCGCGTTGATTTCCTCCACGGTGAGCTCCTCACCCTCGAAGAACTTCTCCATCAGGGCTTCGTCGCTCTCGGCCACGCTTTCGATGAGCTTCTGATGATACTCCTCTGCCTGCTCAAGCAGCTCGGCGGGAATATCCTCATCGCGCACGTCCTTGCCTTCATCATCGTAGTAGACCTCCGCGCGCATGCGCACCAGGTCGATGATGCCCTTGAAATCGCCCTCTTTGCCGATGGGAAGCTGGATGGGCACGGCGTTGGCTCCCAGCCGGTCCTTCATCATGTCCACCACGCGGAAGAAGTCCGCGCCCATGATATCCATCTTGTTGACATAGGCCATGCGGGGCACATGATACTTGTTGGCCTGGCGCCATACGGTTTCGCTCTGGGGCTCCACGCCGCCCTTGGCGCAGAACACGCTCACGGCGCCGTCCAGCACGCGCAGGCTGCGCTCCACCTCCACGGTGAAGTCCACGTGGCCGGGGGTGTCGATAATGTTGATGCGGTGGCCCTTCCAATGGCAGGTGGTCGCAGCGGAGGTGATGGTGATGCCACGCTCCTGCTCCTGCGCCATCCAGTCCATGGTGGCCGCGCCCTCGTGTGTCTCACCCAGACGGTGAACGCGCCCGGTATAGAACAGGATGCGCTCGGTCGTGGTGGTCTTACCGGCGTCGATGTGGGCCATGATGCCGATATTGCGCACCTTTTCCAACGGGTGACTTCTTGGCATAACAGAGGGGTCTCCTTTCAAATTCGGCTTTCTCTCATTCTTCTTCCAGGCGCGGGCGCCCCGCCCGCGCCCCTGCGCATTACCAGCGGTAGTGCGCGAAGGCCTTGTTGGCCTCGGCCATGCGGTGCATTTCTTCCTTGCGCTTGACGGCGGCGCCGGTGTTGTTGGCGGCGTCCATCACTTCGGCGGCAAGGCGCTCGGCCATGGTCTTTTCGCCGCGCTTGCGGCTGAATTCAACCAGCCAGCGCAGGGCCAGCGTCTGACGGCGCTCTGGGCGGATCTCGATAGGCACCTGATAGGTGGCGCCGCCCACGCGGCGGGCCTTGACCTCCAGCTGGGGCGACACGTTGCCAAGGGCGGCGTTGAAGACCTCGGCGGCGTCCTTGCCGGTCTTTTCCTTGATGGTGTCAAACGCGGAATAGCAGATGCGCTGCGCGGTGCCGCGCTTGCCATCCAGCATGATCTGGTTGATGAGCTTGGTGACCACGGTGGTCCCGTAAACGGGATCGGGCAGCACCTCGCGCTTGGGAATAAATCCACGACGGGGCATTTGATTTCCTCCTTCGTTGTGGCGATTGCATCGCCGCAATGTGCCTGTGGCACAGCGTAAGATTTGGGGTCCCGGGAATGCGTTTTCAAAGCGCGCCTGCATACAGGTTTCTGACGGCCTTCAGCATCGACCGCTCCCGACCTACGGGAAAGTCACGCGGTGTGCCCGCCCTCCGCCTCGCTTCGATTCTCACGGGCGGGGGAGCGAACGCCTGCGCCCACTCCGAAAGGGGCTGCAAACGCAGCGCAGGAAAACGTCTTACTTCTTGGGCCGCTTGGCGCCGTACAGGGAACGCGCCTGCATCCGCTTGGCCACGCCGGCCGTATCCAGAGCGCCGCGGATGATGTGGTAGCGCACGCCGGGCAGGTCGCGTACACGGCCGCCGCGGATGAGCACCACGCTGTGCTCCTGCAGGTTGTGGCCAATACCCGGAATGTAGCACGTACCTTCGATCTGATTGGTCAGACGGATACGGGCGATCTTACGCAGGGCGGAATTGGGCTTTTTGGGGGTCGTGGTCTTAACGCTCAGGCACACGCCGCGCTTCTGCGGGCAGCCCTGCAGGATAGGAGCCGTAGACCTGTTTTCGACCTTTTTCCGTCCCTTGCGGATCAACTGATTGATCGTGGGCATGGAAACACCTCCGAATTGATGTGCTATAAAAACCGCCGCAACCCTGGCGTCTTTATAGTTGAATGGGGAATGCCGCGCCTTACTTGAGCACGGCGGCGGACGCCGCCTTCACGTCCACCTGGCAGAGCTTTCCCAGCTCCTGCATGCTGTCCACCACGGTGACCGGCACATGCCTTTCCTCGCACAGGGCGTTGAGCCTGTGGTAGATGAAGCCGTCTGCGTCCTTGCCCAGAAAGACGCGCGCGGCCCGGTTCTCCTCCACCGCGCGCAGCACCTGCTTGGTGCCCACCACGCGCCTGCCGGCCTGCTTGAGCAGCGCTTCTTCCATTTGAGCCACGCCTCCTTCTGCGTTCAAAGCCGCGTAAGTCCGATCCGCGGCTGTGCGCCTTGCGCCGCCTGATTTTCGCGCCTTTCTCGCGCAAAAAGGGCATGCGAAAAACGCATACTGCGGACAACCATACCATAATAGCACGGTGTCAACAAAAAAGTCAATGTTTTTCTTCCAAAAAATTGCGGAAAAGCAAGGGATTTCGCCCGATGCGCAGGCCGGACCCTCCCGCCCGGCGCAAACATGCACGAGGTCCGGCGGCGAAGGCCACCGGGCGCTCAGGCCGCCGAAAGCGGGCTTTTCCGGCACCCTCGGACAACCGCGGGGCCAAGCCGCCGCAGCCCGTCAGGGAATCCATTTCGCAGCATGGCCGGGTGGATGCAAAAGCACGCCCGTTTGCTGCTGAACACTCCCTCCGCGCACCC
>UQEF01000136.1 GCA_900540045.1 uncultured Eubacteriales bacterium | reverse complement strand
ACCCGGCTCCATGTGGGCCTGAATTGCGACGAGAGAAAGGAGCTTATCTGATGAACGAGGCGTATCGGGAAGCGGCGGCCCAGCTGGAAAAGGACATTCGCTATCTGGCGAAGGCGGCGGGCCTGAAGCCTGGCGCGACCATGGTGCTGGGCTGCTCCACCAGCGAGGTGGCGGGCGGCCACATCGGGAAAAACAGCGTGCCGGAGCTGGGCGATGCCCTGGCGGAAACGATGATCGCCGTGTGCGACGAGCTGGGCTTGCACCCCGTGTTTCAGTGCTGCGAGCATCTCAACCGCGCCCTGGTGATGGAACAGGCGCTGCTGGACCGCCTTAACCTGACGCAGGTCAACGTGATGCCGGTGCCCAAGGCGGGCGGCAGCACGGGCGCGGCGGCCTACCAGCGCTTTGAGCACCCCGCCGTGGCGCAGTTCATTCAGGCGGACGCGGCCATTGATGTGGGCGATACGCTGGTGGGCATGCATGTACGCCCGGTGGCGGTGCCCGTGCGCATGGAGGGGAGCGACGTGGGCCAGGCCCATGTCACGATGGCGTATTCGCGCCTGCCCTATATCGGCGGCAGCCGGGCGCAGTATCCCAACGGCTGATGCGTCAAAGGACCATAACAAAACCGGGGGCGGACAGGCATCGCTTGTCCGCCCCCCGGTTTGTGTGCGGCATGCGCCGCACGTCCCGCGCTATTCAGGCCGGCTGCGCGCGGCGGCGCTGGCCTTCGCACTGCCGCGCAGGTGGGTGAGAATCGTGGCGGCCGCACCGATAATCAGAAAGAGATAATAGGTCATAAAGCGCCATACCAGGAGCGCCAGGCCTGCCGTGCCCTGGGTGAACAGCCCCCGGTAATAGAGCAGGAAGCCGCCCTCCTGTGCGCCGCTGGCGCCGGGCAGGGGGGTATAGCTGGCGCTGAGAAAGAGCAGGAACGAAATGGTCAGCAGCTGGTACCAGGGGGTGCCCGACTCCCCAAAGGCGCGATACACAAACAGGATGACCGACATCAGCCCCAGCACGCTCAGGGCGGAGAGACCAAGCTGGATAAGGATCTGGCGGGGATGGCGGCTCAGGCGCAGGATGCTGGCATGGTAGCTGTCCAGCGTGGTATTCACGCGCAGGGCGGCCACTTCGGGGTCCTTGACCAGGCGCATACGGTGTCCCAGCCGGATGAAAAAGGCGGCAATGCGCTGCACCAGCGGCCGGTGAAAGGCCACCAGCAGAATCAGGGGCACGGCGGCGAAGTTGATCAGCCAGCCGATGACCACCACCCAGCGCGCCCCGGCGAGCTGCCGGTCCACAAAGGACGCATTCCACAGCCACAGGACGGAGGCCATCAGCACGGTCATCAGCTGGTTGGCGATGAACTTCATGGAAATGCCGGAGGTGCCAATGCCGATGGGCACGCCCTTTTTGTTCATGTAATAGATCTGCATGGGCTGTCCGCCGCTGGCGCCGGGGGTGATGTTGCTATAGTAGAAGCCCATCAGGGAAATATAGAGCGCAAAGGACAGTTTGACCCCATACCCCTGCTTGCGCAGAAAATAGTGGTAACCCAGCGCGTCAAAGAACAGATAGGCAAACCAGCACCCCGCCGCGCCCAGCAGCCACCAGGGATCCAGCGTGAAGAGGGCCTCCCAGGCGTTTTCCAGGTCGCTGTTGCCAAAGGCGAGGATACACACCAGCGCGATGGTCGCGCCGATGAAGAGAAAGTTGATAAGCTTGCGGATACCGGGCTTCATGCGGGGCTCCTTTCAGCGTGCCGCGCGATCAAGCGCCGGTAACGCTCCAATACCTGTTCCATCAGCAAGGCCCATGGGATGGGAATGGTGTCGCGGGCGCGCGCGCCTGCGCGGGCCGCGCGGGGGAGCGCCTCCATGATTCCCGAAGCGATGCTGGCGGGATCAGCCTCGCACAGAAAGCCGTTGTCCCCATGCGTCACGCCCTCGGCCGAGCAGCTGCCGCGCACCAGCAGGGCGGGCGTACCCATGGCCGCGGCCTCGCGCACCACCATGGGCGCATTGTCATATACCGAGGGAAAGACCAGCAGATCGGCCCGGCGGTAGAGCGAGAGGATCTCCTCCCGGTCGCCCACAAAGCCGGTAAAAAGCACGCGGTCCTGAAGGTTCAGGGAGGCGGCCAGGGCCTTGAGCCGCTCCAGATCCTGCCCCGCGCCCGCCATGACAAGCTGGAAATCCTCCCCCTGATCGCGCAGCAACGCGCAGGCGCGCAGAATCAGATGCGGGTTTTTCTTGAAATCCATCTGCCCCACGAACAAAAGGGTGCTGACGCCGTCGCGCAGGGACCGGCGCGCCAGTACGCGACGGTACGTCTCGTCGCTGACGGACTGCGGGTCGGTGCCGTTGGGCATGGTAATGACCGGCCCCCGGTAGCCGTACTGGCGCAGAACGTCCGCGGTTTTGTCATTGACGGCCCACACCTCGTCGCAGGTGTTGTAGAACGACACCACGTATTTCAGCGCCCACAGCGACAGGCGGCGGGAATGGGTGACGCGGTAAAAATCCTCGTAATACTTGCTGTGAAAGGTCGCGACCAGCGGAATCCTGCGCCTGCGCGCGATGCGGCGCGCCGCGCGTCCGGCCAGAAAGGGGGTATGGGCATGGACCACGTCAAAGGGCACGCTGCGCGCGGCGCGGCGAAAATCCCGGCCCAGCGCCGGGATGCCCACCCGGTAGGGCTCTCCCGGAATGGGCATGCTGGGATAGAGCAGCGTTTCCAGGCCGGGAACCGACGTGGCGGCGGCATCGCGGGGGGCGATATACAGGCACCGGTGCCCCATGCGGGACAGCGTCTGGCAATAGGCCAGCATCACCCGGCCCACGCCGTCCAGCGCCGGGGGATAGGTTTCGCAGAATTGGCCGATGATCACAGGGGCCTCCTAAAAAATCAATCGCACGGGATCAGCCGCAAAAGGGCGGCTCGCCACATTATAGCAGAAGTGTGAGAAGGGCGCAAGGCGGACGGGTTGCGCCGCAGCCCGCGCAGGGATATACTGAGAAGGTGCACAATGCCGGAGGAGGACAGGATAGCTTATGCCCAACATCCAGGATCATGCCTTGGCGACAGGCGGTTATACACTGGCGCAGCGCCCGTTTGACGCGCTGGACAGCCTGGTGCTGACCCAGCTGGTTTACATGCCCATGGAAGGGCTGATGGACCGGGGCCAGCGGCCCACGGCAGCACAGGCCTGGGCCTACATCCGCGAGCATGTGGACTATGAGCGGCTGGACACGTTTCAGAAAAAGCGCTACCGGCTGTTCGAATGCTGCGCGGGCCTGAAGCGGTACCGCGACTTGCCCATGCACGATTATGTGAATATCATCGACGGCGCGATGGAGATGCAGTTTTGCGCCTGCACATGGGATCTGTCGCGCGGAGAGTGCTACATCGCCTTTCGGGGAACGGACCTGACCATCGCCGGATGGAAGGAGGACCTGAACATGTCCTTCATGACCGTCCCTTCGCAGAAGGAGGCGGTCGCCTATACCGAGCGGACGGCCCGCCGCGGCATGGCCCTGCGGCTGGGCGGACACAGCAAGGGCGGCAACCTGGCGGTATATGCGGGCGCGCGCGCGGCTTCCTCCGTACAGGAGCGCATCCTGCGGGTGTACAGCTTCGACGGGCCGGGCGTGGATGAGGAGACGCTGGGCTGTGAGGGATACGAGCGCATCAGTGCCCGCATCGAAAGCTACATTCCCCAGAGCAGCGTGGTGGGGATGCTCCTGCACTATCATCCCCGGTACACGGTGGTGCGATCCACATCCATTGGCATTCTGCAGCACGACGCCATGACCTGGCAGGTGGAAAACGGCGCCTTCGTGCGTCAGGACGATCTGGACATGAGCGGCAAAATCACCGACGAGGCTATTCATACCTGGCTTCAGAGCATGGACATGGACCAGCGGCGCGAACTGGTGGATACGCTTTACCACGTGGTAGACGCGTCGCAGGCCGAGCTTGTGACCGACCTGGTGGACGACTGGCGGGACAGCGCCGTGAAGGCGCTGGAGGCGATTCGGGAACTGGACCCGCAGGCCAAGGCCAATGTGCGGCGGATGCTGCGCTCCCTGTTTTCGTCGGGCGCGGGCGGGGCGGTGCGCACGGTGCTCTCGCACCTGGCGGGGCCGGCGAAGCACGGGGACGGCGAGCGGTAGGGGTGCGCGGAGGGAGTGTTCAGCAGCAAACGGGCGTGCTTTTGCATCCACCCGG
>UQEF01000135.1 GCA_900540045.1 uncultured Eubacteriales bacterium | reverse complement strand
CCGGCGGGATATAGCTGAGGGATAAAAGCAGCACCGTCAAATCCGTTGCCAGATAGGCCATGGGAAGCCTCCATCCCAGCTTTTTGGAGATGACCAGCGCCAGCGCATCGTCTCCGCCTGCCGCGCCGCCCGCGCGTACCACCAGTCCCACGCCCACGCCCACAAAGACGCCGCCCACTGCCGCGGCCACCAGCGGCATCCCGCCCAAACTGGGCAGAACAGGGCCGACATGCTCGTTGAGGGCGTAGAACAGGGCAAAACAGCCGGTGGCTGCCAACGCGTGGGGCAAAAAGGCTTTGCCCAGATAGCGAAGGCCCAGCGCGTAACAGATCCCATCCAGGACTACTTCCGATACGGCGGGCGATACGCCCAGCCAGTGCTCCAGCAGCAGCGTCATGCCCAGCACGCCGCCCTCTGTGATGTGACTCTGGCTGTGCACGTTGTACAGCCCGAAGGCCAGTATGGCCGCTCCCAGCACCAGCATGGCATACCGGGACGCCTCCTGACGGATTTTCATGCTCTCCTTCCTTTCCACAAGGTTGTTTTTATTGACAGAAATCATCATAAAGGATATAGTAACAATACTGTCAACCCCCTCTTGCAGGAAAGGAGACCCACCTTGAAACCCCGCTTCACCACCGGCGAGCTCGCTCGTCTCAATGGCATAACCAAACAGACCCTGATCTTTTATGATCGGGCCGGCGTGTTTTCTCCCAATGAGAAGGACCCCCATAACGGCTACCGCTACTATGGCGCGGATCAGCTGGAAATGCTGGACCATATTCTGATCCTCAAGGACATGGGGCTGAGTCTTCAGGAAATCCGTGCGTTTCTATCTCTGCCGGGCCCGTCCGACGCGCTGGGCGTCCTGCGCCGCCAGCGGGAAGAGCTCGTCGCGCGTCAGCGCCGTCTGTCCGCCGCGCTTACCCGTTTGGATGTCAAAATTGACGAACTGGAAAAACGCTCCTCGGAAGCGCCGGGCGAGGTGCGGTTTGAAACCCTGCCCGAAGGCTGGATTGCGGCACATCCCGTTGCGCCTCCGGGGGGAACGCTGGAAACGGACATCACCCTCAAGACGCTTCTGCGCCTGGCGCACGACCGTCAGCTGCCCTACCTGTATCAGATGGGCACGCGTGTGAGCCGTGAGGCCATGGCCGCGGAACGCTTCACCGAGGTGTGCGAGGTGTTCTTTCCCCTGCACCGGGCTGTCCGGGCGCGCCCATGCCGTCTGCGGCCGGCGGGACTGTACGCGCGATGCCTGCACTCAGGTCCCTACAGCCAGACCGGCACCACCTATCGCCGCATGCTGCATGCCATTGCGCAGCGGGGCCTTCATCCGCTGGATGCCTCCTATGAAACCTGTGTGCTGGACAGCATGACCGCCCGCAGAGACAGCGAATACCTGACCCGTATCGACATTCCCGTTGGCACGCCCGCGGCCTGTCCTGACTGAGCCCATCCGGCCGGGAGGCGGCGCGCAGGAGGCCCTGTGGAATAGATGCCGCTCCGCCTCCTGCTCAGCCGCCCGGATACCTGAATAGCGCCGGTATTTCCTTTGTTTTGTGCCGCTTTCTGTCAATCGCCCCTTTGACGAATGTTCCATAACGTGTTATGCTGATACCAGCTTTCATTGCCGCACAAAAAAGGAGGTTGTTCCATGCCGGTTTTCGAAAATGCCCGTTTTATCACCTGTGAGGCCGAGGGTGAGGTCTTTTTCAAAATGGCTGCGGGAGCAGACGGCCGCATCCTGTGGCTGGGGGACGATTTGCCCGCTGAATACGCCTCCATGCCGCGCATCGACCTGGGCGGCGCGGTGGCGGTCCCGGCCTTTGGCGATACGCACATGCACTTTGAGAGCTTCTCCACATTTGAGAACACCTTCAACATCTCCGATGCGCACAGCTTCGACGAGGCGGCCGCCATCGTCCGCACCTACGCCGAAGCGCACCCGAGGGAAAAGCTGCTCATCGGCTTCGGCGCATGCGGCCATCTGGTGCGGGAGGGCCGTCTGCCCAACCGCGAGGACCTGGACCGCTGGGCGGCGAGGCCGCTCATCATCGTCAAATATGACGGGCACGCGGCGGTGTGCAACTCCGCCATGATGTCCTTTTTCAGTTCCAAGGTGACGGATGACCCCGGCTTTCATGCGGACGGCTGGCTGTACCAGAGCGCCTTTTACAACGGCGTGAACGAGGTTACGGCCAAGCTCAGCCCCCTGAGCATCGTCGGCGGCCTGAGCAAGGGCGCCGCTGCGCTGACCGCCGCAGGCATCGGCCTGGTACACGCCGTCGAAGGCGTGGGCTATCCGCGCGATATGGACGTGGACATGCTGCGCATGCTGGAGGGCGGCCTGCCGCAGACCTTCCGCATCTTCTTTCAGACCATGGATGTTTCCAAGGTGCTGAAACGCCGGATGAAGCGCATCGGCGGCTGTTTTGAACTGGCGCTGGACGGCTGCTTCGGCTCCGAGGATGCGGCGCTGCTTGAGCCTTATACCAACAACCCGGATAACCGCGGCGTGCTCAACTACACCCAGGAGCAGGTCAACGCTTTTGCCATCGCCGCCAACCGCGCGGGATTGCAGATCACCATGCATGCCATCGGCGACGCAGCGGTGGAGCAGTGCATCACCGCCTACGAGGCGGCACTGGCCGACCTTCCCCGCCCGGACCACCGGCACATCATGATTCACTGCTGCATGGTTTCGCCTTCGCAGCTCGACCGCATCGCGGCGCTGGGGCTGTGCCTTGCGGTGCAGGCCCCCTTTATCGACTGGACGCAGGAGCCGGACCGCTACCTTCGCGAAATTCTGGGCGACCGCGCCGACGGGCTCAACCCGCTCAGGTCCATGTGGGACCGGGGTATCGTCATCGCCGACGGGTCGGACGCACCCTGCACCCGTCCCGATCCCATCCGGGGCATGCACCTGGCAGTCAATCACCCCAACCCCGCCCAACGGCTCACGCCCTATGAGGCCCTGCTCATGCGCACGCGCAATGCCGCCTGGCTTGGTTTTGACGAAGGGGAGCGCGGCACGCTCGCGCCCGGCAAGCGCGCGGACTTTACCCTGCTGGACGCGGACCCGCTCACCATCCCGCCCCAGAGCATCGGCGATATCCGAGTGACGGGCCTGTATCTGCGCGCGCGCCGCATACCCCCGCAGGCCGGAGGCGTGGCCCACGTGATCCTCAGGGCGCTGGCAGGCGGCAAGTCCCGCAAGTAAGCCGTTCTATTTTGCTCAAAGGAGGACGATTCCCATGAACCATACCGTCATCCCCGCCGGTTATGAACCGACCCTGTCCCTGTATGAAACGCAGGCGGCCATCAGCCTGATCAAGCGCACCTTTCAGGACCATCTGGCCCAGACCCTGAACCTCAAGCGCGTGTCCGCACCGCTGTTTGTAGACCCGGCCTCCGGCCTCAATGACGACCTCAACGGCGTGGAACGTCCGGTCTCCTTCGATATCCCGGCAGCGGGCATGGAGGCGCAGGTGGTGCATTCGCTGGCCAAATGGAAGCGCATGGCCCTCTATCGCTACGATTTTCATACCGGCAAGGGGATCTACGCCGACATGAACGCCATCCGGCGCGACGAGGAGCTGGATAACCTGCATTCCATCTACGTGGACCAGTGGGACTGGGAACGCGTCATCACCCGGGAGATGCGCACCCTGCGCTTCTTGCAGGATACGGTGCGCGACATCGTGCGCTGCATCAGCGATACGTCGCTGCTGGTCAACGGCCGCTACCCGCGCCTGCGCACCCAGCTCTCCGACGAGGTGACCTTCCTCTCCGCCCAGGAGCTGCTGGACCTCTATCCGGATCTTCCCGCCAAGGAGCGGGAAAACGCCTTTGTCCGGGAACACCCGGTCACGTTTCTGATGGGCATCGGCCATAAGCTGTCCAACGGACAGCCGCATGACGGCCGCGCGCCCGACTACGATGACTGGAACCTCAACGGTGATCTGCTCTACTACAGCCCGCTGCTGGACCAGGCCATTGAGCTCAGTTCCATGGGTATCCGCGTCGACAGCGAATCGCTGGACCGCCAGCTGACGCTGGCCGGCTGCGATGCGCGGCGGTCGCTGCCCTTCCACCGCATGCTGCTGGACGGCGAATTGCCCCTGACCATCGGCGGGGGCATTGGTCAGAGCCGCATGTGTATGCTCTTGCTTGGCAAGGCGCACATCGGCGAGGTCCAGTCCTCCATCTGGGATGCGGCCACACGCAGCCGCTGCCATGAGGCGG
>UQEF01000134.1 GCA_900540045.1 uncultured Eubacteriales bacterium | reverse complement strand
CTACTGCAAGAAGCCACTTTGCTACGATGCAAAGTGGCTTCTTTGACAGTCTGAAAGTCCGGCTTCGCCGGCCTTTTCCGCCAAAAGCTTAAAAAATGTTTGCGCCGAGGGGCGCAAACTCCCCGCCCGCCCGGCAAAGCCGGACGATACGATTTCATTTTGGTGGGCCTGCGGACCCTCCAAACCTCCCCAAATGGGTTTTTCAACGGTCTGAGCGGCATGGCCTTGGCCATGCCGCTGCGAAGGTCACTTACTTCTCCTTGACAATTTCCTCTTCGGGTACGCTGTGGGCCACCAGGCCGGGCTTGGGCTCCTTGGCTTCCGGCATAATCAGGTTCAGCAAAATACCGGAGATAATGCCCAGGCCAATGCCGCTGAAGCTGAAATCGGGGCCGCCGATGGTAGCGCCGCCCATGGCCAGCACCAGCATCACCGCGGCGATGCAAAGGTTGCGGTTCTTGGTGAAGTCCACATGGTTTTCCACCAGCGTGCGCAGGCCCACCGAGGCGATCATGCCATAGAGCACGATGCACGCGCCGCCCAGCACACAGTTGGGCACGGTTTCCACAATGCCGATGGCCTTGCCGCAGAAGGAAACCACGATGGCGATCACCGCGGCAATACGCAGGGTAACGGGGTTATAGTTGCCGGTTGCAGCCAGCACGGCGGTGTTTTCAGAGTAGGTGGTGTTCGCGGGACCGCCGATGAAGCCGGCCACCATGGTGGCCAGACCGTCGCCCGCCATGGTCCGGTGCAAACCGGGGTCCTTGGTAAAGTCGCGGCCCACCACGGCACCGTTGGCGTACACATCGCCCACATGCTCCACCATCGTTACGATGGCTACCGGGCTGATCACGCCGATGGCGCGAAGAATCTGTGAGCCACGGCCTGCAAAGTCAAAGGTGGGGAATACCACATTGGGCAGCTCAATCCAGCCATGCTGGCCGATGGCGTTGAGGTTCATCAGCCCGGCCGGGGCGATGCCCGTAGCGGTAACGATCAATGTGACCACATAGCCTGTACCCAGCGCGATGGCGATGGAGGCCATTTTGAACATGCCCTTGCCGTAGCTGGAGAGAAGCACCGCCGTCAGGCAGGTGAGCAGCGCCAGCACCCAGCTCCAGTAGTAGCCGGGGGTGAAGAAGGCGAAGCCGTTGTTGTTCTGAATATTATCGATGGCGGAGGACGCCAGGTTCAGGCCGATGATGGCAATGCCCACGCCCCGCACTACAGGCGGGAACAGCCGGTCGATAAACCTCATGCCGATGAGCTTGATCAGCAGAGCGAACACCAGGTAGATGGCACCCGCACCCATCACGCCCCACATGGCCACCTGGATCTGCTCCACGTGGTTCATGCCGAAGGAGTTAGGCGCGCCTGCCGGATCGAGCACCACGCACAGCGCCGCGATGAAGGCGAAGGAGGAACCCAGGAACACGGGATTCTTACCGCCTGTGCACAGGTGGAACACCAGCGTGCCAAGGCCGGCGGCCAGCAGGGCCACGCCCACGTCAAGGCCCGTCAGCAGAGGAACGAGGATGGTGGCACAACTCATGGCGAAAGCGTGCTGGAAGCCCAGCGCCACCGCCTTGCCCGCGCCCACCCGCTCGTACGTTTTTGCGCCCGGAAACAGGAGATCGTTCAGTTTTTTGAGGCCGTTCATTCGTGCATGCTCCTTTGTATTGATGTGCATGCAAAGCCCCGCGGCAGGAAAAACCCGCTGCCGGGCCCACACTCGTTTACATACTTTACAGCACCTGCAGGCGCTTTGTCAACCGCAAAAATGAACATAAAACATAAATTTTTTTGAAATGTGCGGAAAAAAGCGGAGGCCCGCACCGCAGGCCTCCGCCGGGAGAGAAGGAACCCTTATTTCTTTCCCGTCAGCTTCTCATACAGCTTCACATATTCGCCCGCACTGTGGGTCCAGCTGTAGTCGCCCTGCATGCCGCGGGTGCGCAGCAGTTTGATCACATCCGGATGCTCGCGGTAATACTCCAGCGCGCGGCGGATGACATTGAGCATATCATGCGCGTTGTAGTTGAGGAAGGTGAAGCCATTGCCTGCCTGCGTGTATTCGTTGTAACTGAGCACGGTGTCGCGCAGGCCGCCGGTCTCGCGCACGATGGGAATGGTGCCATAACGCAGCGAGATCAGCTGACTCAGGCCACACGGCTCAAACAGCGAGGGCATCAGGAAGAAGTCTGCGCCCGCATACATCTTGTGGGCCAGCTCGTGGTCCATGGCGAAACGGGCGGCCAGCTGGCCGCGGTACTGCTGCTCAGCCCAGCTGAACAGGTTGGTGTAGCGCGCGTCGCCCATGCCAAGCACAGCCATCTGCACCTTTTCGTTCATGATGTCCCCGATGACGCAGTCCACCAGATCCAGGCCCTTCTGATTGCTCAGGCGGCCCACCATGGCGACCAGCGGAATGTCCGGGTCCACCTTCAGGCCCAGGTCCTTTTGCAGCTTGGCTTTGTTTTCGGCCTTGCCGCTCATGTCTTTCAGGGTGTAGTTTTTATAGATCATGGGATCGGTAGCGGGGTTGTACTCGTCCACGTCGATGCCGTTGAGCACGCCGTAAAGCGAGTCACGCCGCGCGCGAATCAGCCCGTCAAGGCGCTCGCCGTAGTAGGCGGTGGTGATTTCCTCGGCATAGCTGGGGCTGACGGTGGTGATGGCGTCGGCATAGACCAGGCCGGCCTTCATAAAGTTGGCGCAGCCAAAGCATTCAAGCTTATCCGACGTCCACAGCCCGTCGCCCAGGCCCAGCACGTCCTGCACGTCCTTGATGCCGAAAATGCCCTGATATTGCAGGTTGTGAATGGTAAACATGGTGCGGATGTGGGCATAGAACGGCAGGTGCGCGTACTGAATCTTCAGAAGCGCGGGGATCATGCCGCTCTGCCAGTCGTGCGCATGCAGGATATCGGGACTGAAGTCCAGCAGCGGCAGGGCGTTGAGGCAGGCACGGCAGAAGAAGCCGTAGCGCTCGTACTCGTCGCCGCCCAGACCGTAGATGTAGGGCCGCCCGAAGTAATACTTGTTATCGAGGAAATAATAGATCACGCCATCTTTTTTGAGCATCTGCACGCCGCAGTACTGCCTGCGCCAGCCCAGCTGCACATCAAAGTCCAGCAGATACTGCATCTGCTCCTGCCACTTCTGGGCGATGGCGGTGTACATTGGCAAGATGACGCGCACATCGTGACCTTTTTTGGCCAGCACGGGCGCCAGCGCGCCCACCACGTCCGCCAGGCCGCCCGTTTTGATAAATGGGACGCATTCGCTGGCTGTGAACAGAATCTTCATGCCTTGAAACTCCTTCCGACGTCCTTAGATGATCATGTTCTTGGAAATCACGATGGGGTAGGCGCTGGGGCCGATGAGCCTGCCGTCGTGCTTGATGACGGCCTGCTTGTCCAGAATGCAGTTCTCCAGCTGCACGCCTTCCTCGATGTGGCAGTCCTGCATGATGATGCAGTTCTTCACATGCGCGCCCTTGTCGATCTTGACCCCGCGGAACAGCACGCTGTGCTCCACCATGCCGTTGATGATGCAGCCGTCGGCCACCATGGAATTGAGCACCCAAGCGCCGTCCATGTAGCGGGCGGGCAGCTCGTCGCGCACCTTGGTATACACCGGCTTATCCTCCGGGAACAGGCGGTGGCGCACATTGGTGTCAAGGGTGGCAAGGTTGAACTTGAAGTAGCTCTGCACGCTGTCCATGCGGAAGCATATATCCTTATATTCGTAGCCGCACAGATTCAGCCCCGCGTCGCGCGCCATGCGCTGGAGCACGTCGCGCACCAGGTCGTGATAGCCGTGCGCGGCTCCGCGGTCCACCAGGTCGATCAAAAGGTCTTTGCGGAGCAAAATCACGTCCATGCTGGTATTTTCGTAACGCGGCTTGGTGGGGTCGATTTCGATATCGACTACCTTGCCCGTGGCGTCGATGTCCAGATACGTGCCGTATTCCGGGCGCTGCATCTCCGGGTCCTTGGTGTAGAGCATCATCACGTCGCACCCGGAATCCAGATAGCTCTTGAACATGTCTGTGAAGTTGGCGTTAAAGATGATCAGGCTGTTGCACAGAAGCACGTATTCCTGACGACTGCGCCGGAGGTAGTTCATGTTGGAGTGCAGCGCGTCCAGCGACCCGGTGTACACGCCCACATTGTCGCGCGTCAGGAACGGCGGCAGAATGTAGAGGCCGTCGTTTTTGCCGTGCAGGTCCCATTCCTTGCCGCTGCCCAGATGGTCCATCAGGCTGTGGTAGTTCTTCTGCATGATGACGCCCACGTTGCGCATGCCGCTGCCCACCATGCTGCTGACCAGAAAGTCAATCACACGGTAACG
>UQEF01000133.1 GCA_900540045.1 uncultured Eubacteriales bacterium | reverse complement strand
CGTTCTGAAGAGCCCGTCTTCTGGCATCACTTAAGATGTCCTCCGCCTCTTTGTCGATGTCTTTCAACTTCGCCTCATACTGTGCGCTCCCGATGCGCTCAAAGGCCCGCACGATTTTTTCAATGCGCCGGAAGCATTCCGGGTCCTCCAGATCGTCCCGCGCCAAAATGATACGGATGGCGTTCAGCGCCTGATACGCGGTGTCATGGCCCAGCGCCTGCGGGTCCGCGGGAAACCCTTGGGCACCTTGGTTCTTTTTGAGATGATGCATAAGAATTTCCTCGAAAAGCTCCATGCGCATCCCCTCCTCGCGGTTTATTTTACTATCGATCAATAGTATAGTCAATACTATCAAACGAGTGTAGATTAGCCTGTGCGTGAGGTGATCGCATGCGCTATCCCCGCTTGAAGGACCTTCGGGAGGACCATGAGCTGATGCAAAAGCAGGTGGCGGCCAAACTGGGAATCGACCAGCGCGTTTACAGCAATTATGAAACCGGCAAGCGCGAAATTCCGGTGCACCATTTGGCGGCGCTGGCCGATCTGTATCATACGAGCACGGATTATCTGCTGGGCCGCACCTCCTGCCCGGAGCCCTATCCAGTCAAAAAGGAAACGCCCCGGTAGGCTGCCGGGGCGTTTGCGTGATAAAAAAGCAAAAACCGCGCGAAACCATCGCACGGCATTGCTTTCCACTCTGTTTCGACCTGCCGCCGCGGCATACGCAGCGCGCAGGCCGGCGGCGAAAGCCCACTTACTGGGCCTTGGCCATCTGCTTCGCCAGACGGGCCTTTTTGCGGCTCGCGGTATTCTTGTGCAGAATGCCCTTGGCGGCGGCTTTATCGATAGCGGAGGTGGTGAGGCTGTACTGCGCCGCAGCGTTGGCGGGGGCAGTGGCGATCTCCGTCTCAAACTTCTTGATGGCGGTCTTGACCTTCGACTTCACCATACGGTTCCGAAGGTTCTTGGCTTCGCTGACCTTCACGCGCTTGATAGCGGACTTGATGTTCGGCAACGTGGTTCACCTCCTTGGGTCCTAAAATCGCAAGGATGATTGTACCATGCTTTGGGGAAAAATGCAATACCCGCACGGATTTTTCTTTCACAGCGGGAGAAAGCCCGCCGCAAACGCCACCGCGCAGGCCACGGCGGCCACGGTGAGCAATCCCTTTTCCATCCAGCCCAGAACCAGCGCCGCCAGCGTGCCCGCAAGGGCCGAAAACCAGCTGCCCGTGGCGGAAAACACCGCCGGAAACGTCATGGCCCCCAGCACCGCGTAGGGCACATAGTAGAGAAACGATTGCAGAAACACGCTGCGCACCCGGCCGCGGATGGCCGCCAGCGGCAGCATGCGGATGAGGTAGGTCACCCCGGCCATCACCAGCAGGTACGTAAGAAAACGGGACCAGTCCATTTACAGCGCCTCCTGTTTATCGGCTGCTTCTTCCTCAAAGGGGCGGGGCATCAGCCAGGCGCCCAGCGCCGAGGCCGCCACCGCGCAGAGGATGATGCGGAAGCCGTCGGAGATGAAGCTCAACACCGGCCACAGCGAGATCAGGCAGCTCAGGCCCACGGCCACCAGTACCACCGCCCGCACCTCGCGCGAGCGCCGGAAGGGCGGAAGCACAATGGCGATGAACATGCCATAGATGGCGATGCCCAGCGCTTCGGTCACAGCCGCGGGCAGCAAGCCGCCCGCCAGCGCGCCCAGAAGCGTACCCAGCACCCAGCCCAGGAAGGGTCCGTTGGTCAGGCCGTACAGATAGGCCCGGCCCACCTTGCCCGGCTGCTGCGAGGCCACCACAAACACCTCGTCCGTGTTGCAAAAGGACAGGAGAAGCCGGTGGGGCAGCGTCATGCTGCTATCCAGCTTCTGGCTCAGGCTCAGGCTCATCAGAGCGTAGCGCAGGTTGATGGTCAGCTGCGTGAGCGCCATTTCCGTAAGGCCCGCGCCCGCGGCCATCAGCTGCAGCCCGGCCAGCTGGCCGGCGCTGGTCACGTTGAAAAACGATATCATCACCGCCTGCAGGGGCGTAAGCCCCAGCGAGGTGGCCTGAATGCCAAAGGCGAAGGAAACCGAGAGATAACCAAGGGCGATGGGCAGCCCATGGCGAAGCCCTCTTTGGTAACTGGAAAGCATGACGCATCCTCCCTGCGGTTGTTATGAACGCCTTCGGAACATGTCGATCAGTACGTTGAGGCCCAGGAGGCTGAACAGCCAGCCCAGCGGCGCACAGCCACAGCCGCCGCGCATTCGGCCCGCGCGCCTGCGTCTTCCGCTTTTCAGCACAATCAGCACCAGCACCGCCAGCACAATCCATCCGCCCGCACTCAGGCCGTTCTCCGTATGGCGGCGGCTGTCATGGCGCGCCTGGTACGCCTCGCTGCTGTCGTTGATGGCATCCATCACCTCGTCCCACAGGCGGGACTCGGAGGTGGGGGCGGGCGTGGCCTGCGCGGTTCCGAACAGACCGTCCAGGGAGATGTCCGCGTCCGTCCGCTTGAGCACAAGCGCATTAAAGGCCCGGCAGTACTCCGCGAGGGCCGCGTCGTACTGCTGGGAGGCAAACAGTGTGCCGAAGCGGGAGGAGGTATACATCAGGTTTTCGGCGCTCTGCCGGCCCAGCAGGTCCGCCGCGCCGTCGCCCATCGCGGTGGCGAAGGCATCCTCGCCCGCCGCGCCGCACAGCAAAATGTCCATATCGCCCAGATTCCACGCCTCAAACAGCGCGTCGGCATAGGCCTGCGCATCCAGCCCGTCCCAGAAGTGTACGAGCGCCACATGGAGGCGCAGGTTCGTCTCCGCCTCCACCTGCTGCGCATAGCTGGAAAAGTCCGAAACCGTCTGCGCGCTGAGCACGTCGGCGTCATCCGTCGCCGCGCCGCGCTGGACGGGCAGGCGGGCCGAGGCCAGCGCCGGCCCCGTCAGCGCCAGCAGAAGGCACAGGCAAAGGCAAAGCATGCTTTTCAAACGCATCGTCTCCGCCCCCTCACTCGTAGAGTTCGCAGGGCGAAACGCCCAGCAGGCGAGCCAGCGCTCCCGTCAGGGGCGCGGCAAGCAGGTCGTTGAAGCCGGAGGCCGCCCGGTTGTAGGTGCTGACCGCCTGACTTGCGCCCAGGCTGCTCAAATCCGCCTCCAGCATGGACAGGTAGCGCTGATCGCGTTCGCTGGCCTGAAAGCTGGCGGAGCTTTCCAATTCGCGGGCCACGGCCGCAAAGTCGGCCTCCAGCGCGCTGTCCGCCGCTTTTTTGGCGGCGATTCCTCCCTCGGAACGAAGCGCACCGGCGCTCTCTTCCAGGGCCAGCACAGCCGGATCATCCTGGGGCAGGTGGCGGCGCGCCACCACGCACAGGTTCAGGCCGTCCGCGCCCCGATAGGACAGCACGTCCGAAAGGCCGTTTTCGCCCGACAAGAGGGCTTCCACCTGCGCACGCTCCTCGCCGTAGCCGGTCAAAGTGCCGTAAATCAGGCCAAACGCCACCAGGGCCAGCGCAATCAGCACGCAGGCGCCGGTGGGCAGATTTCGTTTCATAGGGGTTCAGGTTCCTTTCCTAAAGCTCAGTGCTTCAGTTCCAGCAGCTTTTGCTTGAGTTCGTTTTCCATGGTCAAAAGCTGCTTCTCCGCTTCCACGCGCTGGGCGCGACCCTCGTCCTGAATCTTCATGACCTCGCTGATGGTGTCGATCAGGCTCTGGTTGGTTTCCACCAGCGTGTTCAGATCCAGAATGCCGCGCTCGGCCTCGCGCGCCGTTTCAATGGTGCCGGTCTTGAGGGCGGCGGCGTTTTTGCGCAGCAGCTCGTTGGTCATGTCGGTCACGGCGGTCTGCGCCTTGAGCGCCTCCTGGCTGCGGTGCAGGCCCAGGGCAATCACGATCTGGCTCTTCCACAGCGGCAGCGTGTTGGACAGCGTGCTCTGGATGCGCTCCACCAGCAGACTGTCATTGTTTTGCAGCAGGCGGATCTGCGGGGCCATCTGCAGCGCCACCTGACGGGTGAGCTTGAGGTCGTGCAGCTTTTTCTCGAATCGGTCGCAGTTGGCGGCCATGTCGTTGGCGCGCTGGGCGTCCATGGCGTCGCCGCTCTGGGCGGCGCGGGCTTTCAGCTCCCCCAGCGTGGTGCGGCGCACCTCGGCCAGCCGCTTTTCGCCGGCCAGGATATACATGGTCAGCTCCTTGAAGTACTCGGTGTTCATGTCGTAGAGGTGGTTGAAGAGGCTGATGTCCTTGAGCAGCTGGACCTGATAGCCCTCCAGCGACGAGGCAATGGCGTCGACGTTGACCTCCACCTTGTCGTACTTGGTCTGCATGTCGCTCACGGCCTTTTTGGCGTTCCAGAACAGGCCGCCAATTCCCTTGGGCTTTTCGGCGGCATCGCCGAAGCCCTTGATTTCGTTGACCAGCTTGACCAGCATTTCGCCCACTTCGCCGGTGTCGTTGGTGCGCACGGTGGCAAGCGCGCTGTCGCTGAAATCGGCAATCTTTTTCTGCGCGTCGGACCCGTAGAGCAGCACGTGGTCGGTGTTGTTCAGGTCGATCTTCTGGGCGAATTCCTCGATGGCCCGGCGGTCGGCCTCGCTGAGCATGGAGGTGTCCATCTCCGCCGTGGCTTCGGCCGCCGCCGCGGGAGCGGCTTCCAGCTGCTTGACGGCTTCCTCCATCATCACCTTGTCGCGGGTCATGGCGGGTTCCAGGGTGAGAGCGGGGGCCTGGTTTTGATTCTCTGTCATGATGCGTAACCTCCTGTCTGGCAAAGAACTCAGGTGCGGTCGTTCGGGCGGGTGGCCGTGGCGGA
>UQEF01000132.1 GCA_900540045.1 uncultured Eubacteriales bacterium | reverse complement strand
CAAGATTTTTCCCGGGCAAAGGCGAAATGTATACAAATGGCAACCAATCCTGCAATAGCGCCACATCCAACAGCACTCAAATAGTCATACTTATCGCACTTATCATTATAAAATACAGGCTTCAAATTTCGATCATTACGAAATATGCTAATATCTACATCGCTCATTGAAAACCTCCAGCTTATTTTAGGGCTTTTTTAATAGAAACTCTTTGGATAATTATATCATGCAATAACAGACTTCTCAATCGCACCTCTAATCAATCTGCTGTGTTCACTTAGATTGTACTGGACGGAACAGGAAAAGGGAAGTTGCATTTTTCTGCAATAATAATAATAAATCATAACTATTGCAAGCGGTTGTGCTATCATTAGAATTATCAAACAAATCATTCGCAAAGTCGAAGCTATCATTTGCACTTATCGTTGAAGAAAAACATGTAGTATGATACAATAATAAAAATTGAGAGTATAAGAACGAAAATCAATACTATACTTTCAAAATACAGGAAAACCATAAGTTTTGTATATCGAAGAGGGAATACATATGGCAGTATCATACAATGGATTGTGGAAGCTATTAATTGATAAAAATATGAAGAAAGTGGATATGATGAACCAGGTGGGAATCAGCAGCAGCACCGTGGCCCGCAGGGGGCGTAGAGGTCGTCGGTCACGCCGAGCTCGGTGGTTTCCAGCCGGTAGGGGTCCACCGGCCCGAACGGCCCGCGCCCCTGCGCTCCCGGCATATGCAAAGACAGCCTGTCCGCCACGCCCGCGAGCATCTCGCGCATGGGCCGCTCCACCGCCGCCGCCTCCTTCGGTTCCGCCGGGAACGCATCCCGGCGCAGATGCACCCAGCATAGCAAAAAAAGCGGCTTCTTGCAAGTGCAAAGAGGCCGCCGACAAAGTGCGGGGTGCAGGGGGATCATCCCCCTGCCGGGGTTTGGGGCAGCGCCCCAAAGTCTTATGCCGCAGCACATTTGGTGAGCGTTGCGAGCGCCCGAAGGGCGCAAGAAACGCGGCGCTCTCCAAAATCACGGTTTTTTCAACAGTCTAAGGCCGCCGGGAGAATGCTCCCCCGGCGGCCCCGTGCGTCGCGCCTCTTACTTGGAGGCGGCCTTGGCGGCTTCGATCAGGCCGTTCACATAGCCAAGCGTATCCACCAGCGTGCAGCCGGCGACCGCGTCCACCATTTCCTCGGCGGTCTTGCCGTCCACGGCGGCTTCCAGCTCCTCGATGGTCTTGCCGGTCACGTAGTCCTCAATGGCGTCATAGTTCACGTCCAGCGCCACGGTGGAGCCGGCGGCGGCCATGTTCGCGCTGTACATTTCGGCATTTTCGCGTTTGGAGGCCAGCACCTTGCCCTCGGGATAGCTCTGGCCGAAGTCGGCGTCGCTGTTGGGCACGCCCACGGCCTCGCCCGCGGTCATGAACTGGAACTCGTCGATGTAGGCGTCGGCGATCACGCCGTCCTGCATGGCCACGGTCAGCACGGCGAAGCACTTGGTGCCGTGCGCGGCGTAGAGGGCCTGTCCGATGGTCACTTCACCCTCGGCCACGGCGGGAAGGATCAGGCACAGCGCCATCAGCGCGGCCAGAACGGCGGTCAGCATTTTCTTCATGGTTGATGCTCTCCTTTGCAGATGCTTTTTTTATTGTTCACCGCCCAAGAATGGCGGCAAAGCGCGTCATTCCACATGCCAGGCGTGGCGGTTGAGTGCGTCCCAGATGGCGGAGATCACCTTGGGCGCGCGCAGGGTGGCGCCGCTGAAGCCGTCGACGTCCGGCGCGATGTCGCCGGGCTGGTAGAGGTCGTTGACGGCGTCCACGGGCTGCCCCTCCAGATGCGCAAGCAGCGCCTCGAACTGTCCGGCCACCCGCCTTGCGTCCTCCGGGGCGTCGGGGCTGAGATAGTCCACGCCGTGATAGCTCAGCGCGCGGTAGCGCACGTCGGAAAAGACGTTGTTTTCCAGCGTGAACTCCACCGCCACTTCCTCCTCGCCGTCCTCCATGTAGGAGCCGCGGTACACCCCGTCGGCGAAGTCGCCGGCCGCGGGCAGCTTGGCGGTGCTCAGCAGCTTGAACGGGCGGCGGTTGAGGCCGTCCCACAGGGCCGAGATCAGCTTGGAGGACTGCATCGTGGCGGTGGTGACCGCGTCGATGTCCTCCACGATGCCGTAGGGGGCGTAGAGGTCGTCGATGGCGTCCACGCCCTTGCCCACCAGATAGGCGGCCAGCTCGCGGTACTGGCGCAGCGCGGCCTTCTGGGCGTCGCTGGCGTCGTCGCTCATGTAGTCGCCGTCCTTGTACTTGACCCCGCGGTATACCACGGACTGAAACACGCCGCCGCGCAGCTCGAACTGGATGGCGATCTGCTCGATGCCCCCGTCGTAGTAAAAGCCGCGGTAGATCCCGTCGGCATACGTCGTCTCCTGCGCCGCCGCGCCGCCCGTAAGGGCCAGCCAAAGCGCCAGAAAAGCCGCCATGCAGATCCGTTTCATCGTCCGCATCCTCCCGGTTGCAAAAATAAGCATACATGCCGATTGTGGCAAAAGTATGGCTTTTTGAAATTTTCGTCGAAAATTTGACAATCTCCTTTCAACCTTCTACAATGTCCCTGATAAACTGCGGGGAGGGACGCGAGTGAACCCCATTTTGATCGTGGATGACAACGAGCAGATCGTGGAGATCCTCTCGCGCTATATCGCCGCGGAGGGCTGGCCGCTTTTGTGCGCGCGTTCGGGCGAGGAGGCGCTGTCCCTCTTTGACGCGGCGGACCCGTCCGTGATCCTTTTGGACATCCTGCTGCCGGGCATCGACGGGCTGGAGGTGTGCCGGCGCATCCGGCGGGTATCGGGCGTGCCGATTCTGATGATCACCGCCCGCGACGAGGACGCCGACCGCATTCTGGGCCTGGACATCGGCGCGGACGACTACATCGTCAAGCCCTTTTCCCCCGGCGAGGTGATGGCGCGCATCCGGGCGGTGCTGCGGCGCATGCCCGCGCCCACGGGCCAGGAGACGCTGGTGGTGGGGAGCCTTTCGATCCACCTGCCGTCGCTGAGCGTGACGCTGGACGGGCGCAGGCTGGACCTGACCCGCCGCGAAACCGAGCTGCTCTACACCCTGGCCTCCGCGCCGGGCCGGGTGTTCACGCGCGACAACCTGCTCACGCTGGTGTGGGGCGTGGAGCACGCGGGCAACTACCGCGCGGTGGATTCGCACATCAAGCGCCTTAGGCAGAAGCTGGACGCCTACCCGCACGACTTCTTCTCCATCGCCACCGTCTGGGGCACGGGCTACAAGTTTGAAAGGCGGCTGCCATGAAGCGCTCGCTCACCATGCGGCTGATGCTGCTGTTTTCGCTGCTGCTGGCGGCCTTTACCGTTCTCACCGCGGTGATCTACAACGCGCTGATGGTGCGCCAGTCCATCACCCACCACAGCCAGGCCATGCAGCGCGACGCCTTCGCCATCGCGCAGAACCTAGCCGAGCTGGTGGCGCCCTCGGCCTACGACGCCTCGTTGGACGAGACGCGCTTCATCGTCAGCGAGGAAAACCTGCCCCCCTACCTGGCCCTGACCGAGCAGCTCACCCGCTGCAACGTCTACCTGGTGGATTCGCACCACAACGTGACCGGCTACTTTGACGGCGTGGTGCAGGTACTGGAGCGCCCCCTGCTGGCGGGCTATCTGGAGCAGAGCATCGCCCTGGGCTTCATGGGCAAAACGCCCATCATCCATGCCGAGATGGACGGCGAAACCCGTCTGTGCGCCTCCATGCCCGTGATGGACGCGCAAAGCCGCGTGCTGGGCGTGGTGCTTCTGGACGCCACGCTGCGCGAGCTGGGCTTTCAGCAGGTGCCCAGCGCGGCCATCCTCATCTCCAGCGGGCTGATCGCCTTCGTGCTTTCGGCGGTGCTGGCGCTGGTGTTTTCGCGGCTGTTCACGCGGCCCATCGTCCGGGTGGAAAAGGTCGCCGTAGCGCTGGCCTCCGGCGGCACGGTGCAGCCCCTGCACGCCCGGCGGCGCGACGAGGTGGGCTCGCTGGCGCGCTCGATGGACGTGCTGGCCCAGCGCCTGGAGGAGGCGCGCCGCCGCGACGAGCAGCACCGCCTGGCGCAGCAGCGGCTGTTTTCCGGCATCAGCCACGAGCTGAAAACCCCGGTCACGGTGATCCGCGGGTCGCTGGAGGCCCTGCGCGACGGCGTGGTGACCGGCCCGGAGGCCGTGAGCGCCTATTACGCCCAGATGATCGGGGAGACGCGCTGGCTCCAGCACCTCATTCGCGACCTTCTGGAGCTTTCGCGCCTGCAGAGCGACGACTTTGCGCTGGACCTCTCGCCCGTGGACCTGAGCGAGCTGCTTAGCGACGTGGCCATGAGCGCCCGCGCCCTGTGCACCCAAAAGGGCCTGACCTTTGCCTGTGAGGAGCCGTCCGCCCATCCCCAGGTCATGGGCGACTATTCCCGCCTGCGCCAGATGCTCATGATCGCCGTGGACAACGCCGTGAAATTCACGCCGCCGGGGCGGGGCGTGCGCCTGTGGCTGGACGAGGCGCAGCGCTCCGTCTCCGTGGCCGACGAGGGCCCCGGCATTCCCGCCGCGGAGGTGCCGCTGATCTTCGAGCGCTTCCATCACACCCGCGACCCCTCGCACGAGGGCGCAGGGCTGGGCCTGGCCATCGCGGCGGAGATCGCCCGGCGGCACGGGGTGACCATCTCGGTTGCCAGCGAAGAGGGCCGGGGGACCGTCTTTACCTTCGCCTTTCCATCAAACGAAGCATAAACAAAGCAGGCGGCCGCCTTTTCCGGGCGGCCGCCTGCCCAGCCTGTCAAAAAAGGTCGCATTATGCGGCCTTTTTTGTTATACTAAGGACAGG
>UQEF01000131.1 GCA_900540045.1 uncultured Eubacteriales bacterium | reverse complement strand
TAATGTCGGCGGCATATTCCCTGCCGTACTTCTCTGCCAGAACCTTTTTCATCGGGCTTTTGAACATCCAGAAATAAAAACCGTTGTATTTCATATCACTTTTTCTCCCGTGATTTATTTACAGGCTCGAGAAACGCAACCCAGTCACCGAAGTGATAGCCCTTCATCGCGTCCATATATCGCGCGGCAGTCTTGCGGTCGGTGCATTCCACCATGATCCGGCGGTAGCTGTCAAACTGTGCGGAGATCAGCTTCCTCTGATGCCGCGCCGATTACTTTCGCCCCACCAGCAACGTCGAGCCGCGAAGCATCAGACGTTTGGCCTCCTTCGGTGTCATGAAGCTGCCGTCGGTCGTGTCGATCAGCTCTACACGCTCATAGCCCATATCCCTGAGCTTTTGGACAAACGCCTGCATATCGCCGTATCTACCGGGCGACATCAGGTCGTGGATAGCAAATGTTCCGCCCTTTTTCAGCACGCGCAGCGTTTCCCGCAGAAGTGCCTGCTTGTCTGCCCCTGTGATATTGTGATAGACATAATTGCTGGTCACCGCGTCAAAGCTCTCGTCGGGGAAATCCAGCTTTAAGGCGTTTCCGCACCAGAACGAAGCGTTCTTCACGCCCTCCGCAGCGGCATTTTTTTCGCACAGCGGCAGGCTGAAGGAGGCGTATTCCTTGCCCCAGCGGTCGATACCGATCATTTTTCCCTGGGGATTGCGCTTTGCGCAGGCAATGGTCAGCGCACCGCTGCCGCAGCCGATATCCAGTCCCACGCCGCCCTCCGGCAGCGTGATATGCTCCGCCGTGCCGTCAATGATCTGCTTTGAGAGCTTGCGCTCGCCGTCATAGGAAAAGCTCCGATAGGCATACACGCACCACTGGGTGTACTTTGCACAAACGACAAAGGCAATGCCGAACACCACTCCCAGCACGACGCGCAGCTTTCCGCTCACACAAACACCGAATACGCCGAAAACCAGCAGCAGCGCAAGGGACAGCACCGTTCCCGCGATGAGCGAAACCAGTATTCCCTTGGGGATCCAGTTTTTGTAGTCAGGCTTCATATTCAAGACTCCTTTTTTATTAAGTGTGATTTCTCTCATAAACCGCAGCCGCGATGCACCAGATCACGATGGCGGTATTGGTACTGCTCTGGCTCATTACGGACATCCATGTGGCTGTCGGCACCTGCATGGCCTGTGCAATATCAGGAACAGCAACCAGCAGAAGATTCCATGTGACCGGATGGAAAACGAGCATCCGCCTGGGATAACGGGTTTTACCGACAAGCAGCATCACGAAATGGATCCCAAAAAACAATAGCATCGGAACATACATGGGGAGAATTGCGGGGAGCATGTCATCCTGATAGGCTGTGACCGCTGTGATGGCGGCCTCCGCTCCGATACGCGGCCCCAGATAGGTGGAAAACCACGCCAGAGTAGCCGCCCAGAGATGGATCGACAAGGCTACCACAACCGTAAATAACCCGCAAAAATACTGGATAGCTTTTGTTCTCGTATACCTTGCGTCAATATCCGTATTCAGTGCCTTCACCATGAAGGAGTAGAGGAAGCACCCAAGCGCTCCCATTCCGACGACCAATGCAGGCTTCCACAAGGCGTAGGCGCCAGACAGATAACAGGCTCTGTTGAACATTCCGGTGTCCGTCTTCTGCAGCGGAACGCATCCCAGCAGCCAATCGCCGGCAGCCATCAATATCCCGCCGATTGCGCCAAGAATATAGCATTGGATAAACGGTTTCTTTTCTTCCTTCTTCATCTTCTTCATTCCTGTGCATTTATTTCATGATCTTCATGCAAAAGTCGCAGCGGTCATCGCCGCGCCCCAGCGTTTTTGTTCGATGCCAAATGAGCTTCGGATGAAGACCGGTGTAGCTGATGTCGTCGCTGTCGCAAAAGCAGCAGCACAGCTCAGGACATCCGTATGCCACGCAGGTGTCATGATATGGACATTTCATCATATCCACACGCCATATACCGTTGCCGACCTGCAACTCCTTTGGGTCAAAGCCCGCCGCTGGACCGAAGACGCTCCGTGTGGACTTAACAAAAACGCCGGGAACAAGGCGGTAAAGCCCCGGTATGAGCAGCAGGGTGGCAAGCTGTTTGTGACTCGTTCTCGCCAGCCGCTCCACATAGCCGTGAACGATTTGCAGCGCCTCCTCTTTCGGCATGACCCGCTGCAAGGTTTCGTAGGCCGCAATGCCCGGTAAGATCTGCCGCTTGAGGTGGTATTGCTTCTCCTTGCTTGCATCTGCATTTTCAGCCAGCAGCACATTCAACCGCGCATCAAAAAATGCATTCAGCTCCTTGGCCTGCGAGGGAAAGCACTGTGCCGCAGTCTCCCGAAAATCACGGGAGAGATAGGTTTCCTTCATCGTCCTGCCTCCGTCCCAGCTTTCACGAAGCTCTTCTTTTTATACCCGCAGTCGCAGTATGGGCCGCCGGAGGCGAGGGTGTACTGCCGCACAAAGTCGGTCACGCCGCCAGCTTCGCTCATGGTGTAGTCCAGGTGGCACAGGGCGGGGGTCAAATCGTACAGCCCCAGCTTTTTCATCAGCACACAGATACCGCATTTGGTGAAGCGTCCCTCGTAGCCGCTGTCATTGGGATATTCGTAAAGCTCCATATTCCATGAGTAGGGGTTGCGGTCAGCGGCTTTCAAGGTGGCGGTCGCCTTCATGCCGGAAATATCTTTGGGGGTAAACTTGTGTTTTCCGCTCTTGCGGCAAAACCATTTCATGGGCTTTGTCATCATGGATTTTGCATAATACTCCGTCAGCCGCTCCACATCCGGGTGTTCCGGCATGGAGAGGATGAACGCACCGATCATCGCGCAGTTGACGATGTTCATCTTGAAGCGATCGCCTTTTTCAAATTCGGGCAGCTCGGAGATGATCTCCCTGTATTTCGGCTTTGCTTTTTTCGTGATGGCTTTTGCCGTATCGACATCATAGCCGAATACTACCGTCAGCTGTTTTTGGAATGAGCCTGCAAACATCGTCCACATGCCGAAAGGCATTCCCAAATAGGTCACTTTTTGTCCCTCCAATCGCATATCACGCGGGTCATGCGGCGGTCAATGTCAATGCGAGCCGTTTTACACTCCCTGGGATATTTCTTCGCAGCGCTGAACGCCAGCTTGACAAACAGTGCCGAGCCGACGGGAAGCATGGTCTTGAGCATACCGTCGGGGAAAACAAAATGCGTGCCGTGCTCATATACGACCGCCTCGACTTCGCAGGAGTGCGGTTTCTCCGCAAGGCGTTTTTCCATGCGGCGGATATATTTTGCGGTGTCCCAAAGTGCGTCGTCCTCTGCGCCGACAAGAAACAGCTTGCCGCGGATATTCTCGACCTTTATGAATTCCTCCTCGGTAATCGGGTGCGCCGCTTCAGAGTCGTCAAACAGCTTGCGGGAGGCAATCATATTGCCGGTGCGTTTGGACTCCTCCAAGATTATGCGCCAATAGTCAGGGTGCTGATAGCAAAACGGCATGTATGGCAAGGGCTTTCCCTTGTAAGAAAAGAGTGATTCTCCCACCATTGGCCATTCCTTGCAGCCATCCTTTTTGCCCTGCATGAACCCCTGCCACACAAAGTCGCTGGGTGTCATTGCAATGGTTAGAGAAATGTCGCTGAATATCGATGCTGCCGTCAGGGCGAGGGTACCTGTCGTTGAGGCTCCCGCAATGCCTATTTTTTCGTTTCCGTGTAATTTGAGCCATGCCATTGCTTTTTCGATGCGTTCAAGGGGATAGTTGTGATGACCGTAGTCCTTTTTCCCGGGCGACATAGTCAATACGTTCACACCGAGGCGAATCAGCCACTTCACCGCAGAGCGCGCCATATAATCCTCGGGGTCGTCGCCGAGCATGGCGATGACGGTGCAGTCCGATCTGTCCTTGCACGCCCAATACGCGCCGTAAAAGCCATCGCTTTCAACATCAAAGTGGATGTGTTTCATTCAAAACGCCTCTTTCAAAAGTTGATCTTTACAATCTGCATTTTCATCATACCGTCGCCGACCTTTGCGAGAAAACGGAAAAATCTGCTGACGGATGGGTCTTTCAAATCGGTGTAGCCCAGCATATAGCCGCGGCTTGTGACCTGCAAGCGGCTGTCCCACATGGAAAGCTCGCTTTTCGCGTCCGAAACAGCAAAATATGCGCCCACGTCCTTGATTTTTGCGCTCTTGAGCCATGTTTTGGCGATCATTTTCACCGCCGTCCGGTTTGCCGCGTCAAAGACCAGCACGCTGCCCGGAAAAGCGTCTGCCATACCCTGCACAAGAGCTTTGACCTGCTCGATTAAAAGTAGTAAAACACGCCGGAAGCGAAAAATACTGCGCCGCCGGAGGCGTCGATTTTTGAAAACCATTCGGTATTATTCAAATCGCATGGGATATTTTCTTCACGATCTCCGGCGGGCAGGAGCTCATTGCGCACGGCGATGACATCTGGAAAATCCAGATTGTAAATTTTACAGCTGCCGTTGTCGCAGCTTCTGCCGGTGCTGTCCAGCCCGCAGCCCAGATTGACCACCGCCGCGTTGGGGTGCGTCTTCAGATAATCGCGCATCTCCCATGCCAAGTCGTTCTGCCGCATGGCTACCTCCAACGAACCGAAACGCTGCATCAGGCCGCGGGAGTTTTTCTCCGCCTCTGAAAAATCATAGTCGATCTCGTCAATCAGGCGAACCGCTGTTTCGTCCCGGTAGAGATTCGGATACAGCTCTGAGCAGACCTTCCGCGCATACAGCGGGATGATCAGCGTTTCCTGTACGGTGTTTTTCTCGATTTTGTATTTCATGGGTACATACGGGTCCTGATCGCCGCAGATGGTATAGTCGCACCGGCAGCCGTTCACGCAGGTGGTCGTCCGTATAAGCCTTGCATGGAGCAGTTCCATGGACGCATAGTCCACATTGCACAGGGCGGGCATAAT
>UQEF01000130.1 GCA_900540045.1 uncultured Eubacteriales bacterium | reverse complement strand
GACGATGACGCCCTCGTTCATCGTAAAGCCGTCCATCTCCACCAGCAGCTGGTTGAGGGTCTGCTCGCGCTCGTCGTGCCCGCCGCCCAGGCCCGCGCCGCGATGGCGGCCCACGGCGTCGATCTCATCGATAAAGACGATGGAAGGCGCGGCCTTCTTGGCCTGGTCAAACAGATCGCGCACGCGGCTGGCGCCCACGCCCACAAACATCTCCACAAAATCCGAGCCGGAGATGGAAAAGAAGGGTGCGTTGGCTTCGCCGGCCACGGCCTTGGCCAGCAGCGTTTTGCCCGTGCCCGGAGGGCCCACCAGCAGCACGCCCTTGGGAATGCGCGCGCCCATATCGGTGTAAGCCTTGGGGTTTTTGAGGAAATCGACCATTTCCTGAAGCTCTTCCTTTTCCTCCTTGGCCCCGGCCACATCCTTGAAGGTGATAGGGTTTTTGGAGGGATCGCTCATGCGGGCACGGCTCTTGCCAAAATTCATGACCTTGCTGTTGCCGCCGCCCTGGCGCGCCATGATGAAGTACCAGGCCGCCATGGTGATGACGATCATCAGGATAAAGGGCAAAAACTCCATATACCACGGCGTGACCACAGGCGCGCGGTACTCTACCGTGAAGGGCAGATCACTTACGCTGACCTCGTCCAGCGATTTTCCCTGGGCGGTGGCGGTCATCTGCCGGACGGTATCGATAAAGTCCGATCCAATGGTGGTTTCAAAGTCGTAGCCGCGCTCGGGAAAATCCGCATCGGACACGGTGCCGTTGCGGTAGAGGCCCACCAGCGACGTGCCGCGAATGGCCACCGCTTTCACGTTATCCTCACGGATGGCGGTGAGCAGCTCGGGATATTCGATGCGGCGGCTGACAGATTGGCCCAGTCCTCCGTTGAGGGCCACGGCGATCAGGATAAACGCGGCGACCAGCGCCACATAGCCCATCATTCCTCGTTGGTTCTTTTTCAAAATGAAAGTCCTCCTTGCGTTCAGGGCGTTTTCCCGCGTCTTGGGGAATGGCAAACCAGCGTCGGGACACGCCGAAACCATTATAGCATAGGATGGCCCCATTGTACAAAGGATTTTCGTAAAATATAGGAAGGAGCGAAATCCGAAACCTCCGACCACCTTTTTTGGCGTGAATGCAAAACAGGCGGAAAAAAGTGCTTGACATTTTCCTCGCCATCCCCTATAATAACTTTCGCACTGATTGCAGTGGGGAATTGTGTAATGGCAGCACCTACGACTCTGACTCGTATTGTCTAGGTTCGAATCCTAGTTCCCCAGCCAGGCTCCATGGTCAAGCGGTTAAGACGTCGCCCTCTCAAGGCGAAATCAGGGGTTCGATTCCCCTTGGAGCTACCAGTGCGAAAGCGGATCTATCGGTTTGAACCGATAGGTCCGTTTCTCTATTTTCTATGTCCGCGCCGCCTGCGGACAGAACCAGCGCCTTTTTTGCCGGAGGCAAAGCGATGAACTTTTCCCTGAATCTCCCCACCTGGTTTCCCCTTGCGCCAAAGGTGCAGGCCGGAGCGGCCGATGCGCCTGACGAGACGGACGCATCCCCGCGTTCCGCCGGCCTGGGGCCCATCACCGGCCGGGACCTGAGTGACCTCGGCAGCCTTGTCAAGCCCTTCGTGCGCGATCCGTTCAACCGCCTGCGTCCGCCCTTCTCGCGCGGGGCGGCCGAGCTTTCGCTGGAGCTGGCCAGCATGGCCTACACGCTCGACCTGGACCCGTGGGCCGAGGCTGGATGGAACGATTTTTCCATCCAGATCGACGATGATCTGCAGAGCGGCCTGACCCGCGGAACCAGCGCGGACGGCGAGCGCATGCGCGCCCTGATCAACGCCCTCAAGGTGCGGCGCGCCAAGGCCGCCCTGCGCGAGCGCAACCCCGTGTCTCAGGTGATGAGCGCCCTGCGCCAGCGGGAGCGCAGCGATACCATCAAGGCGGTGTGCATGATGCACCCCCTGCCGGAGGGCCGGTTCCTGCTGGCCATTGGCTTTATGGGCACGGGCAAGCGCTTTTATGACTGGATTTCCAACTTCCGCTTCACCACGGAGGAAGGGTTCCACAAGGGGTTTTATCAGCTGTGCACCTATTTTGAGCAGGGCGCGGAAAGCATCGTCTTTCCCGCCACGGCAAAGGCGCTGGGCCTGGAAAAGCTCACCCTGGGCGAGGTGCTTTCCGAGATGAAGAGCCTGAGCAGCCGCTTCCGCCTGTGGATGGCCGGTCACAGCCAGGGCGCGGCGGTCATGCAGGTGTTCTGCCACCGGCTGATGACCGACTGGGGCGTGCTTGCGCAGAATATGACGGGCTATGGCTTCGCTTCGCCCACTGTTGCCACGGGACGCCTGGTGCAGGACCCGGCCGCCTATCCGCTCTATCACATCCTCAACAGCGACGACATGGTGCCCCGCATGGGCGCGCTGCTGCACCTGGGGCTGTGCCTGGAATATCCGGCCGACGATGATTTCCGCGAGCGCTGCTATGATCTGAGTCCCCTGCCCGCCGATGTGGCGGCGCGTCTGGCGCTGGCCCCCTATCAGCGGGCCATGGTCAACACGCCCTCCATCCTTTTGTACAGCACGGCATTTCTGCAGTGCGTGGCAGAGGAAAAGGGCGAGGAGGGCCTCAACAGCCTGCTGGACCGCAAGTGGGCGGTGCCTGCCGTGGACCGCATGCTCCAGGCAGCCGGAGGCAAGGCCAAGAACCTGCTTGACCGCCTGGTTGAAAACGCACAGAACGGCCATGCCGCGCTCACCGGCCAACCCATGGATGAGCAGGCCCTTGCCGCCCTGCGGGACCGCATGCGGCCCGTGGTGCATGCCTTTCCTTTCCGGCGGCTGATGGGAGCCGTGCTGGCCTACTGCATACCGCCGCACCGCTTGGTGCGCCATCAGCAGGATGGCACCTACGCGGTGATCGTCAAGGAGGGGCTGGACCGCCTGCGGCCGTTTATCTGGATGAACAATGGAGAAGCTCTGCCCGCCAAGCGCTATGGGCGTCTGACCCTGTGCGCGCGAAAGACGGAGGCGGCGCACCAGCACGCAGTCCGCGCCGTGCAGGCAGCCCGCAGGCGCGGCATGGGCGTGCGCCGGACGGGACTGACCGCCCGCAGGGCCGGGGCCCGGCGCTGAAGATTCGGAAGCTTCAGGCATCCAGGTCCCACAGCGCGTTTTCATAGTCCTTGACAAAATACCGCAGATGGGTTCGTCCTTTTGCGAGAACGGTATGCCCCTCAGCTTCGAGCCGTTTCCTCTGCTCCTCAAGGCCGCCCGGATAGTTGGCGTTGAGTTCTCCACCGGCTTTCAACGTCCGCCAGTAGGGCGTTTTGTTCTCCTGCCGCTGGTGGCTGGCCCAGGCTGCTATGGAAACGAAGATCCCCGCTGTGATGGGGTCGGTAAAGTCCGCCCCGTTTTTCCTGGCCAGATGCGCCCGAATGTGACCGACGGTCAGCAGCTTGCCCCGCGGCACGGACCGCATGATTTCGTCATACACAAGGGGCGGTGCGAAATACATTTTTTCCCCGCCGTACTTTTGGATGACGGCCGGGTCGGTGATGATCTGAATTTTGGGCATGTCCGTATCCCTGTGAAGCATGGCGTTAAAATCCTTGGTTTCCTCTTTTGCCATTTTTCTCGCCTCCTGCAGCGCAAGCATAGCATCCCGCAGCCGCCTTTGCAATGAGACGGTTTCAAAAAAGTTTCCTGCACAACGGGTACAAATCTCCGCGGCTGTTTCCTCTGGCGCACCCGGCTGTTTTGCGGTATAATGACACGGTTCCCCATCAAAGAGTTGGCGCGCCGCGCCGGAAGGAGCTACGCATGAAGATATCCAAGCAGGACGCGCTTACCTGGTTCCGCTTTTTTGCCGAGCTGCCGGAGGATGAGGACCTTTTGCCCCATCAGCAGGAAATCGCCTGGGCGGTGTTTTCGCAGATTGAGGAGGCGGTGGATGACCGTTTCCGCCGGCTGAAGGCGCAGATCAGAGGGCTCAAGACGATCGGAGAGCGCACCTTCTTCGTCGGAGATGAGCGCCGCTTTTCCGCAGGGTGCCGCTCCTGCCTCACGGGCACGGGCCTGAGCGCCGTGCGCAAGACCAACAAGTGCAACCTGCAATGCAAATTCTGCTACGACTACGGCGTGATGGACCAGCTCCCGCCCGTGGGCGAGGGCATGTGGGAAATCGGCGGCACGAAATTCCGGGCGGAGGACATCGATCTGCTTTTGTCCATTCAGCAAAAGCCGACTGGCATTTCGTATGTGTATCTGGAGCCGTTTATGGAGATCGAGGAATACGGCCCCATCATCCGCCGTTTCCACGAGGCGGGCGTGCATCAGCACATGTACACCAACGGCACTTTGGCCAATGAGCAGAATCTGTCCGAGCTGGGCCGTGCAGGCCTGAACGAGCTGCGCTTCAACCTGGGCGCGTCCGGCTGTGCGGACAGCGTGATCGAGGCCATGCGTGTCGCCAAGCGGTACATTCCCTTTGTGGGCGTGGAGACACCCATGACCCCGGAGCTCTATGAAACCTTCCTGCGCAAGAAGGACGCCATTCTTGCCACGGGGATCGACTTCATCAACCTGGCGGAGCTGCACCTCAACCCCAACAACCTCGCCAACTACCGGGGCGAGAACCTCTACCTGTGCCGCCGGGGATACGTATCGCCCGTGTGGAGCCGGGAGCTGACGCTTAAGCTGATGAAGCAGGCGGATGAGGAGAGCTGGGCCCCGGTGGTGCACGACTGCTCCAACCACACCAAATTTGCCCGCGACCTCAACCTGCGCGCCAAGGAAGGCGGCTGGTTCGGGGCCAGCAGCTATGGCTGCGAGTTTGATCGCCTTCCCTATGAGGCGTTTTTGCCGATTCTGAGCGATCCTGATTTTGCGTTTCTCAGCGAGGAACCGCTGCCCGCCGGCTACCGTCCGGGCGATCTGGTACTGTAAGCCGAAAACCGACAGCAAGAGGCGCGAACCGCGGTCAGCGGTTCGC
>UQEF01000129.1 GCA_900540045.1 uncultured Eubacteriales bacterium | reverse complement strand
TGCCGTACATATACGCAGTACATCACCTGCTGGCGAAGTGCCTTGCTGGTATCCCAGGCCATGCTGCCGCCTCCTATTTCTTGTTGGTTTGATTTTTGTTTTTCTTCGCACAGCATTCCTTTTCCTGCCATCAGCCCTTGACCGCCGCCGAAGCGATGCCCTCCACAAACCGCTTTTGAAAGATCAGATAGCACAGCACCACCGGCACGATGGCAATAGCCGTCGCGGCAAACAGCCCGGCATAATCGGTGGAGTATCGCCCGCTGAACATGTTGAGCGCCACGCTCAGCATATTTTTGCTTTCCGTGCGAATCATCAGATACGGCCAGAGATAATCTTCCCAGGCCCAGAGAAACTGGAAAATGGCCAGGCTGGAAATGGCGTTTCCAAGCATGGGCAACATGATGCGGTGAAAGATATAGCCGGCGCTGGCTCCGTCCATGCGCGCCGCCTCCAGCAGCTCATCGGGGACGGCGGCACAGCTCTGGCGCATCAGAAAGATGCCGAACGGCGTAAATAGGCTTGGGATGAGGAGGGCTTTCCAGGTATCCAGCCACCCCAGCTGCTGCATCATGGTATAGCGCGGGATGATCGTCACCACGCCCGGAACCATCATGGTGGCCAGAATGGCGCCAAAAAGCGCGTCGCGTCCACGGAAGCGGTATTTGCAAAGCACAAAGCCGCTGATTGCGCTGGTGTAGAGCGTAAGCGCCGTCAGCAGCACGGCATAGGTCAGGCTGTTTGCAAAATACCGGAGGAAATTCATCTTCTCAAGCGCGTTGAGATAATTGTCAACGGAGGGATGAAGGGGCAGAAAATGCTGCTCCAACGCGCTGATTTCGGCATTGGACTTAAACGACGATGCCAGCATCCACAGAAAGGGCAGAATGGTTATGACGCTTAATGCAAGCAGCGCAACATTCAACGCGAGGGACTGGAGCCTTCGTTTTTGCATTGCCGCGCCTCCTAAGCCTTAACGCCGCCGCTGGCCCGGAAGGACAGGGCCGTGAGCGCGGCGATGAGCGCAAAGAGAATGAAGGAAATGGCCGAAGCATAGCCAAAGTTGTATTTCACAAAGGCCTGATCGTAAATGATGTAGGATGCCAGATATGTCTTTGTCCCCGGTCCGCCCTGGGTGAGCACCATCACGGGGATATAGGTCTGAAAATAGGAGATCAGCGAGGTGATGACGATGAACACCATAGTGGGCCTCAGCAGGGGCAGGGTGAGAAAGGCGAAGCGCTGTGTCGCGGAGGCGCCGTCCATCTCCGCGGCCTCATAGCAATCGGACGGCAGCGAATACAGGCCGCCCAGAAGAATCACCACCGCATAGCCGAAATCCTTCCAGATGGTCAAAAGCAAAATGGCGCTCATGGCGTAGCGCGCATCGAAAAGCCAGTTGATTTTGGTTCCCAAAACCTGATTGATCAGGCCAAACTGCGGATCATACATGAATTTCCACACAAAGGCCACCGCCACCATCGGGGTGATGGTGGGCAGGTAATACAGCGTGCGGTACAATGACTGGCGGCGAATCAGCCGGGTGTGGAGGGCCAGGGCCAGCGCCATGCCGATGACCAGCCGGGCGGCCACCGCAACCGCCGCAAACAGCGCCGTATTGCCCATGGACTGCCAGAACAGGCTGCTGCGAAACACCATCTGCCAGTTTTGCAGGCCGGTGAAGCGGTACTGTCCCTTCAGCGGATTCCAAAGATGAAAGCTGCCTACGAAGGCCATGAGAATGGGAATGAGATAGAAAACCGAAAAAAACGCAATCAGTCCTGCGACGACCGTGTTGCGCAGGACGATTTCGCTGCGGCTTTGCAGCGGATGAACCTTGAGTCTGCGCGCCATCAGGCGGGCGCCTCCCTTCCCCAAAAGGGCCGGTGGGAGGGGTAAACCCACCGGCCCATGTGGTTATGGCAATGATCGCTCACTTCGCTTCGTCCGCGTACTGGTATTGCGGCTCGACGGAAACAAATTCGCTCATTGCCAGCTCCTCGTTGCAAAGGTCCTCGGCGTTTTGCAGGGCGGTTTCGACATCCTCGCCGTTGTAGAAGATGTTTTCCAGCGCGATCTTCATATTGTTTTCAACGGCGCTGGGCATGGGGCCGGGCCAGATGTAGCGGTCGATGTGCTCGGCCAGCACCGCGATGCTCGACACGCTGAGGATGTCCTCATCCTCAGCCAGGGAACGCTTGGCCGGGAAGACGGAGTTGGCCAGGCAGAACTCCTTTTGCAGCGCGTCATTGGCCAGGAAGAAGCGCACGATGTCCTGTGCCACCGCCTGCTGATCGGCGGGCGCGTTTTTGTTGATACCGAAGGTGGATTCACCGTTGTAGCGGTGGTAGGCATAGGGCACATCCTCGGCAGGCGTGGGAATTTCAAAGCTGCCGAAGTCGGTTTCGGGCCACAGGCTCTTGAACAGATTGTGCATGAAGCCCCAGCCCAGGTACATGGCCACCATGCCCTGGCCAAAGTTGTCGCCGGAGTTGTTGCCGAAATTATAGTCGCCGCTGCCGTCCACCTCATAGATGTCCTTCATGCGGTTGACGACCGTGCGGATGGCTTCGTTGTTGAAGGTTACCTTGTTGTCCTCCGTAAACAGGTTCTGCCCGTACTGATACTGCATGCCCAGCACATCGCCCTGGGCGCCGCCGTTAAAGCTGAATCCCGCCTGTACCAGCTCGCCGTTTTCATCGCGGATGGTCAGCTTTTTGGCCACTTCGCGGAACTGGTCCCACGTTTTGGGAATGTCGGCCTCGGTCAGTCCGGCGGCATCCCACATGGACTTGTTGTAATACATGGTGGCCGTCATCATGCCATAGTCCGTGTAGTAGACGTTGCCGTCGATTTCATGTGCGGAAACGCCCACAAAATCGGCTTCCAGGTCCTCCAGCGGAATATCATAGGGCGCCAGATAACTGATCAGGTTTTCATGATAGCTGTTGTGTACATTGAAGATGGCGGGACCATCTGTGCCCTGCAGGGCCAGAGGGAGCTTTGTCCAGTAGTCTTCATAGGGGTTTTCCACAAGCGTGATCTTCACATTGGGATGAATGGCCGTATATTCGTCCACCACTGCCTGAAACAGGTTGGCCGCGCCCGTCCAATACCAGAATTCAATGGCGATGTCCTCACCGTTGTTGACCGGAGCGGAGGGGTCGTATTGAATGGCGCTTCCGATGACTGCGCCGCCTTCGGCCATGGCAACGCCCATGGTCATCAGCAGGGTCAGGGAAAGCAGCAGGGAAATCATACGCCTTAGATTTTTCTTCATCACAAAATCTTCCCTTCCGTTATTTTTCTTTCCGCATGACTAGTATAGCGGTAAACTTAATTCTATTATAGTCATCCGTGCTGCGTTGTCAATAGAGAAATCAAAAAATAGACGATAGAATTGAACCATACGTTTCATTTGCAACATTATTCAGACAAAATAAGATAGGTTTATTAAACTTCATCCGGTTGAGCCTGCGGAACTTCACGGTGAATTATTCCAATTTTATATTGCAATTGTTTTGAGAAGTATGCTACTATGGTTTATAAACCTTTGTGAGGAGGATGGCTGTGGTTACGCTTAAGGACATCGCGCGCGAGGCCAACGTAAGCGTCATGACGGTTTCCAACGTTGTCAACGGCAACCTGTCCAAGGTATCCAAAGAGAAAGCGGCACAGATTCAGGAAATCATCCGGCGGCGCAACTATGTGCAAAACGCCAGCGCGCGCAACCTTGCCAAGGCCAATTCCAATATCGTGGCTATCATGCTGCGCAATATCGGCAATGAAAACGCGCTGAGCGGGCCGCACAACGCGGCGCTGGTGGGACAGATGATCCGGTTGCTTCAGGCAGGCGGCTTTTATGCGATGGTCAGCCTAGTTGAAAACAAGGCCGACATTGCAAAAACCCTGCGTGCCTGGAATGTGCGGGGAGCCGTTTTTCTGGGAATGTTCGATGATGAGATCGAGCAGATCTATGCCGCCTCCAAGGCTCCCATGGTATTTGTGGACAGCTACAGCAACATGCGCCGGATTTGCAGCGTAGGCATTGATGACTACCGGGGCGGACGGCTGGCGGCCCGCTGCCTGGCCGAGCATGGTCATACCCGGCTTGCCTTTGCCGGACCTGCGCAGCACGCCACCGGTGTTATCCAGCAACGCCTTGCCGGATTTATGGATGAACTGGCTGCCCGCGGCCTCACGCTGGAACCAGAGCATCGGATTGTTGTGGAATCCGACAGCGACCCGCACGCAATTTGCGCTGCGACAGATGCGCTGTGCGCCATGGCTGGAAGCATAACGGGCGTCTTTGTAACAAGCGATCAACTCGCCATGGGGCTGATGGGCGCGCTGGCAGAGCGCGGGTATTCCATTCCCCGTGATCTATCGGTTGTAGGGTTTGACAACATCCCCGTCAGCGGACAGATCTATCCTCCACTGACAACCATTGGGCAGTATCTGGAACAGAAGGCAACGCTCGCCATTGAAATTTTGCAGCGTCAGATAGAGGGCCGAGACACCCCTGCAGAAATGCGCGTGCTGGATGTGGAACTCGTCGAACGCGCCACCGTATCTGCGCCCCGAACGTGAACGGGCCCTGACAAACGGAGCCGCAACAACTCTTTTAAAAACAGCAAAGGAAGCCGTCTGTAGCCGATCAACAGCACCGATATTCCCCAGCACCAGATCGCAGCAATCGCCCCCTGCATCCTGCGGACATTCTGACCTTCTATGAGAGCGAAGAAGGGCAGCGGGAGTTTTCTCTGAACAGAAGAAGCAGAGAGAATGGAGAAGCAAGGGGTAAAAACAGAATATGGACATGGCAAAGGCGGGACATCATCCGAAAATGGTGGTGTCCCGCCCTTTTTGTATTTATGTGGCTTTCTTCTTTAAATTCCGTGGCCCCCTTGGCTTGGAGACAGACTTGCGCCTTACCCCGTTGCGAAAGTAGGTACTTTCATACGGATCGAAAAAAACCAATAATCCGAACCCATCTCCTA
>UQEF01000128.1 GCA_900540045.1 uncultured Eubacteriales bacterium | reverse complement strand
CCGGACTGCTGGCGCATGAATCCATGATCCGTGACGGACAGGCGTTTGACGTGCCGGATTTTGGCGACGCGCCGGTGTGAGGCAGAAAACTGCGCGGCGGTCAGCGCATTCCGCTGCGGTAATCCATGGGAGACACGCCGCGCAGCTTTCGAAAGGTCTCTGAAAAATGGGAGGGCGAGGAAAAACCCAGGCTGTCCGCGATCTCCTTCATACTCAGATCGGTCGTAACCAACAGCACGCAGGCATCGCGGATGCGGCACTGCATCTGGTAAAGATGAATGGTCTGGTGCACATACCTGCGAAAAAGGCGATTGAGATAAAACGGATGGTAGCCGAACATGCGGCCAAGGCTATCGGCGGTGATGCGTTCGCGGGAGTGCGCCTCCAGATACTGCTTGAGCCGCTCCACGACGGTTGGCACAGGCTTTTCACCGGCCTTGGGCTCGCGCAAAAGCTGCAATAGCATACCTTTTAGAAGAGCCGAGCAAAGTTCATTGAAATAGACATCCCGCTTTTCCCGTTCCGACAGTAGCAGGGCCGCGGTCTGCTGGATCTGCGGTACATCCTGAAAAAGCGTGGGAATGGGAAAGAACGCCGGGTCGGGCAACTCGGGCATTCGCTCCGGGCGGAAGCGGGCAGGCGGGTCCGGACGAAACGCCTGCCCGTTGCCCGGCAGATAGGAAAGGCTGAAATTAATATTGTACAGCATGGCGGGGGCGTCCCGGTGAAACAGCATGCGGTACGCATGATTGGGCGGTATGATCAGGCAGGAACCCGCGCGCAGGGTGAGGCGCCTGGTTTCTGTCTCGGCGGCGCATTCGCCCTCGCGTATGGCGAACAGACGGTAATCGTATGCCTTGATGGACTCCGAATAGCTGATGGAGCAGCAACGCAGATCCATGTAGCGGATGAAGGGATTGAGCTGTGAAGCGTCCATGGGAATCGTGTCTCCCTTCCTGCCGACGGGACAACATGCAAGATTGTAAAGTAATATTATAACATGCTCGATGGCGTGATGCAAGACGGAATTTTAATGCTGAACGACCGGCTTTTTTCTTTAGACACCAAAGCCGCTTTGGACTATACTGAACACGACAGATTACCGCACAACATATCTGAAAATAACGGAGGTGTGGCGCATGACGGCGCTTGAATGGGTGCAGAGGAGCAAGATTATCGCCATCGTTCGCGGACTGCCAAAAGAGTATATGACAAGGCTGGCGGAGGCGCTGTACGCAGGGGGCATCGACCTGATGGAGGTGACCTTTCACCAGCAGAAGCCGGAAACATGGAAGGACACGGCGGAGGCTATCGCCGCGGTGGACAGTTGCATGGAAGGGAAAATGCTGGTCGGCGCCGGTACGGTGCTCACCCTGGAGCAGCTAGATATGGCCCGGGACGCGGGAGCCAGCTATATTATTACGCCCAACACCAACTGTGACCTGATCCGCCGCGTTAAGGAATACGGGCTTCTATCCTTTCCCGGTGCGTTTACGCCCAGCGAAATTGTGGAAGCATACGAGGCGGGGGCCGACGCGGTCAAGGTGTTTCCCGTGGGAAACCTGGGGCCGTCCTATATCAAGGCGATCAAGGCGCCGCTCTCCCACATCCCGCTCATGGCCGTAGGCGGCGTAAACGAGAAAAACGCAGCCGGGTTTCTGGCGGCGGGCTGCTGCGGCATCGGCGTAGGCGGGAACCTCGTGAACAAAAACTGGATCGAAGCGGGCGAGTGGGACAAGATTACCGAACTGGCGCAAGCGTATAGAAAGGCGGTAGACGAGGCGTGAGCAGGGTCGTAACATTTGGCGAGATCATGATGCGGCTGAATCCGGAGGGATATCTGCGGTTTGTACAGGCGGAACGCTTTGAAGCCACGTATGCGGGCGGAGAGGCAAATGTGGCGGTAAGCCTTGCCAACTATGGCGATGACGCCGCTTTTTGCACCAAGGTGCCGGCGCACGAGATCGGCCAGTGCGCGGTCAATGCGCTCAGGCATTACGGCGTGGATACCTCCTGCATGCTGCGTGGCGGCGAGAGGCTGGGCCTGTATTTTGTGGAGAAAGGCGCCAGCCAGCGTGGCAGCAAGGTGATCTACGACCGTGCCAACTCCGCCATCGCGCAGGCCAAACGGGAGGAGTTTGACTGGGACAGCATCCTGGAGGGTGCGGACTGGTTTCACTGGACAGGCATCACGCCGGCGCTTGGCGGTGAGCTGCCCGAGATCACACTGGATGCGCTTCGCAAGTGCCGTGAGAAGGGGATAACGGTCAGCTGCGATCTCAACTACCGCGGTAAGCTGTGGAGCCGTGAGCGGGCCGGAGAGGTGATGGGCCGTCTGGTGCCGTATGTGGATGTGCTGATTGCAAATGAGGAGGACGCAAAGGACGTCTTTGGCATCGAGGCGGCAGATACGGATATCATGGGCGGCAAGCTGAACCACGAGGGCTATGTCAGCGTGGCGCGGCAGCTTACGGAGCGGTTCGGATGCAAGGCGGTGGCCATCACGCTTCGCGGCTCTATCTCTGCCAGCGAAAACAACTGGGCCGGCATGCTCTATACGGGCGGGCAGCCATTCTTTTCTCAAAACTATCTTATCCGTCTGGTGGATCGTGTTGGCGGCGGCGACAGCTTCGGCGGCGGACTCATCCACGCCCTGTGCAAGGGCATGGATGAGCAGAGCACGATCGAGTTCGCAGTGGCGGCAAGCTGCCTCAAGCAGACGATCGAGCACGACTTTAACCTCGCCTCCGAAAAGGAAGTGCTGGCCCTGATGGGCGGCAACGCTTCCGGACGCGTCCAGCGGTAAAGGCTGCGAGGCCATCCCGAAGCGCCGGTGCACAGGAAAGCCGGTGTAGCGGCGTGTGCGTTATGTCCGGATAGAACAGATATTATATAGAACAGATATTATTTGCAGGACCAAACCAGTTGAGAAAAATAAAAAGAAAAGGATGAAAAGAGTATGGAACGCAAATATGAAGATATGCGAAGCTGCTGGGAATTCGGTGAGGCGTCTGAATGCCGCCGCGGCCTGATGCTGGGCATGGGCTATACGGAAGAGGAGCTGAACCGTCCTCTGATCGCCGTGGTAAACAGCTGGAATGAATACAATCCCGGGCACGTGCATCTCAACCAGCTTGCCGAGCGCGTCAAGCAGGGTATCCGTGAGGCGGGCGGCCTGCCGCTGGAGGTGGGCACGACCGCCATCTGCGACGGCATGGTGCTTAAGGACCCCAAGTATATCGAGATCCCCAGCCGCAACCTGATTGCCGATCAGGTGGAGCTGACCGTGGACGGCAACTTCTTTGACGGCATGGTGCTGCTTTCCACCTGCGATTCCATCGTGCCCGGCCACCTGATGGGCTGCGCCCGTCTGGACATCCCTGCCATCGTGGTCACGGGCGGTTACATGCCGCTGGGCACCTTCCGCGGGAAGGAAGTCGTGCATATCCGGGCACAGGACAAAGTGGGCGCGATGGCCGAGGGCAAGATCGATCCCGACCTCTACAACGGCCTCATCCAGCACAGCTGGGGCATCTGCGGCGGCTGCACCTCCATGACCACGGCAAACTCCATGTGCATGATGGCTGAGGCCATGGGCATGACCCTGCCCGGCAATTCGTCCATGAGCGCTGTTTCCAGCGAGATTCGCAACCTGTCCTATCGCGCCGGCCTGCGTATCATGGAAATGGTGCGCCAGGGCATCACCGCGCGGCAGATCATTACGCCCGAATCCATCCGCAACGCGATTGCCGTGGATATGGCGGTGGCCGGGTCGTCCAACCTGATTTTGCACCTGCCGGCCATCGCGCACGAGGCCGGTTACGACGAGCCCTGGTGGAAGGTGTTCGATGAAATGAGCAACACCGTGCCGCTGCTGAGCCACCTGATGCCGGGCGGCGAGTATTCCGTCAAGGACTTTGACCTGGCTGGCGGCATGCCTGCGCTGATGAAGAACCTTCTGCCCCGCCTCAACGGCGACTGCATGACCGTAAATGGCCATACCGTGCGCGAGAACGTTGAAAACGCCGTCGTCTACAATGACGACGTCATCCGTACGCTGGACAATCCTGTCATGACCGAGCCTGGCCTGGGCGTGCTGTATGGCAATCTCGCTCCCGAGGGGTCCATTATCAAAATTGCGGCGGTTCCCAAGCAGCTTATGCACTACAGGGGCAAGGCCAAGGTGTTCAATTCCCTGCACGACGGGCTGGAGGCGCTGCGCGCGGGCCGGATCCATGAGGGTGACGCCTGTGTGCTGCGGTTTATGGGTCTGAAGGGGCGCTTTGGAACGACCGCCTTTACTTTCCAGGAGGAGCTGAAAGGAAAGCCCACGCTGTACAATTCCTGCGCCATTATCACAGACGGCCGCTTCTCCGGCGGCACCAGCGGCCTGAGCGTCGGCTACGTCAGCCCGGAAGCGGCGCTGTGCAGCCCCCTGTCCATTGTGGAGGACAACGACGAGATCGAGATCGACATTCCCGCCCGCTCCATCACGCTGTGCATTTCGGACGAGGAGCTCAACGCGCGCCTTGAAAAATTCAAATGGGAGTTCTCCGGCAAGGACTATCAGCGCTTCCTGCGCCTGTTCTCCAGAAATGTCGGCTCCATGGCCAAGGGTGGTATATGGGAAGTATGATCACACGACAAACGGACTGCCTGATTCTGGGCGGCGGTCTTGCGGGCTGGATGGCGGCCCGCGAGGCCGCCGCTGCCGGCCTCAAAACGATGCTCCTGCACGACGGCATGGGTGCCTCGCCGTGGGTGCATGGGTTTAATGTGCCCGTATACCCCGAAGATTCGGCAGACATCTTTTTGCAGGATACGCTGGCGAGCGGGCAGGGACTCAGCGATCCCGCTCTGGCCCGGGCCTTGTGCCAGGATGCCGCCGAGGTATTTGACGAGATATGCGCCATGGGCCTGTCTTTCAACCGTGAGAAGGATGGCAGCTATCAGGCGCTGCGCCCGCTGGGCGCAAGCTGGCCGCGCGTGGTGTCCATCGGAAACGAAACGGGCGCCGCGATATTGACCCGGCTAAAAGAGACGCTGCAGGGCAGTGTGACAGAGCTGTCCGCCACGCGTGCGCTGAAGC
>UQEF01000127.1 GCA_900540045.1 uncultured Eubacteriales bacterium | reverse complement strand
GGAGGCGGGGAGCGAAACGAGCGGCGGGCGCGGCCAGCGCCCACCGCGACGATTGAGCGACCGGGAGTCTGCCCCAAACCCCGGCAGGGGGATGATCCCCCTGCACCCCGCACTTTGTCGGCAGCCTGAGCCCGGACGGGAAACCGTCCGGGCTCTCTTCATGCCAGCACGCGGTCGCACGCGCCCTCCACCATCAGGCGCAGAGCCTCCTCAAAGCCCGCTCCCACATCCTGCCGGAAGGAGATGGACAGCATCAGCATGCGCACGGTGACGCAGGCGGTTTCCATGCTGGTGGTCAGCCGGGCCCCGGCCTTGAGGATCAGGCGCTTGATGCGCTCGTCATCCGTAATGTAATGCGCGTTGACCACGTCCTGCGGCAGGCGGCGCAAAAGCAGGGGCAGCTCCTCGCGGATGAAGGGAATCAGGTTATAGGTTTCCGCTACGCGGAACACCTCCAGAATGGCCCGCATGGTGCGCTCCCGCAGGGGAAGATCGGTCCGCTCGTCCAGCACCTTTTCCGCGCTGCCGTACATTTCCTCATGGGTGCGCTCCAGCATGCTCAAAAACAGGTGCTCCTTGCTTGGATAAAAGCGATAGAACGCCCCCTTGCTGATGCCCGCCTCACGCGCCAGACCATCCACCGTGGCATGGCGCATGCCCTGGGTCGCCGCGCTTTTCAGCGCCGCATCCAGCAGGCTGTCGCGGATGCGCTCGCGCTCCCGGGGGGAAAAAGCCGTTGCCATCTCCTCGCCTCCGTCACTGACCGGCGGGAAGCCATACCGTGGCGTTCATGCCGGGCAGCACCTGCCAACTGGCGCTGATGGAGAGGGTCACATCATAGTAGGTGGCGTTCTGCTTGGCGTTGCCAATCAGAGAAATGCTCTGAACCGTTCCGGAGACCTCCTCCTGCGGGTAGCAGTCGAATACCACGGTGAGCGTATCGCCCACATGCACGCGCTCCAGGTCGATCTCGTCCACCTCGGCCACCACGTTCATGGTACTGAGGTCATGGATGCTGGCCAGAAGCTGGCCCTTGTAGACCTGCTGGCCGGAGGCTGCGCCCGCCGCCAGCTCCACCGTCCCGTCATGGTCCGCGGTGATGACCGCGCCGGTCACATCCGCCTGCGCGTCCTGACCGGACAATTCAAAGAGCAGCTGGCCCTTGCGCACGGTCTGGCCCGGCTGGACCGCGCAGCTGAGCACCCGTCCGGCGCCGCTGACGGCCACATCCGCGGCCCGCTCGATGGTGCCGGAACCGATGCAGCTCTTGGTGCCCATCTTTTCGTCACGGTAGATCTTGATGCTGTCGCCGTTTTCAAAGTCGCCCGCGGTCAGCTCCACGGTATAATCAGAGCCGTTGACGGCGGTCACGCGGCCCTCGCCCTCGTTGTCCTTATCGCTGGTCTGATAGAAATACACCGTTTCGCCCACGTGAATGAGCCGGTTTTCCTCATCGTTGTAGGCGCCGGAGGTGCTGGCCTGCGCCGCCTGGGGCAGGGTGCGCTCGATGCAGGCGATCATCCCGTAAAGCGCGGTGACATCCTCGCACAGGTCCCCGGTCTCGGCAAATACCGCCTGCACCGTACCATCCACCGGGGCGTAGACCTTGACCGTATCCAGCGCAAACAGCGTGTCGCCCTTGGACACCGGATCGCCGCTTTCCAGATCAAAGGGCAGCAGCACGCCGGAATAGGGCGCAGTGATCTTGTAGACGTTTTCGCTCTCCGCCACCGCGTTGGCGGTGACGTTGCTCACGGCTGCCGTCTGCACATCCTCCGCAAGGGCGCACAAGGGCGTCAGCAAAGCGACCGTCAGCAACAGGGCGACAAATTTTTTCATGGTTGATTCCCTCCCGAAGATTATTCGACGCTCTTGAGCGCCTCCACCATGTCGATGGTCCGGACCTTGCGCGTCAAAAGGCCGGTGATGAGGCAGGAAAAGGCAAAGGTGACCGTGCAGGCCAGAAGCACCGAGGTAGGGGTGACGGTGGAGATAAACACCATCGTGTCCGTTTCGCAGGAGCGGAATACCACGCCCGTGAGCCACCAGCCCGGCAGAATGCCCATCAGCACCCCCAGGCCGCTCACCAGCGCGTTTTCCGTCAGAATCAGGCGGCGGATCTCCCGCTGGTGATAGCCCAGCACCTTGAGCGTGGCATATTCGCGGCAGCGCTCCACAAAGTTGAGGATGCCCATGTTGTAGAGCACCACGAAGGCCAGTCCAAGCGCCGCGCCCGCCATCAGCCGGAACACGCCCTGCAGGCTTTCCAGCACCTTGAGGGTGTCCGCCATCTCGCTGGGAGGATACTGGAATTCCTCGAATTCATCCAGCCCGCTCAGGTAGTCCAGGCCCGCCTGCGTGGGCGAGAGCACATGGAGCGCCGTGGGCACGAAATCGCCTTTCTTGCACCCGTCCCACACGGCGCGGCTCATGAACACGGTCTGGCCGATGGTGATTTCCGCCACGCCGCTGACCGTGACCGAAACGGGGTCCGAATCGCCCGTCAGCCAGAGGTTCACCCGGTCGCCCACCTGTGCGCCCAGGGCCTCCGCCAGCTTGCGCGACAGCAGCACCCCGTCCGCAGGCAGGGGCATCCACGTTTCATCCGCGCCCAGGTTCATCAGGCGCTGGTCATCCTCCAGCACCGTCAGCGTGGTGGCGCGGAAGGCGTCGCCCAGGCGGATGCTCACGCTTTTATCCATCACGCCCTCCACGCGCTGCGCATCCACGCGCTTGCGGTATCCCTCCACGGTCCCCGCACCGGCATCCAGCTTGGCCCGCACGCTGTAGCGCAGCGTCCCCTCGTAATACTTGCCCACAAAGTACTTGACGCTGTCGCTCAGGCTGAGAGAGGTGATGATGAGCATGGTGCAGCACAGGGCGCCGATGAGCGACATCAGCGTGCGCGCCTTGTTGCGCAGCAGGTTGCGGCACACCATCTTGGCGTTGAAGCCCAGGCGGCCCCACAGGCCGCCCAGCCTCTCCAGAAACAGCTTCTGTCCCGCGCGGGGCGGCCGGGGGCGAAGCAGCGCGGCGGTGACTTCCCTGGCGCTGCGGCGGTAGGTGCGCAGGCAGATCAGGCAGCTCAGCAGCACGCCAAGCCCGCACACCGCCCACTGCTCCCAGGAGATGGGAGCCTGCAGACATCGGGGAAAGGTGTAGCGCGCGCTTTCCATATTCCACAGGATATAAGGAAGCGTCTGCCGCCCCACGAACAGCCCCAGCACCGATCCCACCAGCGACGGGTAAAAGGCGTAACACAGGTAGTGCCGCTGGATTTGCCCGTCGCGGTAGCCCAGGGCCTTGAGACAGCCCATCTGCGTGCGCTGATTTTCCAGCATGCGGGTGATGGTGGTCAGCACGATCATGGCCGCTACGGCATAGGCCAAAAGCGGAAAGACATAGCTCAGGCTGCGGTACATGCCCGCGTCCGAGGCGATGCCGTGCACACTGTTCTGAGTGCGGCTGTCCAGCATCAGGGCGTCGGGGTAATAGGCGCTCACAGCGGCTTCCACCGTCTCCACGTCCGTCCCGTCCGTGAGGGTAACCACCAGGCTGTTGAGCGGCAGCTCGCCGATGGCCCCGTTGTTGATGAGGATGAAGCCGTAGTTGAGCGGATCACGCACGCTGTTTTTGGTCAGGGACACGAATTCCGGGCTCAGGCAGGTACCGCGGATGAGGAAATCGTACACCTGCCCGCCCACCTTCAGTCCGATGCGGTCGCCCACGGCCAGCCCGTTTTCCCGGGCAAACAGCTCATCCAGCAGGCAGCCGCGCAGGTCGCTGCTCTGCAGGTTGCTCCCCTCGCGCACCAGCGGGCGGTTGATGCGGGCCGTTCCGTCGCAGGCCTCCACCACCAGGCTGGGCTCGTGGGGCAGGTCCACGGTAAGCTCGGCGGTGGCGCGCGCCTGCGCGTCCTCCACGCCCGCAATGCCGCGCACCCGCTCCATGGCCTCGCGGTCGGCGCTGGAGAGGGTGATCCATATATCCGCCACATTCTGCTCGTCAAAGTAGGTCTGGGCCGACAGGTCCAGCATGCGCCAGGCCGCATCCAGCCCGCTGAACACCCACGTGCCCAGCGCGCAGAGCAGAATCACCGCCAGAAACTGCATCCGGTTGTGCCACATGTCGCGCACAAGCTTGCGGCGCAGCACGTTTTTTACCATGCGATCTCCTCCACCGAGGCCGGATGGTCATTCAGTTCCACGCTTTCAATCTGTCCGTTGCGCACGCGGATGACCCGGCGGGCCAGCGGCGCAATGGCCGCGTTATGCGTGATGATGGCCACGGTGGTCTGGTATTTTTCGCTCACGTCCTTGAGCAGCGCCAGCACCTGCAAACCGGTCTTGGAATCCAGCGCGCCGGTGGGCTCGTCGCACAGGAGCAGCGCCGGGTTTTTGCACAGCGCACGCGCGATGGACACGCGCTGCTGCTCGCCGCCGGAGAGCTGGGCCGGGAAGTTGTTCATCCGCTCGCCCAGGCCTACCTGCTTGAGCACTTCCACCGGGTCCAGCGCCCTGGGGCATACCTGCCGGGCCAGCTCCACGTTTTCCAGGGCGGTCAGGTTGGGCATGAGGTTGTAAAACTGGAACACAAAGCCCACATCCAGCCGGCGGTACTCGGTCAGTTCGCGCCCGGAGAGGCTGGTGATCTCCTTGCCGTCCACGGTGATCTTCCCGGAGGTCACCCGGTCCATGCCTCCCAGAAGGTTGAGGATGGTGGTCTTGCCTGCGCCGCTGGGGCCCAGCACCACGCTCAGTTCATCCTTTTCCATCTCAAAACAGACGTTGTTGGCGGCGAGCACCGTTTCGCCGCCGGTGTGGTATTCCTTGGTGACATTCTCAAAGGTGATATAACTCACGGCGTTTCCTTTCCGAACGGCGGTCTGGAAAATAATACAAAACGCTGGGACCAAAACCGTTCTTTTGGTCACAGGGTAGCATTCCGGCATGGGCTTGTCAAGGGCTTGCGGGCGGATGCCGGGAAGGTTTACAGAAGATTCACAAACCGGCATGGGAAACAAAAAACCCTTTTGAAAGGTTCGGAGGGCCACAGCCCTCCGAGCTGTATTCCGAATCCAGCGACATGTGCGGTGGATTCGGAAGCCTTG
>UQEF01000126.1 GCA_900540045.1 uncultured Eubacteriales bacterium | reverse complement strand
GAATCCGAAGCGTCCGTCTGATCTCCTTGGGAATGACCACGCGCCCAAGCTCGTCAATTCTGCGCACAATCCCCGTTGCCCGCAATGTTCCCATCCTCCTTGACGGCGGTGCAACACTTATGCCGCATTGCTTTGCCGTTTGTCTTTGCATCCCTAGTATGGAATTTGGAGGGGTGATTATGCGGCGGAAAGATTTGGGACATGTCGCGCCAGACGGGATTCTGGAAAAAAATAGCGCCCGGCCAAAGCCGGGCATGGCGCCGGAAAAGCGGTTTCATTGAGAAAACGGCGGGCGAACGCGCCTGTCCGGCACAGGTTGGCAACCGAGACAGGCAAAAAGCGCCATGTTCCGCAAAAAACGGTTCAGCATTCACACAGTACGTCTGCGTAAAAGGCGTCCATCTCCTCCCGTGTGGGAAAGACCGCCACGTACATCTGGTTGCCCATCGCGCCGGAGAGCGCGTCGGGGATGCGCTCCACCATGCGCAGCTGCGCGCTGTAGCGCCGAAGTATCTCGTCATGGCTCAGCGCAAAAGGCTTGCCGTCACGCCGGCCGGCAAAGGCGCAGAAATAATGCTGGCCCGAAGGCAGGGTGGAACGGTCGAAGGCGATCATGTCCGCCCAGATCTTGTAGACGTCGGTGCTGTTGGCGTAGTTCATCATGTCGGGTGAGAAGCCGCCGCAGGGGCGCATGTTGACCTCAAGCGCCACCACGTCGCCCTTTTGGCCCATGCCGGGCTGGTCCTGCGTCAGACGGAAAAACTCAAAATGGATGAAGCGGCTCCTGACCCCAAAGCTTTTGACCGTGGCGCGCCCAGCGGCGCGCACGTCGTCGGCCAGGTCGCGCACGATGTAGTAGATGGAGTTGTCGTTGTCGTTGACGATGTCCATAATGGAAAAGGGCGTCACGTTGCCGGTTTCAAACATGGGTTCGCCGTGGGAATCGATGATGGCGTCATAGCTGTTGACCTCGGCATGGATGAACTCCTCCATGATATAGCGCACACCCGGCTCCCGCTGCGTATCCAGAAACCAGTGGAGGCCGCCTTCGTCCGTCAGTTTGAAGGTATGGGCCGCACCCACGCCGTTGTCCGGCTTGACCACCACGGGATAGCCCACCGTTTCAATGAAGGCCCGGCAACCGTCATAATCGTCCACGATGTGGTAACGCGCCACGGGGATGCCGGCCTTCTGGTAGTATTCCTTCATGCGGGATTTGTACTTGATGCGCTCCATATCCTGCGACTGGAAGCCGCTTTCGATATGGAAATCCGTGCGCAGGCGGGCGTCGCGCTCCAGCCAGTATTCGTTGTTGCTCTCCAGCCAATCAATGCGCCCGTAGCGAAAGATGAAGAAGGCCACCGCGCGGTATACCTCGTCATAGTTTTCCAGGCTGGATACCTTGTAATACTCGTTGAGGCTGTCCTTGAGCTGGGGCGAAAGCTCGTCATAGGGCTGATCGCCGATACCCAGCACGTTGAGCCCGTTGTTTTTCAGCTCCCGGCAGAACTGCCAGTAGTTGGTTGGAAAATTGGGAGAGAGAAAGACAAAATTTTTCATTTCAGACCCGGCTCCTTTCGTGCGTTGATGCGGCCAAGCAGGTATCAGTCCAGCAGGAAGGGTACGAAGTACGCCACCTGTTTATACCACCAGTCCCAATCGTGCGCACAGTCATATCCCCATACGTCCACCCAGACATGAATGCCCTTCTGGGCGCAGATGTCCCGCAGGCGCAGGGTGGTTTCCGGGATCTCCCAGGGGCCCTGGCCTACGCACAGAATGCCCCGGTTCTGGTTGTAGCGCTGGATGTAGGGATGATCCGCCGGCATTCCGGCCAGATAATCGACAGGGGAGTTGCGGTAGACCTCCTCGTCCATGTAGCCGTCAAAGCCGTAGGAGGCGGTGTAGATGCCGCTGAGGGCCAGCAGCCCGTCAAAGAGGTCCGGAAAGCGGAAAAACAGGTTGGCTGCGTGCAGCGCGCCCAGGCTGCACCCAAAGGCGATAATGCCGGGATATCCCTCCCAGCCGTTGAGCCGGTTGGCCTCGCCGCGGATGAAGGGGACGGCCTCGCGGGTGATGAAGTCCATCCACTGCTCATGGCGGCGGATGCGCCAGTGGGGATCGCCGCCCTTGTCGGACCAGGTTTCGCGGTCGATGGTGTCGATGGAAAAGACCATCGCGCGACCGGAGTCGATCCAGGGGGCCCAGGCGTCGGTCATGTGGAAGTTTTCAAAGTCATAGAAGCGGCCGTCCTGACAGGGGATGAACAGCACCGGCCGCCCCGCATGGCCGTAGCGCTTGATCTCCATGTCGCGCCCCAGCGAAGGGCTGTACTCCCGGTAATACTCCGTCTGCATTAGAGGGACACCCCTTTCAGGACTGCTCGTAGAGCAACGTGTTGATGAAAAAGGGAATCTGGCGCGACCAGCTCGCTTCGCTGTGCTCTCCGTGGGGTACGATGCGGCTGGTCAGCAGCACGCGCCTTTCGATCAGCCGCCCGCCCACGGTGGCAAAGGCGCGCCGCATATGCCGGCGCGAGCGCATCTCCTTCGCGCCGTAATCCATGTAGACCACCGTGCCGGGCCGGATGTCCGCCTCGTCGATCAGCTGGGTCAGCTTTTTGGGGGCCACCCACAGGGAGGGCGACAGCGCCGCTGCGCGCGAAAACACCTGATTGTAGCACAGGACCGCGTACAGGCTCATCAGCCCGCCCATGGAGCTGCCGGCGATGAAGGTATGCGCGCGGCCGGGCTTTGTGGGGTAGCGCCGGTCGATCAGGGGTTTGAGCTCCTGAGTGAACCAGTCCATCGTCTCCTGCCCCCGGCCCGTCACATGGCCCAAATGCGGGTCCTCAAAGGAAAAGGGTGAGTATTCCGAAAGCCGGCCGTTATCCGGGCTGTGGTTGCATTCCACGGCCACGATCATCATGCGGGTGTTCGTTTCGTCCATGTAGGCGCCCATGCCCCAGGAGGTGCCGTAGGTGGCGTCCTCGTCAAAAAACACGTTGTGCCCGTCAAACATATACAGTACGGGCAGCCGCTCCCGCCCGTCCATTCCGTCGGGCAGGTACACATATACATTGCGCGGCTCCTCACCCGTGTAGGCGGGATAAGGGATGCTCCATTTTTCCACCATGGAGAGGAATCATCTCCTTATAATATGGCACGGCCTCAAAAAGGCCTGTGCATTAGTTTAGCACGCTAAGGCGGGAATTGCAATTCCTGGATGGAAAAAGTTGCAGAAGAAGGAAAGGGAAAAGAACTTGTTATAAAATTGTCTTTTTTCTTCCAAAAGTGAATTCCTGTGCAATATCAAATCTGATGTGAGGTGAAAAATAGGATAAATTCCCCTTGATTCACCGGGAGAAACATGCTATACTACGCGCTGGTTAAAAAATCATCAATTTTACCAGGGAGGAAGGACCATCATGAAAAAGCGCTTTCTTGCGATCCTGACCGCCATTATGTTGGTGATGACCGGCGCCGCACTGGGCGAAGCCGCTCCTGCTGAAGTCAGCGGCGACTTTACCGGCACGGCCAAGGGCTTTGGCGGCGATGTGACCGTGACCGTGACTTTGACCGACGGGGCTATCACCGCCGTGACCGCCGAGGGCGCGGGGGAGACCGAGGGCGTGGGCTCCAAGGCCATCGAACTGATGCCCGCCGATATGTCGGAATCCGGCAGCATCGCCGTGGATACGGTGGCCGGCGCGACCATCACCTCCAACGCGATCCTTGAGGCCGTCAAGGCCGCCCTGACCGCCGCGGGCGTGGACCCTGAGGCCTATAACGTGGCCGTGGACAAGGGCGCCGTCGAAGACCAGGTCCGCAGCTGCGACGTGGTCATCGTGGGCGCGGGCGGCGCAGGCATGACCGCCGCCATAACCGCTGCCGACGCGGGCAAGAGCGTGGTCATCCTGGAGAGCCAGGCGATGGTGGGCGGCAACTCCGTGCGCGCCACCGGCGGCATGAACGCCGGCAAGACCGTCTGGCAGGACGAGAACACCTTCGCAGAGGAAGCCGGCGTGGAAAAGACGCTGGCCAGCGCCGCCGAGACCTATGCGGACGACGAAACCGTGACGGCCCTGGCTCAGACCGTGAGCGAGCAGTGGAAGGCCTATCAGGAGAAGCCCGAAGGCTACTTCGACAGCGTGGAGCTCATGGAGCTGGACACCATGATCGGCGGCAAGGCGATCAATGACTTTGACCTGGTCAAGACCCTCTGCGAAAACAGCGCCGCCGGCATCGACTGGCTGGACACCATCGGCGCTCAGCTGCATGACGTGGCCAGCTTTGGCGGCGCCTCGGTCAAGCGCATCCACCGCCCGGTGGACGACGAGGGCAAGACCATCTCGGTGGGCAGCTATATCGTGCCCGTGCTGGAAAGCGCCTGCGAGGAACGCGGAATAGAGATCCTTTTCAACACCACCGCCACCGCCCTGCGCCAGGATGAAAACGGCAATGTGACCGGCGTGGAAGGCGTGACCAAGGACGGCGCCAACGTGATCGTAGAGGCCAAGGCAGTCGTGTTGGCCACCGGCGGCTTCGGGGCGAACCTGGAGATGGTCGCCTCCTACAAACCGGAGCTGAAAGGCTTTATGACCACCAATGCCGCCGGTGCACAGGGCCAGGGCATCGCCATGGCCCAGGCGGTGGGTGCGGCGACCGTCGATATGGACCAGATTCAGATTCACCCCACCGTGCAGTTTGACACCGCTGCGCTGATTACCGAGGGCCTGCGCGGCGACGGCGCGATTCTGGTCAACGCCGAGGGCAAGCGCTTCACCGACGAGGTGGGCACCCGCGACGTGGTTTCCGCCGCCGAGATCGCCCAGCCCGGCAGCTACAGCTGGCTGGTGGTGGATCAGGCGATGGTGGATGCCTCCAGCGTGATCGCCGGCTACATCACCAAGGGCCTGACCGTGAGCGGCGAGGACTACGCCGCGCTGGCCGAGGCCATGGGCGTGGACGCCGAGACCTTCACCGCCACCATGGAAGCCTGGAACGCCTGCGTCGAGAGCAAGACCGATGAAGAGTTCGGCCGTACCAGCTTCGCCAATCCCCTCAACACCGCTCCCTACTACGCCATCAAGGTGACGGCGGGCATCCACCACACCATGGGCGGCCTGAAGATCAACACCGCCACCGAAGTCCTCAA
>UQEF01000125.1 GCA_900540045.1 uncultured Eubacteriales bacterium | reverse complement strand
CGTGCAGGCGCCCATGCCCTCGCTGGGCTCCCTGGCCAACGCGGCGCGCGGCGGCATGCAGAACTATCCGTGGAAGATGCTCTTCCCGGCGCTGAGCATCTGCCTGATCGTGCTGAGCTTCAACCTGCTGGGCGACGGCCTGCGCGACGCCTTCGACCCCAAGCTGAGGAGGTAACGAACGAATGAGCACACCGCTGTTGCAGGTAAAAAACCTGTGTACTTCGTTTGACGTGGACGCCGGCGAGGTCCGCGCCGTCAACGGGATTTCCTTCAGCCTGGACAAGGGCAGGGTGCTGGGCATCGTGGGCGAGTCCGGCAGCGGCAAGAGCGTGACGGCCTATTCCATCATGCGCATTCTGGTGGAGCCCGGCCGCATCAAGAGCGGCGAAATCCTCTTTGACGGTCAGGACATCGTGAAGTTTTCCAAAAAGCAGATGAGCGAGTTCCGCGGCAAGCGCGTCTCCATCATCTTCCAGGACCCGATGACCTCCCTCAACCCCACCTACACCATCGGCAACCAGCTGCGCGAGGCCATTTTGCTGCACACCAACCGCAACCATGAGCAGGCCAACGCCCGCGCCGTGGAGATGCTCAAGCTCGTAGGCGTGAACGAGCCGGAGAAGCGCCTCAAGCAGTATCCGCACGAGCTGTCCGGCGGCATGCGCCAGCGCGTGATGATCGCCATGGCCCTGGCGTGCGAGCCGGATATCCTGATTGCCGACGAGCCCACCACCGCGCTGGACGTGACCATTCAGGCGCAGATTCTGGAACTGATGAAGGACCTGCAAAAGAAGCTGGGCATGGCCATCATCATGATTACGCACGACCTGGGCGTGATCGCCGACATGTGCGACGAGATCATCGTGATGTACGCGGGCCGCATCTGCGAACGCGGCACCGTGGATGAGATCTTCTACAATCCGAAGCATGAATACACCAAGGGTCTGCTGCGGTCCATCCCCAAGCTGGATACCCGCAACCAGCGGCTGATTCCCATCGCGGGTTCGCCGGTGGACCTGACCAGCATGCCCGCGGGCTGCGCCTTCGCCTCCCGCTGCGACTGCGCCATGAAGATCTGCCTGACGGACCTGCCCGAGGAGCTGCCCATCAATGAGAATCATCGGGCCGCCTGCTGGATGAACGTCAAGCGCGTCTACGACGAAGCAAGGAAGGAGGGGGCGGCGCAATGAGCGAGTACATTCTGGAGGTGCGCGACCTCAAGCAACATTTCCCCGTGCGCACCGGCTGGTTCGGCACCACGCCCCTCAAGGCCGTGGACGGCGTGAGCTTCGGCATCCGGCCGGGCGAGACGCTGGGCCTGGTGGGCGAATCCGGCTGCGGCAAGACCACCGTGGGCCGCACCATTCTGCACCTTTACAAGCCCACCTCCGGCGAGGTGATTTACAACGGTACGCCGCTGACCCCGGCCAATATCGACCAGTACCGCAAGGATATCCAGATCGTTTTTCAGGACCCGTATTCCTCGCTCAACCCGCGCATGACCGTGGCCGACATCGTGGGCGAGCCGCTGGACATCCACCATCTGTACAAGAACAAGAAAGAGCGCGATGAAAAGATCGCCGAGCTGCTCACGCTGGTGGGCCTTAACAGCGATCACGCGCGCCGCTACGCGCACGAGTTCTCCGGCGGCCAGCGCCAGCGCATCGGCATCGCCCGTGCGCTCGCGGTGAACCCGCGCTTCATCATTTGCGATGAGCCCGTCAGCGCTCTGGACGTGTCCATTCAGGCGCAGATCATCAACACCTTTGAGGACCTGCAAAAGAAGCTGGGCATCGCCTATCTGTTCATCGCGCATGACCTTCTGGTGGTACAGCATATCAGCCACCGCATCGCGGTGATGTATCTGGGCCGGATCGTGGAGGTGGGCACATCCGAGGATGTGATCGACCGTCCGCAGCATCCCTATACCCAGTCGCTGATTTCGGCCATTCCGATTCCCGATCCCGACACGGCCCGCACCCGCCACCGCATCCCGCTGGAGGGCGACGTGCCCAGCCCGCTGCACATGCCCACGGGCTGCCCGTTCCGCACTCGCTGCCGCTACGCTACGGACAAGTGCGCCAGGGAATGCCCGCCGCTGGCCGAAACCGAACCCGGCCACAGCATCGCGTGCTGGAACCCCCATTACTGACTCTGAGGACGGCGAAAGCCATCTTTGGAAATAAAAACAGGAGGATCATAGAAACATGAAAAAGTTGCTTTCTGCCCTGCTGGTGATGATGATGCTCGTCGCCTGCATGGCCCCCGCGCTTGCGGATGAAGGCTCCGAACCCGATTGGACTCATTACGATGAGCTGATCGCGGAGATCAAGTCCACCACTGACGTGGTCGCCCGCGAAGCCCTCATGCATGAGGCTGAGGACATGCTGATGGAGACCGGCGCCATCCTGCCGATCTACTACTACAACGACCTGTACATGCAGGATTCCGCTGTGACCAACATCTACAGCAACCTCTTCGGCTACAAGTTCTTCATGTATGCCGACAAGGGCGATGACACCACCCTGCGCGTGAACCTGGCTTCCGAGCCGGACAAGCTGGACCCCGCGCTCAACAGCACGGTGGACGGCGCCTCTCTGGCGGTCAACTCCTTCGGCGGCCTGTACACCTACGACGCTGAGGGCCAGCTGGTGCCTGACTTCGCTACCGGCTACACCGTGAGCGACGACGGCCTGGTGTACACCTTCACCCTGCGTGACGGCCTGAAGTGGTCCGACGGAAGCGACCTGACCGCCAAGGACTTCGAGTGGAGCTGGAAGCGTGCCGCTTCTACCGCCACCGCCGCCGACTACAGCTACATGTTCAACGGCATCAAGGGCTATCCGGACGATCTGGCCGTGAGCGCCTCCGAGGATGGCAAGACCTTCACCGTTGAGATGGCTGCGCCCTGCGCCTACATGCTGGACCTGTGCGCCTTCCCCACCTTCTTCGCGGTGAAGCAGTCCGAGGTCGAGGGCGCCGAGGGCTATCTGGATGAGGACGGCAATATCCTCAACCCCAACGCTTGGGCTACCGAGGCCGGCTTCATCTCCTCCGGCGCGTACGTGCTGACCGAGTGGAAGCACAACGAGTCCATGGTGTACGAGAAGAACCCCAACTACTGGAATGCTGAGAACGTGAAGATCGAGCGCATCGAGTTCATGCTCTCCGCCGATGACACCGCCATCTACGCCGCCTATCAGGCCGGCGACCTGGACTTCATCGACACCGTGCCCACCGATCAGATCGCGTCCCTCAATGGCATCGATCCCGAGTTCTACGTGGTGGACAACCTGGGCACCTACTATGCCAGCTTCAACGTGAAGAGCCCGCTGTTCGACGGCAAGACCGTGGAGCAGGCCAACGCCATGCGCCGCGCCTTTGCCATGCTGGTGGACCGTCAGTACATCATCGACACCATCGGCCAGACCGGCCAGAAGGCCGCGAACACCTTCGTGCCCGCCGGCATGGCGGATGGCCACGGCGGTGAATTCCGCGTGGATGACGACGCCTACACCTATCCCGTGGAGACCGGCTACTTCAGCACCGAGGTCGATGTGGACGGCGCCATCGAGCTGCTCAAGAGCGCCGGCTTCGAGTTCGACGCCAACAACATGCTCTCCGCCTCCACCCCCATCAGCTTCGAGTACCTCACCAACGAGGGCTCCGGCAACGTGGGCATCGCCGAGTGCATCCAGCAGGATCTGGCCGTGATCGGCATCAACATGACCATCCGCACCTGCGACTGGAACGTGTTCCTCAACGACCGTAAGAACGGCAACTACGACATCGCCCGCAATGGCTGGCTGGCCGACTTCAACGATCCCATCAACTTCCTGGAGATGTGGACCACCGATTCCGGCAACAACGACTGCCAGTTCGGCCGCTAAAACATCCATACCCCAAAAGAGGCCCCGCCAGATGGCGGGGCCTCGGTTTTTTCACCGGATTTGCGCCGTTTCCCTCTCATGCCTACGGGGGTTCCCGGCGGGAAACATGGAAACCTGGCTGCGCAGGACTTCCGAATCCACCGCATATGTCGGCGAGGCAGGCCGCCCGCTGGAAGCTGGCAGCAAGTCCCGCGCGGCGGGGGAGGCCTTCTTCCGATCAGAGCGTTGGGAAAGGCACCGGCCATGCGGATTTTCCCCGGAGGTTTCCGCCCCCGAAAGGGTTTTGAAAAGCCTGAGCCCGGCTTCCTCCGCATGGGGGAGCCGGGCTCAGGCATATGGGAAATGCGGTTGTCAGAAAACCAGTTTTTCGCCGATCCACGCAGGCAGCTCGTCCACCTTGAGGCGGACCTGGGTCATCGCGTCGCGGTCGCGCACGGTGACGGTGCCGTCCTCGACGGTGTCGAAATCGACGGTCACGCAGAAGGGCGTGCCGATCTCGTCCTGACGGCGGTAGCGCTTGCCGATGGAGCCGGTCTCGTCGTAATCGACCATGAAGTGCCTGGAGAGCTTCTCGTAGATCTCGGTGGCCAGGGCGCCGAGCTTGTTTTTCTGCAGGGGTAGCACAGCGCACTTGTAGGGCGCCAGCGCCGGATGCAGGTGCATGACCGTGCGCACGTCGCCGCCCTCAAGGGTTTCCTCGTCCCAGGCGTCGCAGAGGAAGGCCAGGAGCATGCGGTCCACGCCCAAAGACGGCTCGATGCAATAGGGCACGTACTTTTCGTTGGTCACGGGGTCGAGGTACTCCATGCTCTTGCCGGAGTGCTCCTGATGGCGGGTGAGGTCGTAGTCCGTGCGGTCGGCCACGCCCCAGAGCTCGCCCCAGCCGAAGGGGAAGAGGTACTCAAAGTCGGTCGTCGCCTTGGAATAGAAGGCCAGCTTCTCCGGCTCATGGTCGCGCAGGCGCAGGTTTTCCTCCTTGAGGCCGAGGCTCAAAAGCCAGTCGCGGCAGAAGGAACGCCAGTAATTGAACCATTCGAGGTCCTCGCCGGGCTTGCAGAAGAACTCCAGCTCCATCTGCTCGAACTCGCGCACGCGGAAGATGAAGTTGCCGGGGGTGATCTCGTTGCGGAAGGATTTGCCGATCTGCGCGATGCCCGCGGGGAGCTTCCTGCGCGTGGCGCGCATGACGTTCTGGAAATTCACAAAGATGCCCTGCGCCGTCTCGGGGCGGAGGTAAATTTCGTTGGTCGCGTTCTCGGTCACGCCCGCGTGG
>UQEF01000124.1 GCA_900540045.1 uncultured Eubacteriales bacterium | reverse complement strand
ATGATCCCCCTGCACCCCGCACTTTGTCAGCAGACTGGGCCGCCCGGCATCCCGCCGGGCGGCCCGTTTTTGCGCGCTTCCTTGCCGGACAAAAATGTGGTATACTGAACCTACCTTTGTCGAAAGGAGCCGGAATATCAGCATGCCAACCTTTGAAGCCGAGCGCGGCGGCCTGCTCTGGGACGCCACGGCGGTGCCCAACGCCTTTTTTTGCGAATACATGCCCGCCGCGCCCGACAGCCATGTCAAGGTCTATCTCTATGGGCTGATGTGCGCGCACGGCGGCGTGCAGGAGGAGGGCGATCTGCTGGACGATGTGGCCCGGTCGCTGGCGCTGTCCCGCGACGAGGTGGAATGCGCCATGCGCTACTGGGAGCGCTGCCGCCTGGTGGAGCGGGTGAAGGACACGCCGCCGGTCTACCGGTTTCTCAGCGTGCAGCAGGCCATGCTCAAGCGGCGGGAAGCCCCCCGCGACGAGGCCTACGAGGCCTTTGCCCAGGCGGTATACGCCGCCTTCGGCGACCGGCGCAAGCTCCACGGCGGCGAAACTGTGCTGGCCTACGAATGGGTGGAGCAGCTGAAATTGCCCGCTGAGGTGGTGCTCATGCTCATTCAGCACATGATCGCCACGCGGGGCATCAATTTCAGCTTCAAGGCCGCCCAGAAGCTGGCGGCGGAGCTGGCGCAGGAGCATATCTCCACCATCGAGGAGGCCGAGGCGGTGTTCCAGCGGTCCGAAGCGGCCATGAAGGGCGCGCGCCGGGTGCTCAGCCGCCTGGGCATGCGCCGCAGCCCCTCCATGGACGAGGTGGACCTGTATCTGAAATGGACGGAGCAGTGGGGCTTTGAGCCCAGGGCCGTCGAAGCCGCCTGCCGCGAGACCACCAAGGGTTCGCCCACCTTCGGCTATCTGGATAAGGTATTGGAAGGCATCCGCAGCCGCAGCGGCGGGCAGGCCACCACCGGCAAGGCGGTCGAGCGCACGCTGGAGGCCGAGCAGGAGGAAACCGCGCACATCCGCGAGCTGCTTCAGGCGCTGGGCATCAGCCGCGCCGTGGTGGACGAGGGCATGCGGCGGCTGTACCGCAGCCTGACGGCCATGGGTGGGCATGAGGCGGCCCTGCTGGCAGCCCGTGAGGTGGCTGCGAGCGGCAGGGCGCATTCGCTGGACAATGTGGCGGCGCTGCTGGAGGCTTGGAACGCCAAGGGCCTGACCACGGCGGAGACCATCGAGGCGCATCTTGAGCAGGTGCGGGCGCTGAACCGGCGCATCCGGGGCCTGATGGACCTGTGCGGCCACCGCGGCGGCTGCACGCAGGCCAACCGGGAGCTGCTGACGACCTGGGAAACGCAATGGAACATGCCGGCGGCGCTGGTGGACCTGGCGGCGGAGTTCGCGCGGGGTGTGGACAAGCCCATGCCCTACATGAACCGGCTGCTGGAAGGCTGGCATCGGTCGGGCGTGCTCACCGTGGAGGCGGCGCGAGCCGAGCACGAGCGCTTCCAGTCCTCGCAGAAGGGGACAGACCGTCCCGCCGCGCTCGCCAAGCGCGTGATCGAGCAGCAATATGAGCAGCGGACCTACGACCCCGACGAGTTCGGCGACCTGTCGGAGGAGCAGCTGGAGGAGTTGAACCGCAAATGACGCGAGAGCAGATCTTGGCCCGGCTGGAGCAGGAATATGCCCGGCGGCGCGAGGACAACCTGCGCCTGTTCGAGCAGCGGCGCGAAGAAGCCTGCGGGCGGTGTCCGGGCCTTCGGGAACTGCTGGACAAGCGCCACGCCGAGGTGATGGCGGGCGTGCGTTCCAGCCTGACCGCCCCCCGCCGCGACCCCGGGGCCAACGCCGGCCTGCCCGCGCGCATGGCGGAGTGGAACCGGCAGATCCGGGAGAAGCTGGTGCAGGGCGGTCTGGCCCCCGATTTTTTGCAGCCCGTCTACACCTGCGCCGTCTGCCGTGACGAGGGGTACGTGTATGACCCCTCCCGCCGCATGTGCGACTGCATGCGGCAGGAGCTCAACCGCCGCCTGATGGAGCAAAGCGGCCTGGGCGCGGGGACGGGCACCTTTGAAACCTATGACGCCTCCGTTTTTTCCGATGAACCGGACGAGCGGGGCATGTCCCAGCGGCGCATCATGGAGGCCAACCGCGATATCTGCCTGCGCTATGCCGACAGCTTTCCGGATACCCGGGTGCGCGACCTGCTTATGATGGGCAAGAGCGGGCTGGGCAAGACGTTTCTGATGCAGTGCATCGCCCATCGCGTGGCCGAGCGCGGGTACCTGCCCACCTACGTCAGCGCGTACCGCTTCTTTGAAACGGCGCGGCAGGCCTATATGGACAATGACGGGGCCAGGCTCAGGCCCTTGATGGAAGCGGAGCTGCTGCTCATCGACGACCTGGGCACCGAGCCGCTGATGAACAACGTGACCGTCACGCAGCTGTTCAACCTGCTCAACGAACGGCAGATGAGCGGACGGCACACCGTTCTCAGCACCAACCTGAGCATGAACGAGCTGCTGGAGCGCTACACCGAGCGCGTGACCTCGCGCCTTCTGGACAAAGGCGCCTGCCTGCGCGTGGGCTTCGTGGGCGGCGACGTGCGCCGGGAGCGCAGGAGAAAGGGGAAGGAAGCGTGAACATTCAGATCTATGTGTCCTCCAGAAACCCGGACGTGCTCAAGGCGGAGCGGTTTTTCAAGGAGCGCCGCATCCCCTGTCAGCTGATGGACCTCAAAAAGCATCGCCTGGGCAAAAAGGAGCTGGAGGTGTTTGCCGCCGCGGTCGGCGCAAAGGCCCTGGTGGACCGCTCCGGCAAAAAGGCCCTGGAGCGCCCCGTGGCCCACATGTCCACCGACAGCCTGATTCTGGCCGAGCTGATGAACGACCCGATGGCGCTGGTCAGCCCCATTGTGCGAAACGGCAGCCGTGTGACCGTGGGCGCGGATGAAGCGGAATGGAAACGCTGGGTTGAACTGGAAAAATCCGCGGCGCGCTGATCCGGCTCACAAAAAATACAGAAAAAATACAAAGTAGGAAGGACCCGGAATTTCGACCTGAAAAGCATGGGATTAACCTTCCGGTTATTTCACAATACACCTGTTGCTTTATGTAAACAGGTGTTTTTTTAAGTAGACTTTTGGCATCGGGATGTGCTATAGTAATAACGTGTGTTGTATTTTTAACGGAAAGGGACGTTTGGGTTGATCTGTACGGATTTTCGATGGCGAGGGCTGGTGAGAGGCAGGACGCTGGGAGGGTAATCGGCATGGGGTACCGGCGGGAAAAAACCGGTATTTCAAAGTCTACTTTTGCATACTGCCCTCAAAGCGTCCCATGTACAATGCTGCCGCGCGGTCCAGGCCGTGCGGCTTGGTTTTCGCCCCGCGCGGAAACGAACTGAACTTTGCGGCGCGCAAGGCTTTGCGGCGCGCTTTCGGGAGGGACTCATCGGGATGCTCAGATATATCGTCAAGCGTGTATTGCTTGCAATCCTAACCGTATTCATCATCGCGGCCATCACCTTTTTTGCCATGAACGCCATCCCCGGCGGGCCGTTTGCCAGTGAAAAGGCCAAGGACCCGGCGGTGGAAGCCATGCTGATGCAGCGCTTCCATCTGGATAAGCCAGTGGGGGAACAGTTCCTGATCTACCTGGGCAACCTGGCGCACGGCGATTTCGGCATTTCGCTCAAGACGGGACGCGAGATTTCGGACGTGATCTCCGAATCGTTCTCGGTATCCGCCACGCTGGGCGGCATGGCTGCCCTGCTGGCGCTGATCATCGGGTTGGTGTTGGGGTCGATCGCCGCCCTGTGCCGCGGCCGCTGGCCGGACCGCGTGATCATCTTTGTGACCACGCTGTTTGTTTCGGTGCCCAGCTTCATTCTGGCCACCATTCTGCTGCTGGTCTTCTGCCTGCAGCTGCAATGGGTGGGCGTGTGGTCGCCCAGCAATCCCAACTACGTGCTGCCGGTGATCGCGCTGGCGCTCTATCCCATGGCCTATATCACCCGTCTGACCAAATCCAGCATGCTCGACGTGCTGGGACAGGACTACATCCGCACCGCCCGCGCCAAGGGCGTGCATGAGTGGCTGGTCATTTTCAAGCACGCGCTGCGCAATGCGCTCATCCCCGTCATCACCTACGTGGGCCCCATGACCGCCTACATCCTCACCGGCAGCATGGTGGTGGAAACGGTATTCACCGTGGGCGGGCTGGGCACCAAGTTCGTCAGCTCCATCAACAATCAGGACTACCCCATGATCATGGCCGTCACCATCTTCCTGGCGGTGCTCATGGTGGTCGCCACGCTTCTCAGCGACCTGATCTACAAGGCGGTCGACCCGCGTATCAAGCTTGATTGAGGAGGATGGCGGTAATGCGTGAATTCAAAGAAGACCAGCTGCCCAAGAAAAGCCTCTTGAGCCTGCAAATTGATCTGAACAAGTTTTCTCCTGCCACGGACGAGGAAAAGCAGCAGCATGAGACCATGCGGGAATCCACCACCTTTTTCCGCGACGGCATGCGCAAGCTCTTTAAAAACCCGCTTGCCGTGGCCAGCCTGATCGTGCTGGCGGTGCTGCTGGTGATCATCGCGGTGGTGCCCTCGGTCTATCCCTATTCCTATTCCCAGATGATCGAGGTCAACGGCAAGCGCGACAAGACGGCCAAGAACCTCGCGCCCTTTGAGTATTCGGAAAACGAGCTCAAGGCCATCGAAGAGGGGCAGGAGATCTTCCCGCACATCTTCGGGACCGATGAATTGTGCCGCGACTACTTTATCCGCGTGGTGTACGGCGCGCGCGTGTCGCTGCTGGTGGGCCTGTTCGCCAGCCTGATCGTGCTGGTGATCGGCCTGCTGTACGGCTCCATCTCCGGCTACTGCGGCGGCAAGGTGGACCTGATCATGATGCGCATCGTGGACATCATCTACTCCCTGCCGGATACCCTGATGGTGATCCTGCTCTCCGTGGTGCTCAACCAGGTGCTGGGTAACGCCCTCAAGGGCACGATTCTGGCGCAGGTGGGCACCAACATGCTCAGCCTGTTTGTGGTGTTCGGCCTTCTGTACTGGGTGAGCATGGCGCGTCTGGTCCGCGGCCAGATTCTCTCCATCAAGACCAACGAATATGTCCTGGCGGCCCGGGCCCTGGGCGCCAAGCCCGGCCGCATCATCCGCAAGCATATTTTACCCAACTGCATCAGCGTCATCTTCATATCCGTTGCATTACAGATCCCGTCGGCCATCTTTACCGAGAGCTTTTTGAGCTTCATCGGCCTGGGCGTGCAGGCGCCCATGCCCTCGCTGGGCTCCCTGGCCAACGCGGCGCGCGGCGGC
>UQEF01000123.1 GCA_900540045.1 uncultured Eubacteriales bacterium | reverse complement strand
TTCCGGCAAGGATATTTCAACTCAAGACCGCCGGGGGCGCGGCGTTTGCGTAGGCGGTGCCGCCAGCCGGGGATACGGCGTTTGCCGGGACCGGGCTGCCCGCGGGGCGCGGGGCCGGGGTGTCCGCCGGGCGCGCCCCTCCCTTCGGGCGCGGATCAGTACGCACGGGCGAAGTAGATGAGCTTGTCGGCCTTCTTGCCGCAGCACACGCAGGTATCCCCGATGGGGGTCTGGTCGAAGGGCATGTTGCGGCTGGAGGCGGCGGTCAGCTCCTTGATCTTGTCCTCGCAGGCGCGGTCGCCGCACCACATGGCGCGGGCGAAGCCGCCGTCCACGGCGCGGGTGAGCTCCTCCATGTTGTGCACGTCGGTGATGCGGGTCTGACGGAAGGCGTCGGCCAGGGCGTACATATTGTGCTGGATATCCTCCAGAAGGCCGGGGAGCATGGCGGGCAGCTCCGCGAGGGCGACGGTCTGCTTTTCGTAGGTATCGCGGCGGAACACGACGCACTGGCCGTTTTCCACGTCGCGCGGGCCGATCTCCACGCGCACGGGCACGCCCTTGAGCTCCCAGTCGTTGAACTTGAAGCCGGGGGAGAGGGTGTCGCGGTCATCGAGCTTGACGCGGATGCCGGCGGCCCTGAGCTGGTCGTAGATCTCGGCGCACTTCTCCATCACGCCGCCCTTGTGCGCGGCCACGGGCACGATGACGGCCTGAATGGGCGCGATGTGCGGGGGGAGCTTGAGGCCGCGCTCGTCGCCGTGGGTCATGATGATGGCCCCGATGAGGCGGGTGGACACGCCCCAGCTGGTCTCATGGACGTAGGTGAGCTTGCCCTCCTTGCTGAGGTACTGGATATTGTAGGCCTCGGCGAAGTTGGTGCCGAAGTTGTGGCTGGTGCCGGCCTGCAGGGCCTTGCCGTCCTGCATCATGGCCTCCATGCTGTAGGTCGCGCGCGCGCCGGCGAACTTCTCCTTGTCGCTCTTGCGGCCCACGAGCACGGGCATGGCCAGCTCATCCTCGGCCACCTCGCGGTAGATGTCGAGCATGCGCATGGTCTCCTCCTGCGCCTCCTCGGCGGTGGCGTGGATGGTGTGGCCCTCCTGCCAGAGGAATTCGCTGGTGCGAAGGAACGGGCGCGTGCTCTTTTCCCAGCGCATCACGCTGCACCACTGGTTGTACTTCATGGGCAGGTCGCGCCAGCTGCCCACCCACTTGGAATACATGGCGCAGAAGATCGTCTCGCTCGTGGGGCGCACGGCCAGGCGCTCCTGCAGCTTCTCGCTGCCGCCCTGGGTCACCCACGCCACCTCCGGCGCGAAGCCCTCCACGTGCTCGGCCTCCTTGAGCAGCAGGCTTTCGGGGATGAGCATGGGCATGTAGACGTTCTCGTGGCCGCTTTCCTTGAAGCGGCGGTCGAGCTGCTCCTTGATGCGCTCCCAGATGGCGAAGCCGTAGGGGCGGATGACCATGCAGCCGCGAACCGGCGCGTAGTCGACCAGCTCGCTCTTTAGAATCACGTCGGTATACCATTGGGAGAAATCCACGTCGCGCGGGGTGATGTGCTCCACGAAGCCCTGCTTCTTTTCGGTGTCCTTTGCCATGATGCGCCATTCCTTTCTTTGTGCGGATACAAAAAACAGGTTCCCATGCTCCCGGCCATGGCCTGAGCCATGCGCTGGGACGAAGGGAGCCTTCGCGGTACCACCCGGCTTAAAACGCTTTCAGCGTGTCGGAAAAGCTCGGCTGGCGCCGATCTTTTCCGACGGGGAGTTGCGCCGTCCGCCTACTTCGCCGCCGGCTCGCCGGGCGGCGGACGGCGTAAGGAATGTTTGCGCCTTGGGCGCAAACTCCCCGCCCGCCCAGCAAAGCCGGGCGATACGATTGCAGCTCGGAGGGCCTGCGGGCCCTCCGAACCTCCCCGGAAGGGGACGATCTGAACGCGAAAATGCGTTTTCACCTTTGTTTGCGCCGGATATCGGGGGCGGGCCGTCGGGGATTGGCCGAGGGAGCGCAGAGACGGGGGCGCGCCGGGGTCCGTGACCGCCCTCGCAGCCGGGGAGGCGGCTCTCTTGGCACGGGACAGGGGGGCGCGCGGTTCTCGCGCGTTTCCGGCGCGGGGCCGGGAACGGGGGTATTTTACCACAGACGGCCGGGGTTTGCAACGGGGAAATGAGGCTGCGCGCGGCCTGCCTGCCGCTTCAAAAAAATTGCGCGTCTTTTCCAAAAAACGATTGACAAAGTGACGGGCCTATGCTATGATAATAAACGCCGCTTGAGCGGCAAGTGACGCGGGGTGGAGCAGTTTGGTAGCTCGTCGGGCTCATAACCCGAAGGTCGAGGGTTCAAGTCCCTCCCCCGCAACCAGTATGGCGGCGTAGCTCAGTTGGCTAGAGCATTCGGTTCATACCCGGAGTGTCACTGGTTCGAATCCAGTCGCCGCTACCACAAACCCTGTGAGGCATGCCTCACAGGGCTTTTTCGATGTGCGGGCTTCCGGGGCAGCCTGGCAACCCCTTTCGGGCGGTCCGGCGGGCCGCCCCCTTCAAAGGGCATGCGTATCGCCCGGCTCCGGGCGGCGGGGCGTTTGCGCACGTAGCCAAAGCATCCGGCAAAAATAGGCCCGCGCACCCGGCTGCATGCTAAAACCCGCAAAGCGCAAGGCTTTGCGGGTTTTGGTGGTACGCCCGGTGCGGTTCGAACGCATGGCCTTCAGAGTCGGAGTCTGACGCTCTATCCAGCTGAGCTACGGGCGCGCGACAGCTCCCGCCGTGCGGCAAACGGAAAGGCCGGAGGGACCCGGTACGCCGCGCTGCGGGCAGAGGATATTGTACCCTCGCAGGGCGGATTTGTCAAGGGTTTTCCCCGATGGCGCAATTCTTCCCGAAAAACACCCAAAATACAGCCGCCCCCCTTGTCAGGCCGGGCGGAATCCTGTATCATAACAAGCAGTGCGGCAGAAGTTCCCGGCGTTCCGGGGAGGATTGGAAGGCGCCGCAGCAGGGTTTGCAGTCTTTGTAGGATGGAAGGATGGATTCACAATGATGAAAATTGGTGTATTGGCGCTCTATGCCCTGATGATGGTGGCGGTGATCGTGCTGACGGCGCGAAAGAAGCTGTCGCTGAACGAATTTCTGCTGGGCGGGCGCAACGTGGGCCCGTGGCTGAGCGCGCTGAGCTACGGGGCCAGTTATTTCAGCGCGGTCATCATCGTGGGCTACGCGGGATCGACCGGGTGGACGGGCGGGCTGTCCGCCGTATGGTGCGGCATCGGCAACGCGCTGGTGGGAAGCCTGCTGGCCTGGAAGCTGCTGGCCCGCCCCACCCGCCGTATGGGCGAAAAGCTGGGCACGGCCACGATTCCCGGCTTCTTTGAAAAGCGCTACCGCAGCCGGGGGCTGCGGCTTTTGGCGAGCCTGATTATCTTCGTGTTTCTCCTGCCGTATTCGGCCAGCGTGTACAAGGGGCTGGGCGGCATGTTCCAGCGCGCGTTCGGGTTTGACTACGCCTGGTGCGTGACGGCCATCGCGCTGCTGTCCGCCGTGTACCTCTTCGCGGGCGGATACCGCGCCACGGCGGTGACGGACTTCATTCAGGGATTCATCATGCTGGCGGGCATCGCGGCGGTGGTGGTGTACATCGTGCGGGCCGCGGGCGGCGTGGGCGAGGGCGTCGAGGCGCTCGCCGCCGAGGGCGTGGGGTCGCTCCTGCCGCCTCAGGGCAAGGGGTCGTGGCTGCTAAGCAACGTGCTGCTCACCTCCATGGGCGTTTTGGGCATGCCGCAGATGATCCACAAGTTCTTCGCCATCCGCGACGAGGGAAGCGTGAAGCGCGCGACGGTGATCTCCACCGCCTTTGCGCTGATCGTGGCGGGCGGCGCGTATTTCGCGGGCAGCTTCGGCCGCGTGGTGCTGGCCAGGATCGCCGCGCCGGACGGCGCGGGTACGCTGTACGACCTGGTCGCGAGCGGGGCGATGTCCATGGACGACATCATGCCCGCCATGCTCACCGACCCCACGGTGGTGGGCATCCCGGACGCGGTGCAGGGGCTGTTTGTGGTGCTGCTGCTCTCGGCGAGCATCTCGACGCTGACCTCGCTGGTTTTGTCCAGCTCGTCGGTGGTGACGCTGGACCTGGTGGGGCCGGTCGCAAAGCTCAGGCCCAGGGGCGCGACGCTGCTGATGCGCGTATTGTGCGCGGCGTTTGTGGCGCTGTCGCTGGCGATCAACTTCTGGATGCAGGATACGCCGATTGTGTCGCTGATGTCGCTGTCGTGGGGCACGATTGCGGGGGCGTTTCTGGCGCCGTTCCTCTACGGGCTTGTGTGGCGCGGGGTGACGAAGGCCGGCGCGTGGGCCGGGGTGATCGGCGGGGCGCTGATTTCGCTGCTGCCGCCGCTGGTTGCGGGGGATATGAGCCTCGCGCCCATGAGTGGGGCCGCGGCGATGATCGCGGGGCTGGTGATTGTGCCGGTGGTGAGTCTGGTGACAAAGCATGTGCCGGGGCACCGGCGGCATCAGCCCGGCCAACGTGGGGGATTACCTGCGGCAGAAGAACATCGTCTGCTGCGGCGGCAGCTGGATCGTGCCGGAAGCGGCGCTGGACGCCGGAGACTTCGACGCCATCCGCCGCCTGGCCGCCGAGGCGCGGGCCATCGTGGACAGCATATAAGACGACAGCAACGCGGCGGGAGCATGGTTCCCCGCCGCGTTCTGTATATCAAAAAAGGTGCCAAAAAGCAGCAAAGAGGGTGCAAAACGAAGCGTTTTGCACCCTTCTTTTATGGCTTGACGTAGCCGCTTTTGATGGGCTCCACCGCCACATTCGCTGATCCTTTTCAGAAATCCGCTCCAACGTCTTGGATTTGACCAGATAGGCGGCGTAATTGTCCGCGTGAAATGTCAAACCGGCGGAACGGGGGCGGCCGTCCCGTCATATAGTGGAAGGAACTCCATTTTGAGAAAGGCAGGATTCCGCCCATGATTAAAATCTTTATCGATCAGGGACACAACCCTACGAATCCCAACGCCGGGGCGGAGGCCAACGGTGTGCGGGAGCAGGATGTGACCTACGAGGTAGGGGTGCGGCTGGCCGATTTGCTGCGGGCTAACCCCAATTTCGAAGTCCGGCTGTCAAGAAATTCGCCGGACGAGCAGCTGGGAACCTCCAACGCCACCTCTCTGGCCGCCCGGCTTAACGCGGCCAACAGCTGGCCCGCCGATTATTTCATCAGCCTGCACTGCAACGCCAGCACCAACACCACCGCCAGCGGCAGCGAGGTCTATGTCTACAGCGAGACCAGCCCGGCCTTCCCGCTGGGCGAGGTTCATTATTACAACAGTGTCTATCTGTTTCCCTTCTGTATCATACCACC
>UQEF01000122.1 GCA_900540045.1 uncultured Eubacteriales bacterium | reverse complement strand
CATTTTCGGGGATAAAGGTATAAAGTATCGCCTATCCGATTTTCACGCCCGGAAACCCGAAATTCAAGAGCAGGCATGCCAGCCGTAGATCATACACAACGAATTTTACGAATGGCAATATAACGGTAGATTTTGATGGAAATAAAATAAAATTGCCCAAATTAAAGCATGTAAAAGCAAAACTGCATAGGAAATTCAGAGGGAAGATAAAGTCTGCAACCGTATCGCAGACGCCGGGTGGAAAGTATTATGTATCATTGCTGGTGGAAACGGAGCATGAAGAACTGCAGCATACCGATTATAATACAGGATTGGATCTAGGGATCAGGGAACTGTGTATTACTTCTGATGGGAAGAAATACGAAAATCCAAAGACGATCAGAAAATATGAGAAGAAGCTGGTAAAATTACAAAGGCAGTTAGCTCATAAGGAAAAGAGAAGCCAGAATTACTATAAGACCAGGCAAAAGCGAGCGCGCGCGCCGTGCCGCCGAGGCGCTGGCGCGCGTGGGTCTGGCCGGACGCGGGCAGAGCCGTCCCTGCGAGCTCAGCGGCGGCCAGCAGCAGCGGGTGGCCGTGGCGCGGGCGCTGTGTTATTCGCCCCGGCTGCTTCTGTGCGACGAGCCCACCGGCGCGCTGGATGTGGACAGCCGCAATGAGCTTCTGGACCTGTTTGATCAGCTGCACCTGAGCGGGCACACGGTGGTGCTCATCACGCACGACCCCTTCGTGGCCGCCCGCGCGGACCGGCGCTACCGCGTGGAAGGCGGGCTGGTGCGCGAAGGTTGACCTGCGCCTACCAAAGAAGGCGGTTGTCGTGGTGGTCCGGTTCCACCGATGAGGCCAGATTGTCCGCATGGTCCGCGATACGTTCCAGGTTGTTGAGCATATCCAGATAAAGCATGCCGTTTCTCGGCGTGCACTTTTTATTTTTGACGCGCTCGACATGGTGATCCGCCAGCGTTTCGCACAGCTTGTCCACCTGGCTTTCCAGCTCGATCACCTCGCCGATGATCTCCACATCGGTGATCTGCTGCCTGACGATGTGGATGCTCTTGTCCAGCATGCTGGTCACGATGCCGCTGAGCTCCTCGATCTCGCGCTCCGCCTTGCCGGAAAAGCGCAGCTTCTCCTTTTTGCGCGCCGAACCGATTTCCACGATGTTCATGCTGTGGTCGCCGATGCGCTCCAGATCGTTGACCACATGAAACAGCGAACCTACCAGCCGGATATCTTCGCTGCGCAGGTTCAGGCCCTTGAGCTCAATCAGGTTCTGGGTGATTTCGGCGTTGAGGTAGTCGATCACCTGCTCGTTGTTGTCAAACTCGTCCACGGACAGATCCCTGGGCGCAAAGTAATACTGCATGGCAAAGCGGTAGTTGGCGGTGACGATATCCGCCATGCGCTGCACCTCGCGAAACAGCTGCTGCACGGCCACCGGCGGCGTGGAAAACAGGCGCGTGTCGAAGTATTCCAGCCGCATGGGCTCCTCCTGCTTGTCCTCTCCGCGTACCACCAGGTACGCCAGTTTTTCCAAAAGGCCGCTGAGCGGCAGCAAGAGCAGCGTGGTCACCACGTTGAAGATGATATGCGCAAAGGCGATCTGCAACCGCAGGTTGGCCCCCGCCAGCATCTCGATCCACGAAGCCAGGGGCAGCGCCAGCGCGATGATGATGAACAGGGCCGCGCCAATGATGTTAAAGAGCAGATGCACCACCGCGGCGCGCTTGGCCGTGCGGTTGGCGCCCACGCTGGCCAGCAGCGCGGTCACGCAGGTTCCGATGTTCTGGCCGAAGAGGATAAACAGCGACGCCTGCAGGCTGATCGCGCCTGTGGCCGCCAGTGCCTGCAAGATGCCCACGCTGGCCGAGCTGCTCTGCAGAAGCGCCGTTACGCCCGCGCCCACCAGCACGCCCACAAATGGGTTCCTGGCCCATTCCATCATGTCGCGGAAGCCCTGCCACTCCTGCAGGGGTTCCATGGCCGCGGTCATGGCGTCCATGCCCACAAACAAAATGCCCAGCCCCATCATGATCTGTCCAAACAGCTTGAAGCTGGACCGGTTGCCCGCCAATTGGCAGATCGCGCCTACGGCGGTAAACAGGACGCCAAAATTCAGTTTGACCGACAGCATCAGGGAGGTCACGGTGGTGCCGATATTGGCGCCCATGATGACCCCGATGGCCTTGCTCAGGGACAGCAGTCCCGCGTTGACAAAACCCACCACCATCACCGTGGTGGCGCTGGAGGACTGAATCACCGCCGTGACCAGCAGGCCCACCAGCACGGCCGTCAGCTTGTTGCGGGTCAGCGCCTCCAGCAGGCGTTTCATCTTGCTGCCGGCCGCCTGTTCCAGACCATCGCCCATCGTCTTGATGCCAAACAGAAACAATCCCAGGCCGCCCAGCAATGAAAAAACCGTCGTCACTTCCATGCGCAAACTTCCTCCTGTGCATGCATGCGCCTCCCTATGGCGCATATCCCGATTCTCTCCCATTTTACTACGTTGTACAGCATACCATACCGGCCGGCCCGATGTAAATAGAAACTGTCGATCGATACACTTTTTAAAGCGTAATTGTCGTTTCTCCCCCTCCGCACACACAAATGGCGCTTGTTTTTTTGGAAAATACGGGCTATAATGTGGACGTTGCATCCGGGTCTGTGGTTGCAAGCCGATGCCAGACGCGGGCAAAGCGGTCCACGTAAGCCGGACAAAGTTCCGGTGAGCATGGCGCGTTCTAGGTGTAAGACCGACCGCCGCCCAGGCGGCGAGAGAAGGCGAGTAGGGCGCTGAAGCGATGAGCAGACCTTCCCGTCGGCGAGTGTGGGGGCAAAGACCAGGTCAGCCGGATGCACAACATCATTGGATCGGAGGACACCCTATCATGTATCAAGACAAGACGCTGGTTTGCCGCGACTGCGGCGCTGAATTCGTGTTTACCGCCGGCGAGCAGGAGTTCTACGCCGAGAAGGGCTTCCAGAACGAGCCCACCCGCTGCAAGGAATGCCGTGCGGCCCGCAAGGCGAACCGCGCTTCCGCTCCTCGTGAGATGTATGAGACGACCTGCGCTGCCTGTGGCAAGCCCACGACCGTCCCCTTCATTCCCAAGAGCGACCGCCCCATCTACTGCAGCGAGTGCTTCGCCGCTCACCGTCAGGCCTGATTGGGGTCAAAGAACAGAGACGAACCCGCACGCGAGGCGCGGGTTCGTCTCTGTTTTTCTGTTTTATGCCATGAGGCCCGGCACGTGCAGTCCGTTTCAGCCTGCCGTCTCGGCCAGATAGTACAGCACGCGGGCCGTGGGCTCCACCTGCAGGGTCAGCTGATAGGCCGGCCTGCCCTCCTCATCCCGCATGGCCACGTCCACCAGGCGCACCTCCCCTGCCCGGACATCCGCGGTCGCCCCGGCGCTCGCCCATTCAGCCCCCGGCACCAGCGCGCTCATAAACGCCTGGATGTATTGATCCACGCTGTCGGTCAGGGTGCGATGCGTGTAGGACGTATCCGTAAAGGACAGGCCGTTCAGGGCGCGGGTGCCGTCGTATTCCAGCACATATCCCTCCTGGGAGAAGCGCATCACAATGGGCAGCGAATCCAGCGAGAGACGCGCCTCCACGCGCCAGTTCCCATCCACCAGAGCGGCGGTAAAGGCGTATTCATCAGTGTTTTCGTGAATGAAGGCGCTTTCAAAAAAGCGCTTGGCGCACGCGATGGCCGCATCCCCATCCTCCAGGGGAGCGGCGGAGGCCGTCCACGTGACCTCCGGCACGTTCGCCACCGTGGGCAACGGCTCGCTTTCGCTGGTGGCGAACGAAACCAGCAGCACCGCCGCCGCCGCAAGCGACCCCAGGGCGATCGCCCAGCGGTTGCCCCGCACGCAGCGAATGACGGCGGTCACACGCTGCCTCAGATGCCTTCCGGTGAGGGTGGTACCGGTAGCATGCACGCAGGCCGCGTTACCGCCCCGTCCGGACGCGCTGACGATGCTGTTGGCATAGGCCAGGCGGTCGATGTCCTGCAGTTTGGCGGTCACCCGGTCGTCACAGGCCATTTCGGCATCCACGCGGCTGAGGCGCGCGCCCAGCCATACCAGGGGATTGAACCAGTGCAGCGCCACGCAGCAGTTGCGCACGATGCTCCAGAAGGGATCATGCGCGCGCCGGTGACACAGCTCATGTGCCAGCACCAGCGACAGGTGCTCCGGCGAAGTATCCAGCGGAACGGCAATGAAGGGGCGCACCACCCCGATCAGGCACGCGGAGGGCAGGTGGTCCACAAAATATACGGGCACGGGCTTGACCCGGTAGCGGCGGCACAGGGATTCCAGCATGGTCTGCTCGTCGCCCTCCAGCGCGCGCACACGGTCGCGTTGCACCCTGGCGCGGAACCGCGCGTTGCGCCACGCCATCCCGCCGCCCAGCGCCAGAGCCACGCACAGCCACCCCAACAGAATCCACTTTCCGGCCACTCCGCTGCTGGTGTGCTGCGCCAGGGCTTCCAGCGCGCCTCCCTCCACGCCGTCCAGCAGGGTGGAGGCGCTGTAACTGGCGTCGATCACGCGCTGACGCACCTGGTCCGCCACGGGCCGGGCGGCCACATCCACGGAAAAACCGGGTCGAAATTCATCCATCACAGGATTGGGCAGCGAAAGGGGCAGCAGCAGGCGCAGCGCCACCAGCAGCCAGGCCGCATAGATCGCCCGGCTGCCCAGCCGGTCGCGCAGAAGCGCACGCACGGCAATCACCAGCAAAATGATCACGCTGCCGATGACGGTGGCCTCCAGCAGGAAGTTGAATACAGTCATGCTCCGCATGGGGGGATAGCCTCCCTTCAGAGAACCTATTTGCAACAAACGATATCTATATATAACAGACGCTTAAGCGGAAGCTTTTGGTTCCTCTTTCGTGTTTTTTTTCTGTTTTTCCGCACGATCCAGGATCTTTTGCAGCTCGCTCAGCTCCTCCTCGTCGATTTCGCCCTGTTCCACCATATCGTTCACCAGCAGCGAGGCGCGCCCTGAAAACAGCCGCCTGAGCAGCGTCTGCGTCTGCTCGCGCGCCACACGGTCCTTGGCGACAGCCGGAAAATAGGTTTTCACCGGGCCATCCTCGCAGATGCGCACGGTCCCCTTCACCGCCATGCGCTTGAGCATGGTAATCACCGTATGCTTGCTCCACCCCGTATCCTCCGCCAGCGCGCGGGTCAGTTCCATCATGGTACGGGGGCTCTTTTCCCATAAAAGCAGCATGATTTTCCACTCCGCCTCCGTCAGGGGCACATGATCGCGGTTCATCCGATCGCCTCCTTCATTTTTTCCTTGAAACTATTGTACACATGTATACCTTCTCTGTCAACGCCACCGCAACAAAATGCGCCCGTCCATTCGGACGGGCGCACATCCCGGC
>UQEF01000121.1 GCA_900540045.1 uncultured Eubacteriales bacterium | reverse complement strand
CTTATTATATCACTTCTGGCAGTATCGCGCCTACTTTTCTGTGCGGTATTGCCCTAACTTAACAAGATATTCTGTGGTATCTTCTTCAAACTTTTTCTGACCTGTCAAACGAAAACCATGCCTTTGGTAAAAAGAGATTGCTCTAATATTTTTTTCTAATGCCCATAAATTATTTGCATGGAGTTCTTTAATTGCAAATTCAATTAGCTCATTGCCAATTCCCTGACTTTGAAAAAATGTATCTACATATAATTTACAAATTTCTGTTCCGTTCATTTGAATAAAACCCTTTATAAGCCCATTATCAAATACATATATATTTTTGATAATTTCATCTTTTTTGAAGTAATTATTTACTAATGAAACAACTTGCAACTCCCCAAAAGAAAAACTTTCATCTTTGAATATAGGGAAAAAATTCATCCTGTTATTAAATACATATATTTCAGCTACTCTTGATAAATCATCTATTATTGCTTTTCTGATATACATCTTATATCTCCTTTACAACTTCCGATTTGTCGCTGCCTTCATTATACTGTATCAGCCCACAAAAAGGAATAGCTTTTCTGAAAACTTGCTGGCAGGAAGTGTGGGTAAAAGGAATCAAGTTCCTCAGACTGCTGACAAAGTGTGGGGTGCAGGGGGATCATCCCCCTGCCGGGGTTTGGGGCAGAGCCCCAAAGCCTTATGCCGCAGCATTTTTCGTGAGCGTTGCGAGCGTCCGAAGGACGCAAGAAACGCGGCTCTTTCCAAAACCATGGGTTTTTCAACGGTCTGAGGAATCAAGTTCCTTTTTCTTGTGCAAAAACGGGGTTTCGTGCTATAATAAAGTGTTGCGTTGCATGCCTTTTTGCGTGCGCGCGCCAATCCGCCAAGGGGTGAAATGCATTGACCAACCATTACGACGCGCGAAACATTCAGGTGCTGGAAGGGCTGGACGCCGTGCGCATGCGGCCCGGCATGTACATCGGCTCCACGGGGTCGCGCGGGCTGCACCACATGCTGTGGGAGATTGTGGACAATTCCATCGACGAGGCCATGGCCGGCTTTGCCACGCGTGTGGACGTGACGCTGGGCCGCGACGGGTCGGTGACCGTGCAGGACAACGGGCGGGGCATGCCCGTCGATATCCACCCGACCATGGGGGTATCCGGCGTGGAGGTGATCTACACCAAGCTGCACGCGGGCGGCAAGTTTAACAGCGAGAACTACGCCTATTCCGGCGGCCTGCACGGCGTGGGCGCGAGCGTGGTAAACGCCCTGAGCCGCTGGGTCGAGGTGGATGTGTGCCGCGACTTTCAGCACTGGCACATCCGCTTTGAAAGCGCGTGGGACGAGAAGGAAAAGAAGGTCGTGGCCGGGCGCGCGACCGGGCCGCTCACGCTGGTGGGCAACACCAAGGAGCGCGGATCGCGCGTGCGGTTTCTGCCGGACGACCGCGTGTTTGAGACGGTCACGTTCAACGCCGAGACCGTCTCGCGCCGCCTGCGCGAGCTGGCGTACTTAAACCGCGGGCTGACGATCACGTTTCTTGACGAGCGCGAGCCCGTCGACGACGGAAACGGGGAGGCGAAGGCCCCGGAGCGCGAGGTATACCGCTTTGACGGCGGGCTGGTCGATTACGTGCGCTACCTGAACGCCGACAAGACCCCCCTGCACGAGGAGCCGATCTATCTGGCCGGGCAGCGGGAGGATGTGATCTTCCGCGTGGCGATTCAGTACACCGACAGCTACACCGAAAACGTGTTTTCCTACGTCAACAACATCCCCACCGCCGAGGGCGGCACGCACGAGACGGGCTTCAAGGCCGCCTACACCAAGGTGATGAACGACTTCGCGCGAAGGCTGGGCGCGCTCAAGGACAAGGACGCGAATTTGAGCGGCGACGACTTCCGCGAGGGCATGACCGCCGTGATGCTGGCGATGGTGAAAAACCCGCAGTTTGAGGGCCAGACCAAGGGCAAGCTTGGCAACACCGAGGTGCGCCCGCTGGTGGAGGCGATCCTGACCCAGCAGCTGACGGCGTATTTCGAGGACCTCAAGCATCAGGAGCTGGCCCAGCAGATCATCGAAAAGGCGGTGCGGGCGGCGCGCGTGCGCGAGGCCGCGCGCAAGGCCCGCGACGTGGCGCGCACCAAGAGCGCGCTGGAGGCCGCGCCGCTGGTGGGAAAGCTGTCCAGCTGCACGGGGCGAAAGCCGGAACAGAACGAATTGTTCATCGTGGAGGGCGACAGCGCGGGCGGCAGCGCCAAGCAGGGGCGCGACCGGCGGTTTCAGGCGATTCTGCCGCTGCGCGGAAAGCCGCTCAACGCCGAGAAAAAGCGCCTGGATCAGGTGCTTGGCAACGAGGAGTTCCGCTCCATCATCACGGCGCTGGGCACGAACATCGACGAGAATTTCTCGCTGGCGGGGCTCAAGTACAACAAGGTCATCATCCTCTCGGACGCCGATCAGGACGGGGCGCACATCCGCGCCATTCTGCTGACCTTCTTCTACCGCTACATGAAGGAGCTCATCACCGAGGGGCATGTGTACATCGGCATGCCGCCGCTCTACAAGGTGCAAAGGGGCAACAAGGTGCAGTACGCCTACGACGACGCGGAGCTTCGAAAGCTCACGCGCGGGCAGACCAAGGGCTACACCCTCCAGCGCTACAAGGGCCTGGGCGAGATGAACCCGGAGCAGCTGTGGCAGACCACCATGGACCCCGAACAGCGAAAGCTGATGCGGGTGAGCATCGAGGACGCGGCGCAGGCCGAGCGGCTGGTCACCATCCTCATGGGGGACAAGGTGGAGCCGCGCAGGCAGTACATCAGCCAGCACGCCAACTTTAACCGCGAGGACCGCTTCGAGGCCCTCGGCGGCGGCGCGGGCGAAGGGAGGGAAAGCCGGTGAGCCGCAGGCAGGACGACCGTCCGCCCATCGGGGTGGACCACAACATCATCGTATCGCCGATGGAGGAGGTCATGCACAACAGCATGATCCCCTACGCCGAGCACGTCATCATGGAGCGCGCCGTCCCCCGCGTGGAGGACGGCCTCAAGCCCGTGCAGCGGCGCATCCTCTTCACCATGAACGAGCTGGCCATCGGCCCCGACACGCCCCACCGCAAGTGCGCGCGCATCGTGGGCGACTGTCTGGGTAAATATCACCCGCACGGCGACATCTCGGTCTACGAGGCGCTGGTGCGCATGGCGCAGGATTTCAGCATGCGCGCGCCGCTGGTGGACGGCCACGGCAACTTCGGCAGCGTGGACGGCGACGGCGCCGCCGCCATGCGCTACACCGAGGCGCGCATGACCCCGCTGGCGGTGGAGATGCTGCGCGACATCGACAAGGACACCGTGCCCTTCCGGCTCAACTTCGACGACACCCTCAAGGAGCCGGACATGCTGCCCGCGAGCTTCCCGAACCTGTTGGTCAACGGGGCGAGCGGCATCGCCGTGGGCCTTGCGACCAACATCCCGCCGCACAACCTGCGCGAGATCATCGAGGCCACGGCGGCGCAGATCGACAACCCGGACATTTCGCTGGACGAGTTGATGAAGCTGGTGCCGGGGCCGGACTTTCCCACCGGGGGCGTGCTCATCGACACGCCGGAGCTGCGCGCCGCCTACGAGACGGGGCGCGGAAAGCTCACGCTTCGCGCGCGCACGCACATCGAGGACGGGCCCGCCGGGCGAAAGCTGATCGTCATCACCGAGATCCCCTATCAGGTGAACAAGGCGGCGATGCTGGAGAAGATCCTCAAGCTCAGCGAGGAGAAAAAGGCCGCGCTGGGCTGCATCTACGATATCCGCGACGAGAGCGACCGCACCGGCATGCGCGCGGTGATCGAGCTGAAAAAGGACACCGACGCGGAAAAGGTGCTGTCCTACCTGCTCAAGTACAGCGATTTGCAGATCACCTTCGGCGTGAACCTCGTGGCCATCGCCGACGGCAAGCCGCGCCAGCTCTCGCTCCGGCGCGCCATCGGCTACTACATCCGCCACCGCAAAAACGTCGTGACCGCGCGCACCCGCTACGAGCTGGACCGCGCGCTCGCCCGCGCCCACATCCTCGAAGGCCTGATGGTGGCGGTGGACAACCTCGACGAGGTGATCGCCCTCATCCGAAAGAGCGAGAACCCCAAGGCCGCCAAGGCCGCGCTGATGGAGCGGTTCGCGCTGTCGGACGCGCAGGCGCAGGCGATTCTGGACATGCGGCTGCAGCGGCTGACCAACCTCGAAATTCTGGCGCTGCGCAAGGAGTACGAGGAGCTCAAGAAGCGCATCGCGGAGCTGGAGGCCATCCTCGCCAGCGAAAAGAAGCTGATGAACGTGATCAAGAAGGAGCTGCGCGCCGTGGCCGAGCGCTACGGCGACGAGCGCCGCACCGAGATCGTGCGCGCGGGCGAGGTGGTGGAGGCCGCCGCGAAGGAGGAGATCATCGCCGAGGACGCGCTGGTGACGTATTCGCGCGCGGGGCTGCTTCGGCGCGTGTATCCGCCGCGGGCGCGGCGGCAGGCGGCGGAGGAGGGCGCGGAGGATGCGCCGCTCTACCGCTTCGACACGCAGACCGACCACACGCTCTACTTCTTCACCGATCGGGGCAACTGCTACCCGCTGAGCGTGGCGGCCCTGCCGGAGATGAAGCCCAAGGACCGCGGCGCGCTGCTGAGCGGCGTTCTGGCCGGCCTTGAGGAGAACGAAACCCCGGTGAACATCCTGTGCATGAAGCCCTCGGAGCTGGCCTCCGCGCCGGACCTGCTGTTCGTGACGCGAAAGGGGCAGGTCAAGCGCACGGCGGCGGCGGAGTACGACGTGCGGCGCGCGAAGTTCGCGGCGCTGACGCTGCGCGAGGGCGACGCGGTGATGGGCGTTGTGCCGCTGGACGCGGCGGCGGATGTGCTCATCATCAGCCGCAGCGGCATGAGCGTGCGCTTCCATGCCGACGGCGTGCCCGCGCAGGGCCGCACGGCGGGCGGGGTGAAGGGCATGACCCTCGAACCCGGCGACGCGGTGCTCTGGTGCGGCCAGCCGCAGGCCGCGGATCAGGTGCTTTTGATGACGGAACGCGGATTTGCCAAGCGCGTGCTGTACATGGACTTTGAGCCGCAGGCGCGCGGCGGCAAGGGCGTGAAGGCCTTCTATTTCAACAAGAGCGGCTCCAACGGGACGTGCGTGGCGGGCGCGGCGCTCCTTGCCGGCGACGGCGCGGGCGCACAGGTGCGCGTGGAGCAGCGCATGAGCCCGCCGACGGTGCTCGCGGCGCAGGAGGCGCCCTTGCAGGGTAAGCAGGATAAGGGCCTGCCGCTGGTGATGGCGCTGATGGACGACGTGGTGACGGCGGTGGAGCCTGCGGCGGAGAGTACGGGGGAGGAAGGCTGAGAGAAAGTGCGGGGTGCAGGGGGATCATCCCCCTGCCGGGGTTTGGGGCAGCGCCCCA
>UQEF01000120.1 GCA_900540045.1 uncultured Eubacteriales bacterium | reverse complement strand
TACGCAGGCGCGCAAGGCGGGTGAGGCGATCCGCGCCACCGGTGCGAAACGCCTGGTGGTTCTGGACAGCTACGACGCGGCGATGATGCGCCACGAATACCAGGATTGGGGAATTGAGCTGCCTGAGATATGGACGGCGACGGCCTTTGTGGACGACCTGATCAAGTCGGGGCGGCTGTCGCCGCGGCGCGAGGAGATGTCCGTCAGCTATCATGATGGAAGCCGGCTGGCGCGTGACCTTGACGAGCATCAGCCTGCACGCGATATACTGACGGCCATGGGATGCGAGATTCACGAAATGTGGCAAAACCGCCGGCTGGCAAAATGCTGCGGCAGCGCCGTGATGGGGCAATGCCTGCCTGAATTGCGGGACAAGGTTGCCGCGGGCCGCTGGAACGATGTCAAACGTACACCTGCCAGGGTGCTGGTTGCCGCCTGCCCGCAGTCAACCGAGGCGTTGCAGGCAACCGTTCCGGAAGGGTATACCTACAGGGATCTCTTTGTGCTGCTTAGCGAGCGTATCTAATCCTTTTTTCCGGCGCGGAAGGCTGATTCTCTTCGCGCCGGTTTTCAGCGCTTGAAGGAGGTTGGGCATGGCGGTTCTTCTGGAGCCTGGTCGTGAGGTGCATATAGCCGCGACGGTGGATGTGGCCGTGGCAGGCGGCGGAATCGCGGGTGTGGCCGCGGCTCTTGCCGCCGCGCGCACAGGCGCGCAAACGCTGCTTTTGGAAAAAGAATGCGCCTTGGGCGGTTTGGCTACGCTTGGGCTGATTGTGATGTACCTTCCGCTGTGCGACGGCTATGGACATCAGGTAATCGGCGGAATCGGCGAGGAACTGTTGAGAAAAAGTGTCGAGGGCGGCAGCCCTACGGCAGGGCCGCGCGGGTACGTGCCGCCCTGCTGGAACGGACCCGCCGGCGAAGCAGAGCGGGCACAGACACGGTTCCGCGTGGATTATGATGCGGCGCCCATGATGCTGACGCTGGAAAGACTGCTCAGAGAGGCCGGCGTTTCCATATGGTACGATACACGGCTGTGCGCAGCGCAAAGCAGGGAAGGAAAGCTCAGCCATGTCATCGTGGAAAACAAGAGCGGACGGCTGGCGATTGCCGCGCAGGCATTCGTGGATGCGACAGGCGATGCCGACCTGTGTTTCCTGGCGGGAGAGCGAACGGAATCCTATTTGGAAAACCGGAGAAGCGGCTGGTACTTTTCCATGCGCGAGGGGGAAAGCCCGCATCTGCACCCCCTCACCGATCCGCTGAAGGGCCCCTGTCCACCGGGAAGCCGGTTTTACCGGCTCAGTGGGTCAGAGGTGAGCGCCTATGTTGAGGATATGCACGACATGATCCACGCCCACGCCTCCGGGCAGGAGGGCACGGCTCCTTTTCTGATTCCGGCGCTTCCACTGATGCGCATGACCCGCCGCCTCTGCGGCCTGGAAACGCTGACGCAGGCCGATCTGGGTTGCTGGCGGGACGATGCCGTCGCCATGACGGGAGACTGGCGCGGCCCGGCCCCTGTATATACCATAGGAACGAGCCACCTGATGGGCTCGACATCCAATCTGTTTGCGGCGGGACGGTGTATCAGCGCCTCTGGAGATGCGTGGGATGTAACCCGGGTTATCCCGACCTGTGCGGCCACTGGGCAGGCGGCCGGCACAATGGCCGCTCTGCTTGCGCACACGGGAAAGCTGGATGCACAGCAGTTGCGCGGGCAGCTTCTTCACGATGGGGTTATCCTTGACCCGTCCCTGACGTCAACAAAAGGGAGAAAACAGGCATGAACATTTTTGTATGCATCAAACAGGTGCCTTCGACCAACAAGGTGGAAGTCGACGAAAAGACCGGGGTGCTGAAGCGCGACGGTGTGGCAAGCAAAATGAACCCCTATGATCTCTATGCGCTGGAGACGGCGCTGCGGCTCAAGGAAAAACACGGCGGCAAAATTACGGTGGGAACCATGGGACCGCCGCAGGCACAGGCCGTGGTACGGGAAGCCTACATGATGGGCGCGGACGAAGGCTATGTGTTTTCGGACCGCCGGCTGGGCGGAGCGGATGTGTTGGCGACCAGCTATACGCTTTCTCAAGCCATTCGCAGCGTGGGCGATTTTGACCTTATCCTATGCGGCAGGCAGACCACCGACGGGGATACGGCTCAGGTCGGACCGGCGATTGCCGAGCATTTGGGCATTCCCCACGCGGCATGGGTTGGACGCTTGGAAGCGGCGGGGGACGGGGTGGACGCCGAGCAGCATTTACAGGATGTAATTGAAACCGTCCATATGCCTTTTCCTTGCCTTGTAACGGTGGAGCAGGATATCTGCATGCCACGCCTGCCTTCGCTCAAAACAGCCCGCGAAACGGCTCGGCGTGTGGTACATATTCAGGGACTGGACAGTTTTTTGGATACCGATCCCGATCATTACGGGCTGACCGGCAGCCCGACGCAGGTGGAACGCATCTTTCCGCCCCAAAGCGAAGTGGAGCATGAGATATGGGAGGATGCCCAGGCACCTAAAAGGCTGTACACACAGCTGAAAAAGTGGAAGTTTATCTGACTGGAAGGAGGAAACAGCTGTGGCACAAATCGCCATTTTACAGCGCAAATGTACAGGATGCGGCCTGTGTCAAAGCAATTGTCCATTTGGCGCCATTGATATGACGGAGCAGGGGCCCGAGCTCAATGCCGCCTGCAAGGTATGCGGCATCTGCGTCAAGAGCTGTCCTCAAAAGGCCATCGTGCGGCTGGAAACCAAGTCTGTTTCCGTGGACAAAAGCGGCTGGAACGATATCCTCGTGTTTGCCGAGTTCAGCGGCAACCGCCTGCATCCTGTGAGTCTGGAGCTGATCGGAAAGGCGCGCACGCTGGCCAGGGCCGTGCCGGGCTTCAAGGTGAGGGCGGTGCTGGTGGGCAATGGCGTAAGCGCATGCGCCGAGGAGCTTCGGCATTATGGCGTTGCGGAAATTGCCGTATACGACGACCCTGCGCTGGGCTACTTCCGGGCAGACGCATATGCAGCCTGCGTTGAGGACTATATCCGCAGCTGCCGCCCAAGCGTGGTGCTGGTGGGAGCAACGGCGCTGGGACGCAGCCTTGCCCCCAGAATTGCCACCCGCTTTCATACAGGGCTCACGGCGGATTGCACAAAGCTGGAACTGAGGGAAAATACGGACCTGGTGCAGATCCGCCCCGCGTTCGGGGGAAACATTATGGCCCAGATTGTCACGCCGAACACCCGCCCTCAGTTCGCCACCGTTCGCTATAAAGTGATGGACGCGCCCATACGGGAAGCCGCAGCCGCCGGAAATGTGCTTGCGCGCAGGCTGCCGGCAGGCGTGAAGGCATCCAGAGCAAACCTTGTGAGCGCCTTTCCCGTTCCACCGCGCAAAACGATCTCCGATGCGGAGATATTGGTGGTGGGCGGACGCGGCCTTCGCAAGGAAAGCGACCTTTCGCTTGTTCAGGAGCTGGCGGAACTGCTGGGTGGGGATTGGGCGGTCACGCGCCCCCTGGTTGAGAAGGGATGGGCCGGGAATGACCGGCAAATCGGCCTTTCGGGGCGCACGGTGCGCCCGCGTCTCATCATCACCTGCGGCGTGAGCGGCGCTATCCAGTTTACGGCATGCATGAACGCCTCGGAGCACATTGTGGCCATCAACACCGACCGGACAGCACCGATTTTTGAAACGGCTCATGTTGCCATTGTCGGCGATCTGTATGACACCATCCCTGTGCTGATCAATGAGCTGAAGGAGGCGCGAGCATGAAGACGTTTGCCAAAGTGACGGGGGAGGACCTGGCTTTCTTTGAAAGCATCCTGCCCGGACGCGTCTTTTCCGGCGGGAACGTTTCAAGCGATTATGAACATGATGAAATGACCATCTATGGCCTCTATGCGCCCGAAGCCGTGCTCCTGGCACAGAACACGGATGAAATCAGCGCCGTGCTTCGCTACTGCTGTCAAAAGGGGATAGCGGTTACCCCGCGCGGCGCGGGCACGGGTTTGTGCGGGGGATGCGTGGCGGTCCGGGGCGGGATTGTGCTTTCCACCGAACGCATGAAACGGGTTTTGGAAGTGGATGAAAAGAATATGACCGCCACGGTGGAACCGGGCGTGCTGCTGATGGAATTTCCCAAGGCGCTGGAGGGAACGGGGCTGTTCTATCCGCCCGATCCCGGAGAAAAGACGGCCACCATGGGCGGAAACGCCATGACCAATGCGGGCGGTATGCGTGCCGTGCGCTATGGCGTAACGCGGGATTACGTGCTGGGAATGGAAGTGGTTTTATCCAGCGGGGAAATCCTCACTTTGGGCGGAAAGAATGTGAAAACTTCCAGCGGATACAGCCTGATTGATCTGCTGGTGGGCAGCGAGGGAACGCTTGGAATCCTGACGAAGCTCACCGTAAAGCTGATTCCTGAGCCGAAGGCCAATATAAGCCTGCTGATTCCCTTTGACGATCTGGATACCTGCATCGGCGCGGTACCGGCGGTGCTGGGCTGCGGATGCGAGCCGACGGCCGTAGAGTTTATGGAGCGCGAGGTCATCGCCTGCGCGGAAACCTATCTGGGCAAACAGTTCCCTGATGCCAGTGCGGACGCCTATCTGCTGGTACGTCTGGACGGTGCCAGCGTGGAAGCGCTCAGGCCTGCGATGGACCGGCTGACGGACCTTGCGCTGAGCATAGGCGCCAGGGATGTGCTGCTGGCCGATACGGACGAGCGAAAGGAAAGCATCTGGAATGCGCGGGGGGCTTTTTTGGAAGCGATTAAGAACAGCACAACCGTGATGGATGAATGTGATGTGGTGGTACCGCGTGAACGCATTGCGGACTTTGTGCGTCAAAGCGGGCAGATCGGCAGGGAAGTGGGTGTGCGCATCTGCTCCTTCGGGCACGCGGGGGATGGAAACCTGCACATCTATGTATGCAAGGATGCAATGGAGGACCAGGCGTGGGCAAAAGCGCTGGAGCAGGTGATGGACCGGCTTTATGAGGCGGCTCGCAATCTGGGCGGGGAAGTATCGGGCGAGCATGGGATTGGACATGCCAAGCGGGAATTTCTCAGGGAAAGCCTGGGCGAAACGCAAATGGCCCTGATGCGCGGCATCAAGTCCGTCTTCGATCCCGCGGGCATTCTCAATCCCGGCAAGGTTCTCTGAGCGCAGATACGTGGAAAGAGAGGGGAAAGCGGATGAAGTATCTGATAGGGGTGGACTTCGGCGGAAGCTCGTCCAAGGCAACGCTGCTTGGAGAGGATGGGCGCGTATATGCGACAGCCGTGCGGGAATATCCAACCTATTATCCGCGCAACGGCTGGGCAGAGCAGGACGCCCAGGACAGCTATGACGCGGCTGTAAGCAACATCCGCGATCTCTTGCAGCAAACAGGGGTAGCTCCCGGCGATATTGCCGCGTTGGCGCTGGATGCAGCGACGCATACCGCGGTGCTGCTGGGGGCGGACGACCGGCCCGTGCGCCGCGCCATCTACTGGACGGATATCCGTTCTACGGCGCAGGCGGAAGAGCTGAAGGAAACCTATGGCGAGGAAATCATCCGGGAAAGCTATAACAGCGT
>UQEF01000119.1 GCA_900540045.1 uncultured Eubacteriales bacterium | reverse complement strand
TTGATTTGTTTGCAAAAAGGGCGTGCCGCAGAAATTGCTTTCTGCAACACGCCCCTCATTTTTTCGCTTGTATTGTGAATTTTTCAACAAATTTATTTTTCCAGCAGGAAAAATAGAAAGAAGCGCGAATCTTATGAATTAGGGTAACGTTGGAAGTTTACCCGGCAATACGACTCCGGCATATTGTTGCCATATCAGTACCATAAAGGGAGGAACCTGCCATGAGTTTGGATCTCTCGTACCTGGGCATCACCGCCACCAAAGAAATCTACCGCAACCTTCCCGTCGCCATTTTGACGGAAAAGGCGCTCGCCCGCGGCGAAGGCACGCTGAGCAACACCGGCGCGCTGGTGGTGAAAACCGGCAAGTACACCGGCCGTAGCGCTAACGACAAGTTCATCGTCGATACCCCTGCCGTACACGACGAGATCGCCTGGGGCAAGGTGAACCGTCCCATTGACAAGGCCACCTATGACGCCATTTACAGCAAGGTGGTCGCCTACCTGCAGAACCGCGAAATATTCGTCTTTGACGGCTTTGCCGGCGCGGACAAGAAGTACATGCAGCGTTTCCGCATCATCAACGAGCTGGCCAGCCAGAACCTGTTCATTCACCAGCTGCTGCGCCGCCCCACCGAGGAAGACCTGGTGGACTTCAAGCCCGATTATACCATTATTGCGGCTCCCGGCTTCAAGTGCATCCCCGAAATCGACGGGACCCGCAGCGAGGCTGCCATCCTGGTCAACTACGAAGAGAAGATGGTTGTCATCTGCGGCACCCAGTACGCGGGCGAAATTAAGAAGTCCGTCTTCTCCGTCATGAACTACATCCTGCCCAAGATGGGCGTGTTCCCCATGCACTGCTCGGCCAACATCGGCCATGACGGCGACAGCGCCGTGTTCTTTGGCCTCAGCGGCACCGGCAAGACCACCCTGTCCGCCGATCCCAACCGCAAGCTCATCGGTGACGACGAGCACGGCTGGGCCGATGACAGCGTCTTCAACTTCGAAGGCGGCTGCTATGCCAAGTGCATCAACCTCTCCAAGGAGAAGGAGCCCGATATCTACAATGCCATCAAGTTTGGCGCGCTGGTGGAAAACGTGGTCATGGACCCCGACACCCGCGAGTTTGATTTCGACGATGCTTCCCTGGCTGAGAACAGCCGCGTGGGCTATCCTGTCGAGTACATCAACAACGCCGAGCTGTCCGGCAAGTCCCAGAGCGTGCCCAAGACGGTGATCTTCCTCACCGCAGACGCCTACGGTGTGCTGCCGCCTATCTCCAAGCTGGATAAGAACCAGGCGATGTATTACTTCGTGAGCGGCTTCACCTCCAAGCTGGCTGGCACCGAAATCGGCATCACCTCGCCCGTGCCCACCTTCTCCACCTGCTTTGGCGAGCCCTTCCTGCCCCTCGATCCTTCCGTTTACGCCAGCATGCTGGCCGAGAAGGTCGAAAAGAGCGGCGCCAACGTCTACCTGGTCAACACCGGCTGGAACGGCACCGGCAAGCGCATGAAGCTCGCCTACACCCGCGCCATGATCACCGCTGCGCTGAATGGCACGCTGGAGAAAGCGGAGTTTGTGACCGATCCCTACTTCGGCGTGGCCGTACCGACCACTTGCGAGGGCGTTCCCTCCGAGCTGATGATCCCCGCCAACACCTGGGAGGATAAGGCCGCTTACGAGGCCAAGGCCAAGGAACTGGCGAAGAGCTTTGTGGAGAACTTCAAGAAGTACACCCACATGAGCCCCGAAGTGGTAGCCGCCGGCCCCAAGGCTGAATAATCGTTCCATGATTCCTGGCGCCCCGCATGAAAGTGCGGGGCGTCAGTGTTTAAAATGGCCGGCGAAGGCGGGTCTCATGCCGGCAAAGGGGCTGTTTCCTGACGGAAGCAGCCCCTCATCCGTATTTGCCAGGGAACGAAAGAAGAAAGGAACGCCCTGGCGAGGTGTTCGGACTGCCGGGATCGGGCAGGACGGCATGGCTATGCGGTGGACGCCGGGCATGCGGGTAGAAGAGCAGGGTTGCGCCGGCTGAGGATAAATCAGCTTTTGAAACGTCGGCTTGAGTTTGCCGCTGCAAGGGACACGGGTCAAGAGGCAGCCGCTATATGCCTTCGCTGCGAGGAATCAGGGACATTGGCGGCACGGAGGATGGAACGCATGAAATCCAAGGCTCAATGAAAACGCTGAACTGCTGAAACCTCCCTGTCCCGCATCGCAGAGGTCAGCGCTGTGGAAAGGGGGCGCTCCGGCTTTTTTGCTGTCCCTTATGGGATCATGGCTTTGCAGCGCAAAGAAAAAGAGAAAGCGGCGTTGCGCGCGCCCATTCGGTTATGGTACAATGACTTCGTGCGCGCACAGCTTGCCGCGCCACGCTTGATACGAAGGAGGATGCCGCTCATGCGCCTGATCTCATGGAATGTCAATGGCCTGCGCGCCTGCCTGACCAAGGGATTCGCAGACTATTTTGCCTCCTGCGGCGCGGACGCGTTTTGCCTGCAGGAAACCAAGATGCAGCCCGGCCAGGCCGACTTTGCACCCGAGGGGTACGCGCAGTACTGGAACAGTGCGGAAAAGAAGGGCTATTCCGGCACTGCGATTTTCACCCGAAAGCAGCCGCTGTCGGTGCAGATGGGCATTGGCGTGGAGGAGCACGACCACGAGGGCCGCGTGATTGCGCTGGAATTTGACCGGTTCTTTCTGGTCACCGTCTATACGCCCAATAGCCAGCGCGGGCTGACCCGTCTGGAGTACCGCATGACCTGGGAGGACGCTTTCGCAGACTATCTGTGCGGGCTGGACAAACAAAAACCCGTGGTGGTATGCGGTGACATGAATGTGGCCCATAAGGAGATCGACCTCAAAAACCCCAAGACCAATACCCAGAATGCGGGCTTTACGCCGCAGGAGCGCGAGAAGATGACGGCGCTGCTGGGCCGCGGCTTTGTTGATACGTTCCGCCTGCTGCATCCCGACGAGCGGGACCGCTACAGCTGGTGGAGCTATATGCAGCGCAGCCGCGAAAGGAACATCGGGTGGCGCATCGACTATTTCCTGGTGAGCGAGCGCATCGCGCCCAACGTGACGCTGGCGGATATCGACGAAAAGGTGATGGGTAGCGACCACTGCCCCGTCATTTTGGAACTGAAAGGGATGGAGTGAGCATGAAGATTCTTTTCGCATCGGATTTACACGGCAGCGCCTCAGCGGCGGAAAAGGTGCTGGAGCGGTTGGAAAAGGAAGGCGCGGACCGCTTCTTTCTGCTGGGCGACCTGCTCTATCACGGCCCCCGAAACGATCTGCCGGACCGCTATGAGCCCAGGGAGGTCATCCGGCTTTTGAACGAGAGCCCGATCGTGCCCCTGTGTGTGCGCGGCAACTGCGACGCCGAGGTGGACCAGATGGTGCTGCAATTTCCCATTATGGCCGATTACGCGCTGCTTCCGCTGGATGGCGGGCATTGCGCCTTTGTGACGCACGGCCACCTGTTCAACACCGAATGCCCGCCCCCGCACCGGCCGGGCGACGTGCTCATCCACGGGCACACGCATGTGCACTGCGCCCTGCCGCAGGGGGATTACACCTATCTCAACCCCGGCTCCGCGGCGCTGCCCAAGGAGGGCCAGCCCAGAAGCTACATGATCTATGAGGACGGCCTGTTCTCCATCCGCGCGCTGGAAACGGGCGAGGAGCTGCTGGCATGGAGGCTGGGACAATGACCAGAACGCTGGAGGAAAGCCGGGCCTTTTTCGCGGATGACCGCTTTGCCATGGAGGCCTGCGGCATCACCATCGACGAGGTGACGGAGGATAGCGCCAGATGCTCCATGCCGCTTACCCCCATGCACCTCAATGCCGGGGGTGTGGCACAGGGCGGCGCGGTCTATACCCTGTGCGACACCACCTTTGCCGTGGCGGCCAACGCCGGGGGCGTGCTGACTGTGAGCCAGTGCGCCGATATGCACTATCTGCGTCCCGGCGCGGGCGAGCGGCTCTATGCAGAGGCTTCGTGCGTCAGCGCCGGGCGCTCTACCTGCCTCTACCGCGTCAATGTGACCGATGGCGAGGGCCGTCTGGTGGCGGTGTGCATGGTCACAGGGTTTCGCAAGGCGCCTGTGAATAAGGCGTGAACATGCGAAAAAAGCCTTGCGGCAAAAGGACGCTTCGAGTATAATACAAAAAGCGCTTTATCATTACTTTATAGGATTGGAGAGAAGTTCCCATGCGCAAGCGTGTCATTCTGGCCTTGATGCTGGTTTTCGCCCTGGTGGCGGCCAGCAGTTGTTCCCTGATCATCAAGGATGAGGAAGTGGACAAGCAGACCCCCATCATTGAGGTGGCGGGCAGGACCTTTACCAAGGCCGAGGTCAACGAGCAGGTTGAAGCCGTGATGGATTACGAAGAATACATGTATTCCATGTATGGCATTTCCTATGACCGCACGGATGCGAGCACCATTTCCATGGCTCAGGACAGTGCCATCGACGCCATGGTGCAGCAGGCCGTGCTGGAAAAGAAGGCTGCTGACCTGGGCCTGGACGCGCTCAGCGAGGAGGAGCAGGCTGAGGTTGACGAAGCTGTTGAAAGCACCTACACGATTTATTTTGACAGCGTAAAGAGCACCGATTTTGCGGATACGGAGTTGGATGGCGAGGAGCTGGACGCCGCCGTGGAAGCGAAGATGGTCGAGTATGGCTATCCCACCCGCGAGGAGATTGAGCAGAACGAAACCGACAGCAAGGTGCTGGAAAAGGTGCGTGCTGAGGCCGTCAAGGACGTGACCGTGACCGAGGAAGAGCTGCAGGAGGCCTACAATACCCATGTGGAAAGCGCCATGACCACCTACGGCAATTCGCCCTCCAGCTATGGCACCGACGTGCAGAACGGCGCGACCATCTACTATGTGCCTGCCGGCTACCGCTATGTCAAGCACATTCTGATTGAGTTCACCGACGAGGACAGCCAGGCCATCAGCGATTTGGAAAGCCAGATCAGCCAAAAGCAGACCGAGCTCAGCACCGCCGAAACCTCTCTGGCTGATCTGGGCGAGGATGCCTCCGCTGATGACGAAGCGACGGCTCAGAACCGCGCGACCCTGAGCGAGACGGTGGAGACCCGCACCGCGGAGATCGCCGATTTGGAAAGCCAGCTGGAGGATGCGAAGGAAGCGGCCTATGCCGCCATCCAGCCCACCGTGGACGAGGTGGAGGAGAAGCTGGCTGCGGGCGAGGACTTTGACACCCTGATGGAGCAGTATGGCCAGGACCCCGGCATGCAGACCTCTCCTGCCAAGGAGAATGGCTATCCCGTGAGTGCGGACAGCACCAACTGGGTGACCGAGTTCCGCGATGCCGCCATGGCGCTGGAAAATGTGGGCGATGTGAGCGAACCGGTGCGCAGTGAGTACGGCATCCACATCATCAAGTACGTCAGCGACGCAGTCGAAGGTGAGGTCGGCCTGGATGCGGTGCGCGACGCGCTGGAAACCGAGGTTCTCACCCAGAAGCAGGACGAGGCGTACAACGCTGCCGTCGAGGCCTGGGTGGCGGAAGCGGACGCCAAGATCTATAAGGACCGTCTGAACTGATTGGGACGATCATGAAAAAGCAGCTCCGGGGCATTTGCCCCGGAGCTGCTCAGGCTGCTGACAAAGTGTGGGGTGCAGGGGGATCAT
>UQEF01000118.1 GCA_900540045.1 uncultured Eubacteriales bacterium | reverse complement strand
CGGGCGTGAGCGGCGTGTGCCTCCGGGAAGGGCGCAGGGGCGCGGCGCGCGGCCAGACGGCGCGGCACGCGTGAGCGCCGGACACAAGCCGGAAACGGTCCGGGAAGGAGCGGCCTGACGGCACGGCGCGCGTGAGCACCGGGCACAAGCCGGAAACGGTCCGGGAAGGAGCGGCCTGACGGCGCGGCGCGCGTGAGCGCCGGACACAAGCCGGAAACGGTTTGGAAAGGAGCGGCCAGACGGCGCGGCGCGGAAAGGGTGCGCGGGCCGGCAGGCCATGGACAAGTGAAAAAAAGCCCCGGAGGGCGCGGCGCGGGCCGCGTGCCGCCGGGGACGCGGCAAGGCCGGGGGACGCAGGACGTGTCCCCCGGCTTTTTTGTCAGCTGCGGCCCAGAATGGCCCCGGCGATGCCGCCCCCGGCCACGCCCATGGCCAGGTCGCTGAGGTAGGCGGTGAAGGGCAGCTGCTGGCCGGAGAGCAGCGCGTAGAGGCCCACGCCCAGCGCCATGTAAATCAGCCCCAGCAAAGCGCCCCACATGAGGCCCCGGTCGCTTCCGCGGCCGCTCATGACCCAGACGCCCACGAAGATGGAAGCCAGCTTGATGAGCTGGTTGACCACGCGCACGACGGTATCGCTGGGACGGAGCCACTGCATCAGCAGGGCGAAAAGCAGCACGCACGCCAGCGTGACGCCCACGGCGGTCAACAGGCCGCGCAGGAGGCGCGGAGCACGGCTGCGGCGCGACCGCCTGCGCGGGGGGCGGGCGGCGGCCGGGGTGGCATAGGTTGCAGGCATAAGAAAAACCTCCCTCTGTTCGCTTTGGTACAGGATATGCGAACGGGGGGAGGCTTCATGCCCGGAAAGGGCGTCAGTTGAGGACCTCGCTGTCGTTTTCGATGGCGACTTCCTCCACGTTGCGGATGGCCCAGCGGGCAAAGACCAGCTTGACATTGTCGCGGCCCACGCTGAGCTCGATGGTATCGTCCTTGATGGAGGTGATGGTGCCGTAGATGCCGCCGATGGTGCATACGCGGTCGCCGTTCTTGAGGGCGGCCAGCATTTCCTTGACCTTCTTGTCCTTCTTCTTCTGCGGACGGATCAGCAGGAAGTAGAACACCACGAACATGAGGACCAGCGGCAGGATCATGCCCAGCATTTCGCCCACGCCCGCGGTGGCGGTGGCGGCGGCCGCATCAGTGGCGGCGGCGTCCGCGGCGCCGGTGGCGGCGTCGGTCAGACCCATCAGCATTTGAGTGAGTGCGTTCATCGTTTGGTAAACCCCTTTCCAAAGTGGTAAGGATGATTATAGCAAATCCTTACGCAAAGCACAAGCGCAAAAAAGCGTGCGGCCTCCGCCGGGGGCAGGGTGGGCCGTCAGAGGCTGCGGTGGTTGCGGCAGGGGCCGCGCAGCAGGTCGCCCGCCCCGGCCCCGCCGGGAATGGGCATGCGAAGCAGCGTGCCGGCCACCGAGGCCGTCTGGACGGATTCGCCCGTCGTATCCAGCGTCATGCGGGAGACGGTGAAGGCGCGCGGCCCTTCCGGGGTGAGCACCTCCAGCGCGTCGCCCACGTAGAAGCGGTTTTTCAGGCGCACGAGGCACTCGCCGCCGTCCGGCGCGCCCGCTATGACGTCGCCCACGTATTCCATCGACTGCGTGAAGCCCTCCGCGCCGCCGGGCGTCTCGGGCGGGCCGAAGTAAAAGCCCGTGGTAAGCGTGCGGTGGCTGGCCTTTCGCACCTCCGCAAGCAGCTCCGGCACGGCCCGGCGGTACGCCTCCGCGCCCTCCCGCTCCAGGAGGTCCAGCGCGCGGCGGTAGGCCGACACCACCGTGGCCACGTAATAGGCGGTTTTCATGCGGCCCTCGATCTTGAGGCTGGCAACGCCCGCGTCCCGCAGGCGGTCCAGATGGCCGATCATGCACAAATCGCCTGCGGAATACAGATACGTGCCCCGCTCGTCCTCGTAGACGGGCAGGTACTCGCCGGGGCGCTTCTCCTCCGTCAGGTGGTAGCGCCAGCGGCAGGGCTGGGCGCACGCGCCGCGGTTGGCGCTGCGGCCGGTGAGCGCCGCGCTGAGCAGGCAGCGCCCGCTGTAGGCCACGCACATGGCCCCGTGCACGAACGCCTCCAGCGCCATGTCCGGGGAGAGCGCGCGGCGCAGGGCCGCGATGTCCTCCAGGCGCATCTCCCGCGCCAGCACCACGCGCGTGGCGCCCGTGACCGCGCGCAGCGCCTCCGCCGCCGGGGCGTTGCAAACGCTCAGCTGCGTGCTCAAATGCAGCGCAAGGCCCGGAACCTGCCTGCGCAGCTCCGCCGCCACGCCCACGTCGGCCACGATGGCCGCGTCCACGCCCGCCTCCAGCGCCTCGCGCGCCGTATCCACGAAGTCCGCAAGCTCGCCGTCCGTGGCAAGGGCGTTGATCGCGGCATAGAAGCGCGCGCCCTGCGCGTGGCACAGGCGCACGGCCTCCGGAAGCGCCGCCGCGTCAAAATTGCCCGCGAAGGCGCGCAGGCTGTGCCGCGAAAGCCCGCCGTACACCGCGTCCGCGCCGAAGCGCAGCGCGGCCTTCAGCTGCTCCATGCCCCCCGCGGGGGCGAGCAGCTCCATCCTTTGCATGGTCACATGCCCCGCTCCTCGTCGTATGCCTTCCACAGCGGCGCGTAGATGGCCACGGCGCGCTCGTGCTCCTCCAGCGTGCGGCTGAAGTGAAGCTCGCCGGTGCTGGGGTCCTTGCTGCAGAAGTACAGGTATTTTTCGGCCACGTAGCTCTCGTCCGGGTACAGGGCCGCGTTGATGGCCTCCGGCGAGGGGTTGCAGATGGGGCCTACGGGCAGGCCGCTGACCTTGTAGGTGTTGTAGGGGGAATCCACCGCCAGGTCGCTCTGGCGCAGCGCCATGCGGCGCTCGCCCGTCACGTAGTGCACGGTCGGGTCGCTCTGGAGCAGCATGCCCTGATCGAGGCGGTTGTGGAACACCGCGCTCACCTTGGCAAAGTCCGCCTTCTTGGCCTCCTTCTCGATCATGGAGGCCAGGGTGAGGACCTGATCCATCGTCATGCCGATCTCCCCGGCCCGCGCCTGCCACTCGGCGGTAAAGACCTTGTCCGTCTGGGAGAGCAGCTTTTTGATGATGTCCAGCGCGCTTGCGTCGGTGTAGATCTCATAGGTGTTGGGCGCGAGGTAGCCCTCCAGCAGGTAGCGGCGGCTTTCGACGTTTTCGGTCTTGAGCTCCTCGTCGATGAAGTAGTAGTCCGTGACGCCCTCGCCGGTCTTGCAGATATTCAGGAACTCCGAGGTATCGTCAAAGATGCCCTTTTCCTTGAGCGATTCGGCGATGACCTCCACCGTGGTGCCGGGGATGATGGTGATGTCGGTGGTGATGGGGTTGCCGTCGCCGGTGGTGAGCAGGTCCGCGATTTCAAAGACGTCCATGCTCTTTTTGATGAGGTAGTCGCCCGCCTGAATCTTCTGGCCAAGGCCCGCGAAGTCGCAGTAATACTTGAAAAAGGTGCGGCTCTTGATGAGGCCCTGCTCCTCAAGGTTGTTGGCCACGCGGGTGAGGCTGTTGCCGCTCTCCACGGAAAAGGCGTACTCCTGCGTGTCCGCGGGATCGACGGGGCTGATGAAATGCTCGTCCACCGCCGCATACACGCCCGACGCCAGCCCAAAGACGATGAGCAGGGACGCAAGCACAATCAGTACGGGCCGGAGGATATTCCACAGCCCGCTGTACCAGTAAAAGCCGTATTCGCGCTCGTCGCGCAAGGATTCATGGTCGTATTCCCGGTTGGGGTCGCGCTTTCTTGACAAAACGCCGCCTCCTTTTACATGTCGCCGATCTCCGCGCCGATATCCGCCGCCTCCGCCACGCGCTCCATCACCGCGGCGGCCAGGCGCTGCGCGCTCATGCGCGACAGCAGATAGGCCGATACCTCGTCGCTTTCGTAGAGCAAAGCGCTTAAGCGCTCAAATTCCCGCGCGTCCTCCGGCTTTGGCTCCACGCCCGCGGCCGCCGCCATGCGCAGCGCCGCCTCAGCCCGCGTGAAACGCTCAAGCAGCCGCCGGCTGACCTCGTCCTCCATGACGCTTTCGCGCAGGCGCGCGCAGGTCTGGAAGGGCTCCGTTTCCCTGAGCGCCGCAAGCAGCGCGTCCGTGGCGCTCGCCACCTCAAATGGCAGTTCCATGACATAAGCCCCTCCTTTCGCGCCTATCTAGTATAACGCAAACGGGCAAAAATTTCATGCCTTTTTTGCATTCCGCGCGCGGAGGCGCGCATATCGTTTGGCAAGCGCAACGCAAGGAGGTTTTTGCATGGACAAAACGTTCGACCTGTACAGGGACATCGCCGAGCGCACCGACGGCGACGTATACATCGGCGTGGTGGGCCCGGTGCGCACGGGCAAGAGCACGCTCATCGCCCGCATGATGGAAAAGCTCGTCCTGCCCGCCATGGCGCCCGGCCCGCGCCGCGACCGCCTTTCGGACGAGCTGCCCCAGAGCGGCAGCGGCCGCACCATCATGACCACGCAGCCCAAGTTCGTGCCCGGCGAGGCCGTGACCGTGACGCTGGGCGATCAGGCCACGGTGCGCGTGCGCATGGTGGACAGCGTGGGCTATCTGGTGGAGGGGGCGCTCGGCACCGAGGAGGACGGGGCCGCGCGCATGGTGCACACCCCGTGGTTTGACTACGACATCCCCTTTGAGCAGGCGGCGGAGACGGGAACGCGCAAGGTGATCGCCGACCACGCCACCATCGGGCTGGTGGTGACCACCGACGGCACCGTGGCCGACCTGCCGCGCGAGAGCTACACCGCGGCGGAGGAGCGGGTGGTCAGCGAGCTCAAGACCCTTGGAAAGCCCTTTATCGTGGTGCTCAACTCCCGCGCGCCCGACGCCCCGGACGCCCAGCGCCTGCGCGAGCGCCTGGCCGGGCGCTACGGCGTGCCCGTGATGGCGATGAATGTCAAGGAAATGGAAGTGGACGACATCCTGGGAATGTTTGAGCAGGTGCTGTTTCAGTTTCCGCTGCGCGAGATCCGCATCGCCGTGCCCGACTGGCTCAGCGCCCTGGACGAGGGGCACTGGCTGGCCGCGCATGTGCTGGAGGGCGTGCGCGCCGGGGCGGCGCAGGTCACGCGCGTGGGCGATTACGCCGCCTTTGCCGGGGCGTTTGCCGGTTCGCCCTACACCGAGGGCCTCAAAAACGAGGGCATCGACCTGGGGCAGGGGCGCGTCAGGTTCTCCCTGCCGCTCAAGGACGGGCTGTTCAACCGCGTGCTGGGCGAGGAGTGCGGCACGGAGATCCGCGGCGACGCGCATCTTTTGCGCCTGATGAAGGAGCTGGTGGCCGCCAAGACCGAATACGACCACGTGGCCGACGCGCTAAGGAGCGTGCGCGAGACGGGATACGGCCTGGTGACCCCCACGATGAACGAGCTGACTTTGCAGGAGCCGGAGATCGTCAAGCAGGGAAGCCGCTTCGGCGTGCGGCTGAAGGCCAACGCGCCGTCTCTGCACCTCATCCGCGTGGACATCGAAACCGAGGTCAGCCCCGTGGTGGGCACCGAAAAGCAGAGCGAGGAGCTGGTGCGCTACCTGCTGGAGGAGTTTGAAAACGATCCCCAGCGCATCTGGAACACCGATTTCTTCGGCAAGAGCCTGCACGAGCTGGTGCGCGAGGGCCTGAGCAACAAGCTCATGCGCATGCCCGCCGACGCGCAGGAGAAGGTGCAGGAGACGCTGTCCAAGATCATCAACGAGGGCAACGGGGGGATGATCTGCATACTGCTATGAGCGCGTCGGAAAAGCTCGGCTGGCGCCGATCTTTTCCGCCGGGGTTTGCGCCGGCCGCCTACTTCGCCGGCGGCTTTGCCGCCGGCTTCGCCGGGCGGCGGCCGGCGTAAGGAATGTTTGCGCGGGCGCAAACTCCCCGCCCGCC
>UQEF01000117.1 GCA_900540045.1 uncultured Eubacteriales bacterium | reverse complement strand
AAGGGCGTTATCTCCCGCGTGCTGCCGGTTGAGGACATGCCCTACCTCGCCGACGGCACCCCGATCGACGTCATCCTGAACCCCCTGGGCGTTCCGTCCCGTATGAACGTCGGTCAGCTGCTCGAGAACCATCTCGGCTGGGCCGCCAAGTGGGGCTGGTCGGACGCCGAGGAAACCGACGAGGTCGTGGAGGGCCCGATGTACGTGGCCACGCCCGTGTTCGACGGCGCCACCGAGGAAGAGATCTCGGACGCCATCGAGAAGGCCAACCGCAACCTCATCAACATGAACCATGCGAAGTACGGCGACATGGCCCGCGACGAGCTGGTGCCCCAGCTGACGCGCACCGGCAAGACGTGGCTGTACGACGGCCGCACCGGCGAGAAGTTCCGCGAGCCCATCACCGTCGGCCAGACCTACATCCTGAAGCTCGGTCACATGGTGGACGACAAGATTCACGCCCGCTCGACCGGCCCCTACAGCCTCATCACCCAGCAGCCCCTCGGCGGCAAGGCCCAGTTCGGCGGCCAGCGCTTCGGCGAGATGGAGGTCTGGGCGCTGGAGGCCTACGGCGCCGCCAACACGTTGCAGGAGATTTTGACCGTGAAATCCGACGACATCGTGGGCCGCGTCAAGACCTACGAGGCCATCGTCAAGGGCACCAACATCCCCGCTCCCGGCGTGCCGGAGAGCTTCAAGGTGCTCATCAAGGAGCTCAAGTCCCTCGCGCTGGACATCAAGGTGCTGGACCGCGACAAGAACGAAATCATCATCCGCGAGCTGGACGACGACGATCTGGACATGGACACCACGCCCGCCGCGCGCCCCGACGAGGGCGGCGAGGAGACGGAGGAGCCCGCTGCCGCGCACGAGGGCGAGACGCCCGACGCCGGCGAGGAGGACGATGTGGAGGTCGATTTCAGCATGGACGACGAGCTGGATGACTTCGACATGGATCTGGGCGACGACGATCTGGCCGCCATCGACCTGGATGATGAAGACGATAAGCCCAAGGACGGCGAGTGATCCGTTCCCGCCTGACAGACCGAAAGGGAGTGCCGCGTTTTGTTTGACCTGACAAACCTTGATTCCATCCAGATCGGCATGGCGTCCACCGAGCAGATTCTGGAGTGGAGCTACGGCGAGGTAACCAAGCCCGAAACCATCAACTACCGCACCTTAAAGCCCGAGCGCGACGGCCTTTATTGCGAGCGCATCTTCGGGCCCACCAAGGACTGGGAGTGCAACTGCGGCAAGTACAAGCGCATCAAGTTCAAGGACAAGAACAAGATCTGCGACAAGTGCGGCGTGCAGGTCACCCGCTCCAAGGTGCGCCGCGAGCGCATGGGCCACATCAGGCTGGCCGCGCCCGTGAGCCATATCTGGTATTTCAAGGGCATCCCCAGCCGCATGGGCATGCTGCTTGACATCAGCCCCCGCACGCTGGAAAAGGTGCTCTACTTTGCCAACTTCATCGTGCTCGACCCCGGCGACCCCAACGAGACGGGCCTGAAAAAGCACGAGCTGATCACCGACGCCAAGTACCGCGAGATCGAGGCGCGCTGCGGCGCGGGGAGCTTCCGCGCGGGCATGGGCGCCGAGGCGGTCAAGGAGATGCTGATGGAGCTGGATCTGGACGCCATCAGCGAGAAGCTGAAAAAGGAAATCGCCGAGCTGGCCGAGAAGGAGCGCGACCGCGACACCGAGGGCCAGAAGCGCGCCCGCGCGGTCAAGCGGCTGGAGGTGGTGGAGGCCTTCCGCCTGAGCCACAACAAGCCCGAGTGGATGATCCTGGACGTGATCCCGGTCATGCCGCCGGACCTGCGCCCCATGGTGCAGCTGGACGGCGGACGGTTCGCCACCAGCGACTTAAACGACCTCTACCGCCGCGTCATCAACCGCAACAACCGCCTGAAGCGGCTGCTTGAGCTGGGCGCGCCGGACATCATCGTGCGCAACGAAAAGCGCATGCTGCAGGAGGCCGTGGACGCGCTGATCGACAACGGCCGCCGCGGCCGCCCCGTGACCGGCCCCGGCAACCGGGCGCTGAAATCGCTGTCCGACTTCCTGCGCGGCAAGCAGGGCCGCTTCCGTCAGAACCTGCTGGGCAAGCGCGTGGACTACTCCGGCCGCTCGGTGATCGTGGTGGGCCCGGAGCTCAAGCTCTATCAGTGCGGCCTGCCCAAGGAGATGGCCCTCGAACTGTTCAAGCCCTTCGTGATCGAGCGGCTGGTGACGCTCAAGAAGGCGCACCACGGCAAGAACGCCAAGCGCATGGTCGAAAAGGGCCGTCCCGAGGTATGGGATATTCTGGAAGAGGTCATCAAGGAGCACCCGGTGCTGCTCAACCGCGCGCCTACGCTGCACCGCCTGGGCATTCAGGCCTTTGAGCCGATGCTGGTGGAGGGCAAGGCGCTCAAGCTCCACCCGCTGGTGTGTACCGCCTACAACGCCGACTTCGACGGCGACCAGATGGCCATTCACGTGCCCCTTTCGATGGAGGCGCAGGCCGAGGCCCGCTTCCTCATGCTGGCGCACAACAACATTTTGAAGCCCCAGGACGGCAAGCCCGTCATGTCGCCTTCGCAGGATATGGTCATCGGCTGCTACTACCTGACCATCGACCGCCCGGACGGCAAGGGCGCGGGCCGCGTGTTCTCCAGCCCCGACGAGGCCATGATGGCCTACCAGCTGGGACAGCTGAGCCTGCAGGCGCCCATCAAGGTGCGGCTGGAGCGCGAATTTAACGGCGAGAAGGGCCGCAAGATCATCGACTGCACGCTGGGCCTGCTGCTGTTTAACGAGGTGATCCCGCAGGACATCGGCCGCAAGCCCCGCACCTGCCTGGACGAGATGTTTGCGCTGGAGATCGACAGCCTGGTGGGCAAGAAGGAGCTGGGCAAGATCGTCGACGAGGTCTACCTCAAGCACGGCATTCACGAGACGGCCCAGGTGCTGGACAACATCAAGAACCTCGGCTTCAAGTACTCCACCCGCGGCGCGGTCACGGTGTCGGTCAGCGACATCATCGTGCCGCCCGAAAAGAGCCAGATCCTCAAGGAGGCCGACGATCAGGTGGCCGAGATCAACGGCCTGTACCGCATGGGTATGCTCTCCGAGGACGAGCGCTACTCGAAGGTCGTCGATATCTGGAACGCCACCACCGCCAACCTGCGCGGCCGCATCCTGCCCGGCCTTGACAAGTTCAACCCCATCCGCATGATGACCGATTCCGGCGCCCGCGGCAGCGCGGCGCAGGTCAGCCAGCTGGCCGGCATGCGCGGCCTGATGGCCTCCCCCAGCGGCAAGACGCTTGAGTTGCCCATCCGCGCGAACTTCCGCGAGGGCCTCAAGGTGCTGGAGTTCTTCCTGAGCTCCCACGGCAGCCGCAAGTCCCTGGCCGACACCGCCCTTCGTACCGCCGACTCGGGCTACCTGACCCGCCGTCTGGTGGACGTGTCGCAGGAGGTGATCGTGCGCGAGTCCGACTGCTTCGCCGCCCGCGGCGAAAAGGTGCGCGGCATCACCGTGCAGGAGATCACCATCGGCAACCAGGTGATCGAGAGCCTGGAGGACCGCCTGCTCGGGCGCGTGGCCGCCGAGGACATCGTCGATCCCACCACGGGCGAGATCATCGTCGCCCTGAACGAAACCATCACCAACGATCAGGCCAAGGCCATCGCCCGCGCGGGCATCAAGAAGGCCCAGGTGCGCAGCGTCCTCACCTGCCGCAACGAAACCGGCGTGTGCGCCCGCTGCTACGGCGCCAACCTCGCCACCGGCGGCGCCGTCGATGTGGGCGAGGCCGTCGGCATCATCGCCGCGCAGGCCATCGGCGAGCCCGGCACGCAGCTGACCATGCGTACCTTCCATACCGGCGGCATCGCCAGCGGCGAGGACATCACGCAGGGTCTTCCCCGCGTGGAGGAGCTCTTCGAGGCCCGCAAGCCCAAGCGCGACGCCATCCTCACCGAGATCAGCGGCCGCGTGAGCCTGGGCGAAAACAAGAAGAAGCGCGAGGTCACCGTCACCAGCGAGGACGATCCCTCCGAGACCAAGGTCTACCAGATCAACTACGGCAGCCGCCTCAAGGTGCAGGACGGCCAGCACGTCGAGGCCGGCGCGGAGCTGATCGAAGGCTCCATCAACCCCCACGACCTGCTGCGCATCCTGGGCGTGAAGGCCGTGCAGGATTACCTGCTGCGCGAGGTCTTGAGCGTGTACCGTCAGCAGGGCGTGAATATCTCCGACAAGCACATCGAGATCATCGTCAAGCAGATGCTGCGCAAGGTGCGCATCGAGGACAGCGGCGATACGCTGCTGCTGCCCGGCTCCCTCGTGGACATCTACCGCTTTGAGGAGGCCAACCGCCAGACCATCGAAAACGGCGGCCGCCCCGCCATCGCCAAGCGCGTGCTGCTGGGCATCACCAAGGCCAGCCTCGCCACCGAGAGCTTCCTCTCCGCCGCCTCCTTCCAGGAGACCACCCGCGTGCTCACCGACGCCGCCATCAAGGGCAAGGTGGACCCGCTGCTGGGCCTGAAGGAAAACGTCATCATCGGCAAGCTGATTCCCGCCGGTACCGGCATGAGGCGGTACAAGGATATCGAGCTGGTGGAGAATTTCTAAGGGATAGAGTAAAGAACCCCCGCCCCCTCCGGATGGAGGGAGGCGGGGGTCTTGTGCAAATCTGCAAGAAGTTGGCAAGCCGGAAACAGAGGCCTGCGGAAGGATATTTTCGAGGGTGACAAAGCGCACCCCGGAGCTGGCGAAAATCCATAAGGAGTTAAGGTTTGATCGCGCTTTCATCCTGCGGAAACGATCCGCCGGGCAGCGGCGCCGGCTGTGGTTCCTCCCCGGCAGACTTAATAGATAGCCGGAGGCCGCTGTCGGTGCGGACGAATTGCACACGGTCATGACGGATACGCTCGCCGTCTGCGTTGTAGCAGGAAAACACCAGCTCGCCGGAAACGGCAGTCGTCCCCTGCCTGCGAGGGCTGGGGCGGTAGAGGAAGGTCATCTCCGACGGTGCATCCCAAGATATCAGGGCAGTACGCTCATCTCCGTCCCACATCAGGGTCATCCCCTGCGCAAGCTCCGGCAGAAAGCTGCCCTCGTCCACACTTACAGCACAGACGCGTATATCCTCATAGCTGCTGTAATCCAGCAGAACCTCTACCTGATCCTCGCCGGTTGTCTGCGTCCGGTAAACCCCCCAAGGGAGAGGGGAAGCTTCCATAGCCAGCGAATGAGGGAATAGCAGCATAACCGTCAACAACGCGCAGACAGCGCTTCGTTTTCCATGCATAACCTGCCCTCCGATGCGTTATCTGACAGATCCAATCGAGTTGCCGCATCTTGAACAACGATAGCCGGAGCCATATGGCAACCATATATGTGGAAGCTCCGTCACGGATTCGGTTGTTTCTACCTTTCCGCAGTATATGCAGAATCTTTCCAATATTTCATAGAGCATGATGCAACCTGTAAGCGATTGCGAAAGCCTTTCCTCAGAAAACGTTCTTTCCCAACTGGTCCAGCGATGAGAGCATGAAGCTAGGGCTGGCGCGCAAATCAGACTCAGGCATAAAGCTAATACAGCAGAGAAAGCAAGCATACGCTTCGTAGTATTTCCTCTTTTATTCTATGTCATAAAGATAGATTACGACAGCTGTATCGCATTTTCAAAAACAAATAAATACAATGGAATCAACTCCTCGATATCTGCCTCTTTTTTCCTCCTTTCATTTTGCGCAACTTATTGTACCTTATCCTTTCCTCGCTGCTCGCACAAAAAAGAGCAGGGAACCTGTCAAAGATTTCCTGCTCGGTGGTGCCGCCGGTGGGCGGCTGGTATTCAGTTTTTATGGTAGGGGCAGATTGGCAAATGGAAAGCTATCTTTCTAAGGCAGCACCGCACAATTGCTGAGGCAAGCGCTGTCGAATCACCCATCAGACAGGA
>UQEF01000116.1 GCA_900540045.1 uncultured Eubacteriales bacterium | reverse complement strand
CGTCTCGGGGCGGAGGTAAATTTCGTTGGTCGCGTTCTCGGTCACGCCCGCGTGGGTCTTGAACATGAGGTTGAACTGGCGGATGCCGGTGAAGTCCTTCTTGCCGCAGACCGGGCAGACGATGTCGTGCTCGTTGATATAGGCTTCCAGCTCGGCGTTGGTCCAGCCGTCGCCCGTCTCCGCGCCCTGCGTGTAGTCCTCGATGAGCTTGTCGGCCCGGAAGCGCGCCTTGCACGCGCGGCAGTCCATCAGCGGGTCGTTGAAGCCGCCCACGTGGCCGCTGGCCACCCAGACCTCGCGGTTCATCAGGATCGCCGCGTCCAGGCCCACGTTGTATTTGTTCTCCTGCACGAATTTCTGCCACCAGGCGCGCTTGACGTTGTTCTTGAGCTCCACGCCCAGGGGGCCGTAGTCCCAGCTGTTGGCCAGGCCGCCGTAGATCTCGCTGCCGGGATAGATGAAGCCGCGCCCCTTGCACAGGGCCACCAGCTTGTCCATGGTGAGAGCCGACATGGTGCAAATCTCCCCTCATTACATTGGTTGGAACCGGTTGGAATCCTATTTATGATAGCCGCGGGGGGAGGGTTTGTCAAGACGGCGCGCCGGCGTCGGCATAGAGGTCGTCGAAGCTCTCATACCCGTAGGCCAGCAGGTAGGGCGATTCGTAGATCACGTGCGAGGGGTCCATCTGCGCAAAGAGCGGGAAGTCCGTCTCCTCATAGTATTTGGAAAAGAGGATGAACACCCGTCCCTCCGGCCGCTCCTGCATGTGCGACTTGCGCTGCAACCAGGGGTCCATCCGGTTGATCAGGTCGTCGGCGGTATTCAGCGGGGCCTTGAACACGTACATCTCCACCTGGCCGTCGGACAGCTCGGTGAGGATATTGCCCAGCCAGAAGGTCGAATACCCCGTGGCGTAGCCTTCCCCGGAAAGCGCGGACAGGAGCATGCGCTGCTCATAGGTGATATCGCGGCGGCTGAAATAGCGGTAGTTGATCGCCGAGCTCACCGCCATCAGGCACGCCAGCACCCCCGCCGCGGCCGCGCGCACCGGCAGGCGCGGCCTCATGGGCAGGCGCTCAAACCGCCAGGCCGCAAGCGGCACGCACAGCACCAGCACGGGCAGGAAATGATACGGGGAGGCCGCCAGCTCCAGGTCGGTCAGGGCCAGCAGGGCCAGATACAGCAGCAGGCCGGAGCCCGCGAACAGGGCCATCGTCTGCTCGCCGAACGAGGGAGGGGCGCCGGGGGCGGCGGGGGCGTCCTGCGCGAGCGCGCCGCGGGGAGCGCGCAGGGCCGCCGCGACGCTCCAGCCCAGCAGGGCAAGCAGCGCAAGCGACAGGACGGCGGGAGCCAGATAGGCGGAGAGGATCGGCTGGCCGGTGGGGTAGCCCAGCAGCGTGGGCAGCTGGGAGAGAAAGCCGGCGATGCGGTCGAAGGAGAAATCGATAAAGGCGATGGAGCCGTAGCTGTCAAAGGAATAGAGGCGGGCGAGGACAAAGAGGTTGAGGGCCAGCCCCGCCAGCGCCATGCCCAGCGACAGGAGGGAGCCGCTCAGCAGCCGGACAACGCGCGCAGCGGGGCCGTGCCGCATGCGCAGGTACGCGGCGGCCATCGCCATCGGAAGGAAAAACAGGTACAGGAAGCGATAGCCGCATAGCCCCGCCGCCACGGAGAGGGCCGAGAGAACCGCCAGCCGCAGCGCGCGGGCGCGGGGGGTGCAGGGCGCGCTCTGGGACAGGGTGAGGGCGAAGAGGAAGAAGGCGAGGATATGGTGGGGCATATAGAAGGTGCCCACGAGGGAATAGTGGGTGTACGCGATGGACAGGGGCAGGAGCAGGGCCGCGCCGATCAGGGGGAACCAGCGCCGCAGGCCCACCTGACGCGTGACCGTCCACAGCGAGAGCAGGAGGAGCACATAGCTCAGCGCCGTGCCGAGGAAGCGCACCAGATGCCAGTCCCGGGTAAGATAGAAGAGGGGCGTAAAGAACAGATGATTGGAAAGAATACGGATCTCCGAGGAATAATACCAGTTTGAGGAAAGAAGCGACCCTTCCTGCCTGAGAAGGTCGGCGTAGATCATGTCGGACGCCATGTCGGAATCCAGCAGGTCGGTGACGTTGCGCCACAGAAAAACGCACAGCACCGCAAAGCAGACCGCCAGCGCCAGCCAGGACAGGATGCGGCGGAGTTTGGACATGCACACAAGGCCCCTTTCAGGAAGAATGAACGCGGAGAAAAGGAAAAATGCCCTGAAAAACCAGCGGCGGAATCATGATTCTATTATATTACAGGGCGGAGGGGGCGCTGTCAAGGAAAACGTGGGCAATACGGGCGTCCGGCATGAACGGAACGGGCGCGAAACGCCGCGCCCCTCCCCTGCGATTTTTACAAGCGTGCGGCCCGGAAAAGGGGCGGCGCGCTTCCCAGGGCGAGAAAACTGTGCTATAATAAACTGCTGTAGCCTATCTTAACACGAGCGCTACGGCGGGAAAGGAGCCGGGGGAGATGAAGGGGCCGGACAGGAAGGAACAGAGCGCGCCCATGAAGCCGGGCAAGGACGAAAAGATCATTCTGGCGTCGGGATCGCCCAGGCGCAGGGCCATGATGGAGTACTTCGGCGTGCCGTTTGAGGTGATCCCCTCGGAGCTCAGCGAGTTCTTCGCCGAGGGCGAGGGCCAGTGGCGCGCGCTGGACATGGCCCGCAAAAAGGCCTTCATGCTCAGCCGCAAGGTCAAGGGCCGCTACATTCTCGCCGCGGATACGATGGTGCAGGTGGGCAAACACTACCTTGGCAAGCCCAAGGACCGGGACGACGCCGTGCGCATGATCAAAATGCTCAGCGGACGCGCCCATTACGTATACACCGGCGTGTGCCTGCGCCGCCCCGACGGGTCGGAGCTGTATGACGCCTCCATCACGCGCGTGGCGTTCATCACGCTGCCGGATGTGCTCATCGAGCGCTATGTCGATACCGGCGAACCCATGGACAAGGCCGGCGGCTACGCCCTGCAGGGCATTGCGGGCGCGTTCGTCAGCCGCATCGAGGGCAGCCCCACCGGCGTGATCGGCCTGCCGCTGGCGATGGTGACGCAGCTGCTCTGGCAGGCGGGATTCGACATCCCCCTGCGCAGCGAGAGCGAAATCAGGGACTGGTATGACTCCAAATATGCCGCCAACGCGGCGGGACGGAACGGAGATTGACCGATGGGCTTTGTGGCGCATGACCTGGGCGTGGACCTGGGCACCAGCAACACGCTGGTTTACGTTAAGCACAAGGGCATCATGATCAGCGAACCCACCATCGTGGTGGTGGACGCCGGGAACGAGCGCAGGGTGCGCGCCGTCGGCGACGACGCCAAGATCATGCTGGGCCGCACCACCGAGGGCGTGATGGCCGTCAGGCCCATGCGCGAGGGCGTGATCACCGATTTTGACATGACCGAAATCATGATTCAGTACTTCATGCGCAAGGCCATCGGCTCCAGCTACCTCGTCAAGCCGCGCCTGTTTCTGAGCTACCCGTGCTCGATCTCCGCCATCGAGCGCCGCGCCGTGGGCGAGGCCGCCAAGTACGCCGGCAGCCGAAAGGTCCTGCTGGTGGAAAAGCCCTTCGCCGCGGCGCTGGGCAGCGGGCTGCCCGTCTTTGACCCCAACGGCTGCATGGTGGTCGATATCGGCGGCGGCACCACCGACGCGGCGGTCATCTCGCTGGGCGGCGTGGTCATCAGCCATTCGGTGCGAGTGGGCGGGGTCAAGATGGACGAGGCCATCATCGACTTTATCAAGCGGGAGTTCAACATCCTGATCGGCGACCGCACCGCCGAGGAGGTCAAGCTGGACCTGGGCTCCGCGCTTCCCCTGCGCGACGAGCGCCGCGCCCGCATCCGCGGCCGCGACATGGTGACCAACCTCCCCCAGACCACCGAAATCACCTCCACCCAGATCTACGAGGCCCTGCACGAGCCGTGCCTGGCCATCCTCGGCGCGATCAAGTGGGTGCTGGAGCGCACCCCGCCGGAGCTGGCCGCCGACATCATGCACAACGGCCTCTACCTCACCGGCGGCGGATCGCTGCTCTACGGCATGGACCAGCTGATCGCAAGCGAGCTGGGCATCCCGGTGCTTCTGTCCAAGGAGCCGATGGACTGCGCCGCCCTGGGCCTGGGCAACATCATCGAAAACTACGAGCTTCTGGAGCATCTGGGCCGCACCAGCTTCCTCAAGCCATTCTGATACCGGGAGGACGGGAATGAAGCTAAAGGTACCCAAAACCGAACGCAGGCGCCCCCAGGACAGCCGCCTCAGGCGCATCCTGCGCCGGGCGCTGATCATCGCGCTGGTGGTGGGCCTGATGGGGCTGGCGGCCACGCATCTTCTGGCCCTCATCACGGGCTACGACGTGCTGGCCGTGCCCGAGGAGGGCGTGTCGGCGGTGATGACCCCCCTGCAGAGCGGCTTTTCCGCCGTGGTGGACTGGGTGGTGGACTACCTCTACACCCTCAAGCTCCGCTCCCGCATCGAGCTGGAGTACAACCGGCTCAAGACCGAGAACGAACAGCTCGTCTACGACGCGATGCTCGCCGAGGAGATGCAGCACAAGCTGTCGGTGTATGAAAACCTCTACGACGAGATCTCCGTCAACGAAAGCCTCAACCCCCTCGTGGCCACCGTCATCGGCCGGGATAGCGGCAACTATTTTTCCGTCTTTACCATCAACAAGGGGTCCAACGACGGGGTGGAGGACTACATGGCCGTCACCATGGACGGCGCCATGGTCGGCTACACCTACAACGTGACCCCCACCAAATCCACCGTGCGCACCATCATCGACAGCGAGGCGAGCATCGCCGCGCTCATCCAGTCCTCGCGCGACCAGGGCACGGTGCGCGGCACGCTGGGCGTGGACGGCACGCCCCTTTGCCGCATGTACTACCTGCCGGAGGACAACCTGCCCCGCCCCGGCGACGTGGTCGTGACCAGCGGCGTGGGGGACCTCAACGACGGCCGCTCCTTCCCCAAGGGCATCCCCATCGGCACCGTGCGCGAGAGCACGCGCGGGATGGAGAGCAACAAGCAGTTCGTCGTGGTGGAGCCGCAGGCGGACTTTCAGCACATCGAATACGTGATCGTGCTGCGCTATCAGCCGGCCGCGCAGGCGGTGGAGGAGCGCGCCTCGACCGACGAGGGCATCAGCTTCACGCCGCTGGATTCGCCCGTGCCCGTGCCTACGGTGCAGATCGGCAGCGACTTCTACCAGCTCGCGCCCACGCCCACGCCCAGCCCCACGCCCGGTCCGACCGTGACCGTGGACGGGGACGGGCAGGAGGTGCTCGTGACCCCGGCGCCCACCGAGTCCACCCCCGAACCCGGCGAGAGCTACGAGTACCAGGTGCCCGACGCGGCGGCCACGGACATGAGCTACGGATTTACCCTGCCGCCGACGGCCACGCCCAGCCCCACGCCGCCGCCGCTGGACCTGTCGGTGGAGGAGGACTAAGCGGTGCTAAGCAAGCTGCTCAAGGTATCGGTGCTGACGCTTCTGGCCTACCTGCTTCAGGCGACCACGGCGGAGTACCTGTCCATCTGGGACATCGCGCCCAACCTCGCCCTGGCGATCATCGCCGTGGCGACGGTGGGTCTGGGACGGAAATACACGTTTCTGATGTCCCTCACGGTGGGGTATCTGCTGGAGATCATGCTGCCGATGCTGGACTATCTGGCGCTGATCCTCTACCCGGTGTGCTGCATGCTGGGCGCGCTGGCCTTCTCCGACAAGAGCGAACGCCGCCTTGAGGAGGAGCGCGCCGCCGGCCGCCGCGCCCGCCAGTGGAACCCCCACATCCGCACCCCCCTGTGCGCGGCGCTGAGCACCGCGGTGTTTGAGGGTGTGAACCTGATCTACGTGTACTTAAGCGGCGTGGCCCTCGACGGGGGGCATTTGGGCCGGGCGCTGGTGTGCATGCTGTATACCGCGGCCATCGCGGCGGTGATACAGTTTCCGATCCGGTGGTGGCTGGGGGTGTACAAACTTGCGAAAGCGCGCTGATGCGCGCGCGTCGGAAAAGCTCGGCTGGCGCCGATCTTTTCCGAC
>UQEF01000115.1 GCA_900540045.1 uncultured Eubacteriales bacterium | reverse complement strand
GAGGTCCAGTCCTCCATCTGGGATGCGGCCACACGCAGCCGCTGCCATGAGGCGGGGGTTACGCTGCTGTAGCCCATCTGCCCGTGCAAAGGGGGATTTCGCGTGGAAAGTATACGATACGATGCCAAACAGCCCGTGTTCAGCCACCAGGGCGTATGGCTGATGTACTGTGCCATTTCCCGCTATGACAGCTCGTGGAGCTCGGTTTTGCACAGCCATGCCCATGCCGAGCTGTTTTATGTCACGCGCGGACGGGGCATGCTGCAAATCGTGGATGCCACCTTGCCCCTGCAGCCGGGAGACTGCTTTTTAATAAACCCCTACGTGATGCATACGGAGTTTTCCTCGCCGCAGGAGCCGCTGGAATATATCGTCATCGGCCTTAACCGTGTGGTGTTCCACGGGCCCGACGGAGGGCATCCACGCTATGTGTTGCTGGATGACCGGGCCAACCAGCGCGTGCTGCTGCCCTATTTCCAGGACATTCTGCGCGAGCTCAGCAGCGAGCAGCCGGACTACCTGGAGGTATGCGCGGGCATTCTGGACGTGCTGCTGCTCAAGCTGAGCCGCCGCACATGCATGAATGTGTCCCGCGAGGACATGGCCCGGATTTCCAGCGGATGCGCCGAGGCCAAGCGCCTGATCGACGAGCACTTCCAGGAAGAAATCACCCTGGACTGGCTGGCGCAGCAGTCGGGAATCAGCAAGTACTACCTGTCGCGCACGTTCCACACCTATTTCAGCATCTCCCCCATGCAGTACCTGTGCCAGCGGCGCATTCATGAGGCTCGTCACCTGCTCACCACCACCGATCACAGCCAGGATGCCATCGCCATCCTGTGCGGGTTTTCCTCACCCAGCTACTTTTCGCAGGCGTTCAAGCGCGTAGCGGGGCTCAATCCCAGCGAATACCGCCGGCGGCAGCGGATGCGCTGAAGGCGCCGGGTGCGGAGTGTCCCCTCGAATGTTCTTACCGCATGACCCCTGTATCAAAATCATATGTGGGAGGAAGCTATGAGAAATCGACTGGAGATTTTTGCTCTTTGCGCTGTTTTGCTGCTGTTGCCGGTATTTCTGGAAGCAAATGCGCAGGCCATGGAAGGAAGCACACCTGTATATTATAATCCTGATGGCGGCACGTACTACCATCTGGATCCGGATTGTGCCAGCGTGGCAAAAGAATAGCGCGACAGATTTGATGAATTTCCTTATGACAGCCTGTTCAAAAGCCACTGGTATCTCCTTCCCTGTTCAGCATGCGTTGATATTGCCACGCAGTTTCTGTGGGAGGGCGAAAAGGGAGGCCCTTTTCCCGTGATGCGGGAAGGGCCTCCTTTTTTGCATTTCAGCAATCCTGTGATGGGCCTTATTCCATATCGAACCACTCAATCCCACCCGCAGCCAGCTCCAGCGGGAAGGAGGAGCCGTCGCCACGGTACACGGTGGTAGACTGAGTCTCGGCGGAGTTGTTGACAACGCAGTACTTGCGGCTGCCCTCGTAGGCATGCACATCCACGGCGGGATTTTCGCTGAACCAGCGGCGCAGTTCCCCCTCGGCATGGGATGCCCACATTACCGCGCGGTGCATCAGGCGCGCGTTCTGCGGGCTGTAGGGCAGGCCGCTCACATAAACCGCGCGTCCCTTGCCCGCGTCGTTGACGCTCAGCTGCACATCGCCGTCACGCTTGATGAGCACCTGCGTGCCTTCCAGCGCATACACACCCTTCTTGCCCTCGCCGAAGTTGACGGGCTCGCTGGCATCCTCCAGCAGGAAGTGCTCAGGATGCTCCTGCTGGTTAAACTTTCCGTAGCCCAGGGTAAAGCCCGTTTCCTTTTCCACCCCCAGCACCGAGGCCAGCTGGAAATAACGTCCCTGATACTGATGTCCGCTGGGCTCGCCCACACCGATGAATCCGCCTCCCTGCAACACAAAGCCGCGGATGGCGGACGCAACCTGTGGGTTTTCCCACCAGCGGCCGCCGGTATGGGCGGTATCGCCGTCGCCCACGCAGATGAGCACATCCAGGCTGTTGAGGAGATCGGGCTGCTTCCCGATATCCTCAAAACTGATAAAGGACACGTCAAACGGCGCACCGCTGAGCGCCTCGATCACGCCGGCGTAGCTGTAGTTTTCCTTCTGGTACAGGGCATGGTGCACCATGTGGCAGCCCCAGGAACGCGCCTTGCCCCAGCAGTTGAGCACGGCCACACGCTTCAGACACACGGGCCGGCCGCCCTGGATGTTTTGGTAGAGCTGACGGAACTCGTTGCACACGCTCTCCACATAATCGAGGAACTCCGGAAACTGGCACGCCAGCTTCAGATAGCCGCCGTAGCCGATGCGGTCGATGGGCTTGCGCAGGATGGCGCGGCGGGCGGTGAGCCAGTTGTCTCGCGCCTCGCCTACGGGGTCGCCGCCCTCGTGGAAGGTATCGGGGAAGAAGTAGGGCAAAAAGCGGCCCTCGGTGTATTTGACGCCAGGGATGTCGCTGATGAGACGCAGCGTGCTGCCGTTTCCGACGCTGCCCACCACCGCGTCCAGCCCGATGCCGGCAAACTCCGGCATATACGGTTCCGTGCCGATCCAGTGGTCGCCCAGGAACATCATGGCTTCACGTCCGTACTCGTGGGTGATGTCCACGAACTCCCTGGCCAATGCTGCGACCTCGCGCCGCTGGAAAGCCTGGAAGTCCAGGTATTCCCTGCCGGGCACGCGGTACTGGTTGTTGTAGTAGCCCTGATCGACGATATACTCAGGCCGGAAGGGATAGCCCACTTCCTTTTCAAACCGCTCCAGAATGTAGGGGGACACCGAGGCCGAATAGCCGTACCAGTCCACATACTTCTGCCGCTTAAGCTCGTCAAAGACCAAGGTAAATTGATGAAAGAACGTGGTGTAGCGCACCACATTCACATAAGGATGGCTTTCCAGAAAGGCGCGCAGGCGCTTGAGGCTGAACGCATGCGTCTTTGGCTGGCGCACATCGAAGGTGATCTGGTGCTCAAAGTCCTTCCACCCGTTGACGATGGCATTGTACATGTGCACCGGGTCCCAGATGAGGTAGCATAGAAAGCTGACCGTGTACTCATGGTAGGGTTTGGCGCCATGGATGGTCACTGCGCCGTCGGCATAGGACCATTGCGCCGTGTCCACGACCGTACCCTCGGTGCGGTCCATGACCTCCCACCAGCGACGGATGTCGTCACGGGCGTTGACCTGCATCAGCTCCGGCGACACGCCCTGCATCAGCGGAATGCGCAATTGAGGGCCCTCTGCGGTGGTAAAGCCCGTCATGATGTAGCACTGCTGCACTTCATCCGGATTCTGACGGGCCCAGTCATTATCCTTGCGGGTGGTGTAATAGGTGGCATATACCTTTGCTCCGGTGGAGCGAAGCGCCTCGGGGAAGTCCGTTCCGTCGCAGTCGCGCAGGGCGTCCGCACCCCAGCGTTCCATCAGCTTAAGGGTATCGCTCACCACGTCCACATCCGTGGGAATGGTTACCCGGCCCGTCAAGCGGTTGTCCTTATCCATTCAGGTCACCTCAACGATTTCTTCGGTTGTAATCCCAGATGATGACGAGCATGCCCACAATCCCCGCGGCCATCTCGCCCAGATTGGCATAGGAAACGCTCCGCTGTCCGTGCATCACCAGTCCGCAGAAAAACAGGAACAGGATCACGCGCACCGCGGTAAGAATCCGCTGCTTCGTGTATTCCATCGCTCACTCATCCTTTCAGGCCGCCCAGGGTCATGCCCTGTGTCAGCTTTTTCTGCACGCAGATATAGAGGATCAGCGTGGGCAGCATCACCAGCACCAGGCCGGCGTACATCTGTCCGTACTGGGCCGCCGCGTTCTGTGCTTTCATCAGGTTCATCAGGCCCACCGGCAGGGTCTTGGGCCCCTTGGGGTCGGTCAGCAGCGTCATGGCAATGATATATTCGTTCCAGAAGGAGAGGAAGTTAAAGAGGATCACGGTCACGATGCTGGGCTTTGCCATGGGGAAGATCACCTTCACCATGGTGCGCGTATAGGAAGCGCCGTCGATATAGGCGGCTTCCTCATAGGCTTTGGGCAGCGTGGCGAAGTAGCCGGACAACAGGTAAATCGTGAAGGGCAAGGCTGTGGACGCATACACCACCGCCAGCATCACGATGTTATTAAGGAACAATCCGTCGATTCCGATGCCCCGCAGCGCCTTGTCCGCATCCACGAACATCAGAAAGATGGGCACGACGATGTAGTTGACGTTGATGAACAATCCGCCCATGAACAGGGTGTTGAGCAGCTTGACGCCCCGAAAGCGGAAACGGCTGAGCACATAGGCGGCGGGCAGAGCCACCACCAGCAGCAGCGCCAGCGCGATGGCTGTGGTCAGCACGGAGTTGAGCATGAACTCACCCATGCGGGCCGTGGTCCAGGCGTCCACGAAATTCTGCCAGTGCACGCCCAGAGGGAGCGCCCAGGGGCTGCCGTAGAACTCGGCATTCTGCTTGATGGAAGCCATAAACACCCAGGCCACGGGCACCAGAATGCAGATGGCCAGCACGGCCAGCACCACGTAGATGAAAATGTGATAGAGCTGTTCGCCGGTGAAGCGAGGCTTTCGCTTTTCTTGCATGTTGCCGCCTCCTTAGTATTCCAGCACATCGCGCCTGGTGATGGCGTTGATGATGGCGCTGAGCGCGAAGGAAAACGCGAACACCACCACGCCGATTGCCATGCCGTAGCCATAGGAGGAGTTGGTGTACGCCTGCTTGTACATGTAGCTGAGAAATACCTCGGTGCTTCCGTCCGGGCCGCCGGAGGTCATGGCCTTGACGAACATGAAACTCATGTTGATGGTGGAGATGATAAAGAAGGTAAGGGTGGTGCGCAGGTTGGTCCAGATCAGCGGCAGGGTGATGTGGAAGAACTGGTGGATGCGCCCTGCTCCCTCCAGATTGGCCGATTCATACAGCGATTCCGGGATGGAGGCCATGGAAGCCATATACATGACCATGTAGTAGCCGATGGCCTGCCAGATCATGGCGCCGGCCAGGCTGTAAATCACGATGCTCTGATCGCCCAGCCAGTAGACGGGTTCCGCATCCGCCCCGCGAAACAGCGCCAGAATGGAATTGAGCATACCGTTGTTGGCGTCATAAATGGCGGAGAAAATGGCGCTGATGATGACGATGGAGAGAATGTTGGGAATATAGAACACCACGCGAAAGAAGTTTTGCCCCTTGATCTTTTCGCGGGACAGAATGGCCGCAAAAATGATGGCCAGCGACATGGTGATCACACTGACAACTACGATCAAAAGCAGCGTATTTTCCACGGATTGCAGGAACTTCATATCCCGGAAGAGTTTGGTGAAGTTTTCAAAGCCTACAAACGTGCGCCTGGACGAAAAGCCGCCCCATTTGTACAGGGACATGCGGAAGATATTGAAGGTAGGCAGAATCATGAAGACAAAGAACAGAAGCACCGCCGGCAGCACGCACATCGCGATGAACCTGCCTCTCCCCTTTTGCTTATCCAAAGCGTTTCCTCCTCTCAGGGGCCTGACCGATGAGAAAGGCCGCGGCGAGCAGCTTCCTGCTTGCCGCGGCCAACGGATGGCGGACCTTACTTAAGCGCCTGGCGCAGCAGATCGCTGTCGGTCTTGATCTGCTCAATCCACTGCTCCTCGGTCTTGTCGCCGCTGACCAGAGAGTTGATCGTGCCAAACACCGTATCGGCAAAGTTCACACCCTCGACGGGATCGGTGGCGGCGAAGTTACCCAGAGCGGCCTTGGCGCCGTTGTCATAGATGGAGTAGAACAGCTTGCTGTCGCCCTCCAGCGTATCGGCAAAGCCGACGATGGGCTGGATCGCGCCGCCCTTGGCGAAGATCTCGGCGGCCACATCGGAGTACATGAAGGCCACGAACTGCTTGGCGGCGTCCTTGTTGACGGCCTCGGAGGGGATCCAGAGCTGCTCGAACCAGGTGTAGCTGTAGCGGTCGCTGCCTTCGGAGACGGCGGGCAGAGCGGTGAAGCCCCACTTGAAGCCCTCGGCGCGAGGCGCGTCGGCCATCTCGTCAATGACCCAGGTGCCGTTGGGCATGAAGAGCGCCTTGTTGTCCAGGATCAGCTGCTGGTTCTTGGTGAAGTTGTCGTTGTTGGCGTTGGAGGGAACGGACTTCTCGGTGTAGGTAGCCAGCTTGGCGACGATGTCAAAGGCGAGCTGCGCTTCCTCGGTGTCCCAGATGCCCTCGGCGTAGTTGGTCGCCTGGGTGAAGAACTCGGGGCCGCCGCACTCGTAGAGCAGCGCGTAGAAGAACGCGTCGAAGTAGCCGGCGGTCGGATAGGCGAACAGCGCGATGCCCTCGGCAGCGGCCACGTCGCCCAGCGCCCACATCTCATCCCAGGTCTCGGGCACTTCCCAGCCCTTTTCCTCAAACAGGCCGGCGTTGTAGAACAGGCCGCAGGGGCTGTAGAACATGG
>UQEF01000114.1 GCA_900540045.1 uncultured Eubacteriales bacterium | reverse complement strand
TCTTCCTGCCCGGCACGCAGTTTGACTTTGATTCCTTTACATTTATTTGAGGCAACTACCTATGAACCACGAAATTTATGCGGACCATGCCGCCACCGCGCCCATTGAGCCGCTGGCGCTGGAGGCCATGTATACCGCATACCAAGAGTACGCGAACCCCGCCGCACTCTATCGCAGCGCCCTGCACACCAAGCAGACCGTGGAAAAAGCACGGCTGACCGTGGCGGAAAATCTGGGCTGCACCCCCGACCATATATTTTTCACCTCCGGCGGCAGCGAGAGCAACACCTGGGCCATCCGTGGCACGGTGCCGCAGGGCGGCCATGTGGTCACAACGCCCATCGAGCACCACTCGGTTCTGAACGCCTGCGCGTCAATCCGGGATGACGGCGGCCGCATGACAACGCTGGAGGTTGACGGGTTCGGCCGCGTTGTACCTGAGAGCTTGACCCGCGCCCTGGCGGCCCACCCCAACATGGTCAGCTTGCAGTACGCCAACAACGAGGTAGGCGTTGTACAGAACATCCCCGCGCTGGCAGCGCTCTGCCGTGAGGCGGATGTGCTGCTGCACGTTGACGCTGTGCAGGCTGCGGGACACCTGGCCATCCCGCTGGACGGCATCGATTTTCTGTCGGCGTCGGCCCACAAGTTCGGCGGGCCAAAGGGCATCGGCTTCTTGTATGTGCGCGAGCCTCGCAAACTGCGCCCGCTGATTTACGGCGGCAGTCAACAGTACGGCCTGCGCCCCGGCACTGAGCCCGCAGCGCTGATTGCGGGCTTGGCCGCAGCGTTCAAGGTCACCTGCGCTGAGCGCCGCCAGCGCACTGCCAAAAAGCGTGCCCTAGCCGAGGAGTTTTGGCAGACGCTGCATGCTGCCCGGCCCGAAGCACGGCTGCACACCCCTGTGGACGGCCTGCCGGGCCTGCTGAGCGTTGGCCTACCCGGCCGCAGCGGCCAGCGGCTGACCTACCAGCTGGATGTAGCAGGGGTCAGTGTTTCCCCCGGCGCAGCGTGCGACAACCGCGGCGTGCAGGAACCCTCCCACGTTTTGATGGCTCTGGGCGGCACTGCGGCCGAGGATGCGCTGTCGACCTTACGTTTCAGCTTCGGCAGTGCGAACCGCCCCGGCGACGGCAAAGAAGTTGCGGAACGGCTGATAAAAATTCTGGAACAACAATAATTTTATTCACATATATAGGAGGTTTTACCATGGCATTTACCAAGTGCTGGCTGGCATACCCGGAGATTATGGGCTGCCATTGCGACGCGATTTCTCTGCATACCGAGCTGACGGGCGAAACCATCGACCGCGCCAAGGCAGAACTGGCCGAAGGCTTCAAGGGCCTGTACGGCGCAGCGCTGACCGAGGGCGACGATATCACCCTGGCGCTGGACATGGCCCTGGACCCTGAGGGTTACCGCTTGAAGGCCGCCGACGGCCATTGCACCATTGAGGGCGGCAGCGAAGTAGGCGTTTTGTACGGCGTTTTTGCACTGCTGCGCAATCTGCAGACTGCAGGCAAGGCGTGGGCGCAGTTCACCGCTGATGAGGAGAAGGCACCATCCAACCGCCTGCGCATGCTGAACCACTGGGACAACATGGACGGCAGCATTGAGCGCGGCTACTCCGGCGATTCCTTCTTTTTCAAAGATTCCGAAATTCTAATCGATGTACCGCGTTTGACGGCTTACGCCCGTATGCTCGCGTCCATGGGCATCAACGGCATCACAATCAATAACGTCAACGTCAAGGACGCCGCCAGCTGGCTCATCACCGACCGCTACTTCGGCGCCCTGCAGGAGTATCTGAAAATCTTCACCCCCTACGGCGTCAAGCTGTATCTGAGCATCAACTTTGCCGCCCCGATGGAGCTGGGCGGCATGGACTCCGCCGACCCCTGCGACCCCGCCGTGGCCAAGTGGTGGGCGGATAAGGCCCAGGAGGTCTGGGCAAACCTGCCCGGCCTGGGTGGTTTCCTGGTAAAGGCCGACTCCGAGGGCCGCCCCGGCCCCTTCACCTACGGTCGCAACCAGGCCGACGGCGCAAACATGCTGGCCGATGCCGTGGCCCCCTGCGGCGGTCACATTGTCTGGCGTTGTTTCGTCTACAACTGCCAGCAGGATTGGCGCAATACCAAGATTGACCGCGCCCGCGCAGGCTACGACTATTTTATGCCGCTGGACGGCACCTTCCGCGACAACGTCACGCTGCAAATCAAGAACGGCCCCATGGACTTCCAGGTGCGCGAACCGGTCTCCCCGCTGATTGGCGGCCTGCAGCACACCCACATTGCCGTGGAGTTCCAAATTGCGCAGGAGTACACGGGCCAGCAGCGCCACGTCTGCTACTTGATGCCCTGGTTCCGCCAGATTTTGGACTTCGACATGCACACCCGCCCGAACGGCGACGCCCATGTGCGTGCGCTGATCCAAGGCGCGGGCAACGGAATGGTGGCCGTGACCAACACCGGCAACGATGAAAACTGGACCGGCCACGACCTGGCCGCTGCGAACCTCTACGGATTCGGCCGCTTGAGCTATGACACCACGCTGGACCCCGCCGTGATTGCCGGCGAGTGGCTGCGGCTGACCTTCGGCAACAATGAGCCTGTGGAAAAGACGCTGCACCGCATTTTGATGCAGTCCTGGCCCACCTATGAGAAATACAACGCCCCCCTGGGCGTGGGCTGGATGGTCAACCCCAACTACCACTACGGCCCCAACGTTGACGGTTATGAGTACAGCCGCTGGGGCTGCTACCACCGCGCCTCCTTCGACGGCATTGGCATTGACCGCTCGCCCACGGGCAGCGATTACTGCCACCAGTACGCCCCCGAACTGGCCGAAATGTACGCCAATGTGGAGACCTGCCCCGAAGAGCTGCTGCTCTTCTTCCACCACATGCCGTACAACTATGTGCTCAAGAGCGGCAAAACGATCCTGCAGCACATCTACGACACCCACTTCGAGGGTGCCGAGGATGCCGCACGGTTCTACGACGAGGTTGTGGCGCTGAAGCCTTACCTGGATCCTGCCGTGTACGCCCGCCTGGAGGCACGTTTTGCCCACCAGAAGGAGCACGCCTGTGAGTGGCGCGATGTCATCAACACCTACTTTTACCGCAAGACGGGCATCGGCGATGCCCACGGCCGCAAAATTTACGAATAATTAAAAAGTGCGCCGCCGCGTGGAACTTTCACGCGGCGGCTCTTTTTTATTCGTGGGAGGCCATCTGGCGGTACTCGGTAGGGGTATAGCCTATCTGCGCCTTGAACAGGCGGTTGAAGGTTGCGATCGAGTTGAATCCCGACCGCATAGCGATCTCGGTGATGGGGATCGTATCGTCCACCAGCAGTGCTTTGGCATAGATGATGCGGCGCGCCACCAGGTAATTGTGGCAGGTCATGCCCGTGTTTTCCTTGAACAGGCGCGAAAAATGGTAGACACTAAACCCCGCGCGGGAGGCCAGATCCTCGACCGAGAGACGCTCGGTGCAGTGGTTGTTGATGTAGGCGCACAGCTCTGCAAAGCGGCGCATGTGGTCCTGCTGCTTGGGGTAATCCAGCACCTGCTCGCTGTTCTGGCGGTGCTCATACCGCCCGAAGATCGAGAAAAAGTGCAGCATCAAGGCCATGATCTCGCTCTCACGGTAGACGTTCGTGCTGAAATATTCGCCCTCTATCTGCGCCAGCACCGCAAACAGCTGGTCGGCCAGTTCGGGGTCCTCCTGCCGGGTGACAAGGCGGAAGGGGTAGAACGTGTTGAACAACTCGGCCATGTCCTGTATCTGATGAAAGTACGATACGCTGTAGTTCATGATGTATCGCTCCCCCGTTTTGGGTGCGCGAATGCTGTGCAGCTCGCCCGATGCGATAATCAGCACATCATGGGGCTGCAGCGTCACGGTCTTGCCCGCAATCGTAACCGTGTAGGTACCCTCGATGGGGGAAATGATCTCGCCAGGGGCATGCCAGTGCAGTGGAAAATCGGCGTCCTCCATGTTGTGGTAAAAGCGGATCACCGTTGAAAAGCGGAAATCGACAGTTTCAGTCGTGCCGTCCAGATTCTCTATTTCGCCGGGGCGCACACTGCCGTATTTTTTGAGCAGTTCTACTTCCATAGTTTGTTTTCCTCGTGGCCTGCTGCCGTAAAAAGGTCGTTTCTTTTATTGTATCGCGGTTTTCCGCCCCAGTCAACAGGTACGGGGATGGAGTTACAAGAGCAAAGAAGTCTGTGGTCCTGAACAGCATCGAAATAAATAGAGCGCAATCAGCCGTCCCAGCCTTGAAACCCTGGTCGACATTGCTAATGTTCTTAACATCTCAGCAGATGACCTTCTTGTAGACAGTTTAACGCACTCTGCGTCCACTGCTGATTCTGAAATCCACCGTCTGCTATTAGACTGTAATGCAATTGAGCAGGAGATTCTCACCCGGATGGTAAAGGAGATGAAAGCAATTTTATACGGCTTAGGAGTTTGATTTTATAACTTGTTGATCATATAGCAAAAAAGCCCGCATAAGCCACAACTGCACTTCGGAGCATACTGAAGTGCTGTCTGTGGTTTATGCGGGTAAGAACAAAAAAGAAGCCCGCCAGCGTACCATGTAGATTATACACCGTGCGCCAGTGGGCAAAAATTTTACTTCAACAGATCAGACAGACTGTATTCTCCCTTCGGAATGTTTGCAGTTCTCCGATATTCTTTTATTGCACTTATCAATGTTTGTGGATTACTGAAATAGTCCTTTACAAAATCATATGACTTCACATCATGCATACGCAGATCCGTCTTGCAAAATTCGCTCGGTTTCTTCCCAGAACGCTTAAACTTGTCATAAGCTCCTTCACTATGGATGATCAGCATTTCTATTTCTGGTGCTGTAATGACATTTATGACATCAACCTTATGTTCGTAAGCCTTGCTAAGCCGAAAATCTTCTCTGCGAGAATCTAAAATCCGAATCACGGAAACCTGGTCATCAAAGCCTTTACGCAAGTATCGCTCCTCAAATCGCTTTGCACTTCGGCACCGGATAACACTTTCGTCCAGCATTTCTTCCCTTGAAAAAATCAAAAGGTTATTATCCACAAGAATATCAATAATTGCGGATTCTGCAGAGCCCTCGCATATACACGCTTTATATTTTGCTAATTTCATTTCGCCGCCTCCTTAGTGTATTGAAGCAGCCAAATTTTTCTTCAAGCGCATATATGCCTCATATGCAGGAGTTGTTCCCTCAAGAAAACCGCTTTGATAGGCATCACTCTTTTTAATGTCATTGCGCTTTAAAATATTGCTCAAATTATCAGCTGTGATTCCGTTACGGTTTCTAACGATGTAGATTCCATCATTTCGGTCATATTCATCCAGCAATTCTGGATAGTGCGTTGTAAAAATCAGTGTTCCACCGTTTCTGTTCAAACGGCTATCCATAAAGAAACGTACTAAAGTCGTAACAATTTCTTTATTAAAATGGTTTTCGATTTCATCCACCAGAAGGTATCCGCCGGACTGAAGAACCTCTTTTACCATTGAAAAAGTAATGATACCCTTGATTGTGCCGGAAGACAGGTACTGTTCAAGATCCACTGCACTGTTCAAGATAATCTCATCTTCACCCTTAAATTTCAGATGGATAAAGGTTTTTCCATCCGTTTCTTCAAAACATAGTTTTTCAATGGTCGGATCAAGAAAAGCTATCACTTCGAGTGGGATGTCATCTGTAAATGGAAGGACATTCACATTTGTATAAGAAAGCAGGCTGAATACTTCAACCTTGTCATTTGTCTTTTTATTATGAGCAATAATCAAGCTAACATCGTCCGGAAGGAAAGCTTCATCATTATTCCGAACTGCAGCCGGCTCTATTCCGGTAAAATCCGTCAGATATTTTTTCGACTTTACGCTGACAATCGGTTTCTCCCACATTTTTTCAGCCAGAATAGCATAATTATAATCTCCCGCTTTTGCCTTCTTTGCCACAATCACGGTCTCCAGGCAGCAGACATATTTGCGTTCATCATAAAAATATGTGCGAATCGTTGCCTTCTTAGTTCCTCCAAGAATGCTCTTTGCCTCCACATGATTAATGGGCTCATTTTTAACAATGCTCAAGGCCAGATTGATAACTTTCAGCACGGATGTTTTTCCAGACGCATTGATGCCAATAAAAGCACAGGCAGAATGAAGGTAGTAATTATCCTTCATCCTATACAGGCTATCTTTATCATCCTCACTTACACGCTGTTGGGTATAAAAGCAGATATCAAGATCTTCCTTAAACAGCGGAAGTCCTTGTGCAGTGATACGAAGTATTTTCATTTTTCAATCCCCCTTCTAAAAACGGCTTTTCCGTTTTTATCTTTCACTACTCTTATTATACCCCACCTAAAAGAAATTATCAACGGCTTTTCCGTTTTTATTTTCTTCTATATTTCAAACTCCGGTAAGCATCCTGTATGAAACTCACAAACTCAGGACTCATCGTCTCCACGATATGTTTACGGTCTACTGCTTCTACTCCACCGATAATCATGTACTTTTCCTCATTCTCCCGTATTGATACTCCAATACCACTGTCGCATCTTCCGATAACTTCGGATACCGAGTTCTTTCTTCGTATTTTCTGCGGTTCTGCGGCTGATTCCTTCATCTTTCATCCGCATATAGATTTCTCTTGCTCTCATATCGCCATCAGAAAGCAACTTTTTTATCAGATATGCTGCCTTTTCTGTTTTTGACTCAAATTCCGGCACTTCCGGTTGTTCCGATGAAACGA
>UQEF01000113.1 GCA_900540045.1 uncultured Eubacteriales bacterium | reverse complement strand
ATGTCGTCGCTGGGAAACAGACCCGATCTTTTCCCGCAATCCGGCTAGACTTTTCCGGCCTGCGAAGTCCAAGCCGGTTATTTCACCTTCACCGCCTGCGTCAGATCCGCCTTGCCGTCCACAAAGGGCGCCAGGTACAGTTCCTCCGGCAGGTCTTCGATACACGGGTAGAGGAACTCCGCCCACTCGTCGCTGTAGCCGTTGTTGCCGTAGCGGCCCGGAAACAGCTCCGTGCCCTCGCCGTCCACCAGCCGCAAGCTGCAAATCCAGTCCCCGAACACGTCCATGCCGCTGTACTCCCAAAGCAGGTTGCCGTCCTCGTCATAGTATCCCTTGCCGTTTTCCGCCTGATAGGCCTCCACGACGCCGGGCGCGGCCTCCAGCTCAAGGGTGATGTAGGTCATCAGCGGGGAGTAGCACACCTCCGTGGCCCGCGCGGTCACGGTTTCACTCTCCGTGGGGATGTTGGGATATTCACAGCGTACCTTGGAGAGGATGTCGTCCGTATCCAGCGTAAAGGTGACAACGCCCTTGTCCGGCAGGAGCAGGTTTCCGTCCGCGTCGTACTTCTCCGGGTGCTCCGCCCACATGTACTCCTCCAGCGGCTGGCGCTCGCCGATGGGCAGGGAGATCTCCACCGTGCCCGACAGCTTCACGCCCTCGTTGTCCAGCCGCCAGTATTCCGTCTGCACCATCTCGCCGGGGTTGGGCGTTCCGGTGGTGACGCCGCCGGAGTTTTCCGGCATATCCACGCATTGCCCGTCAATCCAGAGATGGTCGATCCACCAGCCCACGTTGTGCTCATAGAGGAGGTTGGTGTCCTCCTCCAGAATGCCCTCGCGCTGGTCCTCGGGATAGCCGGCGAATTCCTCCCGGTACAGGCCCAGCGGCGTGTCCACGTCCAGCATGCGGTAGGCGTACTGAATCAGCAGGGTCCGCCCATCGTAGCCCGCCTCGCGCACGGTGATCTCCACGTTGTTGACCGTGGTCTGATACAGGTTGCGCCGCATCACCAGATCGGCGTTGGTGGGATTGGCGCCGGTCAGAAAGGTCAGGGCGTCAAAGAGGTTCCAATGGGTGGCGGCCACCGCCGCGGTGGCGATGAGCAGCAGGGCCGCCAGCGCAAACGCCAGTGCGCGCCGCGTGGAAAGGGCGGGACGGGCCTTGGCGGCCCGCTCCTGCGCGGGAGCCTGCGCCGCAATGGCCTCCAGCGTCCGGCTCATGGCCTGATGAAAGACCGGGGGCGTTTGAGGAATGCAGCGTTCCACCGCCTCCGCGTACTCACGCTTTTTCATGACTGAGTCCTCCTTCTTCCAGCGGAGAGTGAACCAGATTTTTCCGAATATGGACCCGCGCCATCATCAGGCGCGTTTTGACCGTGCCGGTGGGAATGCCGAGCATCCCGGCGATCTCACGCACCTTGTACCCCTCCACGTAATGAAGCACCACCACGGCCCGGTGCTCGGGGGACAGGCGGCCCAGCGTCTCGTCCAGGTCAAAGCCGCTGTCCTGGGGAGCATCCAGCACGGCCATGTCCTCCTCAAGCGGCACCCAGCGCTGGTTGAGCCGTTTGCGGAGCATCGTGTTGCAGGTGTTGACCATGATGCGGGTGATCCATGGCCGGAAACTGCGGAGGTTGCGAAGCGCGTCGCGGCTTTGCCAGGCCCGCATCAGCGTTTCCTGGACGGCGTCGGCGCAGTCGTCGCTGTTGGACAGCATCGACCAGGCCACGCAGTACAAAAGCCTTTCCAGCTTGGCCGCCTCCTCCAGAAAGGTCTGGGTGTTCACGGTATCCCTCCTAAGCGGTTATCTTGCGCAAGCCCCGATTGCCTGGGGTACTTATAAAGACAACGCAAAACGTCAAAGGGTTCATCTCAGAAGAAAAAAAAGCCGGAAAGCATTCCACGCTTCCAGCTTTCAACCGGTCCGCTCCCGCACGCAGGGCGCACGGCTCAGTCCGCATCCTCCGTAAAATCCGGGTCCACCGGGGGCATGTCCTGACAGACCATGAGGTAGGCGTCCTCGCCGTTGTCCTCATAGTAGCGCTTGCGCAGGCCCAGCTTGAGAAATCCCAGCGACCGGTACATCTTCTGCGCAACGAGGTTGCTCCTGCGCACCTCCAGCGTCAGGTACTGAACGCCCATGTTGGCGGCGTACTGCATCAGCGCGCGCGTCACCTCCGTGCCCACGCCCCGGCCGCGGTACGGCTCGTCCACGGCGATGTTGGTGATATGCCCTTCTTCAAAAATCAGCCACGCGCCAGCGTAGGCGATCACGCGCCCGTCCTCCTCGGCCACGAGGTAGCGGGCGCATTTGTTGGTGGTCATCTCGTCCACGAAGCTCTGGTAGGACCATGGGGTGGCGAAGGTCCTCTCCTCGATGGCGTGCACCTGAGGCACGTCGGCCAGCGTCATGCGGCGGCAGACGGCGCTCATGCCCTGCCTCCCAGCCGGCGGGCGCGTTCGCGCTCCGCCTGCGGCGCGCGAAGGTACACCGGCATCAGCGCAAGATAATCCACGCTCCGCTCCCGGTTGAGCCAGGCCAGTTCGCCCACGCTGGCCGGGCGCAGATAGCGCATGTGGGCAGGCGCAATCACGGCCCGCTCCCCCAGGCGCTCCACGATGGCGTCCCGGTAGGTGCTCACACCGTCGCCCAGAAAGCACAGCCGGCGCTCTCCCGCCACGGCCAGCGCCCGGTCCAGGTAGACGGGCAGCGCCTCGGCCATGTTGGGAAGCATGCGCACGGGCGGCATGCCCGCAAGGAATGCCGCGCCGTACACCTGTCCCGCGCGCGCATCCTGAATGGGACAGATCAGCGCGTCGGTCAGGCAGGCGCCTGCGGCCAGCGCCTCCAGCGCGTCCACGCCCACGCAGGGCTTGCCCGCGCCGTGGGCCATGCCCTTGACGGCGCTCACCCCGATGCGCACGCCCGTAAACGATCCCGGTCCCGTGACCGCGGCGTACAGGCCGATCTCGCTCACGTCCAGCCCGGCGCGTCCCAGCGCCTCCTCGATCATGGGCATGAGGTTGACCGAATGCGTCAGGCGGTTCACCGCCGCGCCCTCATAGGCCACCTCGCCGTCCTTGAGCACCGCCACGCCCGCAACAGGCCCCGACGTATCCACCGCCAGCAAATTCATGAAATCCATCCTTCCCAGTCCAGCTCCCGAAACCCGCCTACGGGGGTAAAACGAAGCGCCCGGTCCGTGTCGCCCAAAGGGGTGATCTCCACCTCCAGGCGGCAGGCCGGGACGGCCTCCGGCGCGCGGCAGGGCCATTCGACCACCGCCACGCCTCCGTTTTGCAGGTACTCGTCCATGGCCAGCTCGTAGAGCTCCTCCGCGCTTTCCAGCCGGTACCAGTCAAAATGATACAGGGGCAGCCGCCCCTCCTCATGCACCTGCAGGATGGTAAAGGTGGGGCTGGTCACATAGCCCGTGACGCCCAGCCCGCGCGCGATGCCGCGCGTGAGCTCGCTCTTGCCCGCGCCCATATCGCCCAGAAGCAGCACAACGTCGTTGGCCCGGAGTTGCCGGGCCAACGACGCGCCGATGCGCCGGGTTTCTTCGGCGCTGTGGCTTTTGAGGATCAATTCGCTTTCGCCTCCGTCCTGGCGCGCTTCCGTCCGTGCAGAATGGGCGAAAGCGGCTTGTACATCAGCCCCGTGAGGGCGCTGATGAGCACCCACTTGAGCAGGTTGAAAGGCGCGGTGATGAGCAGCACGAACTTGAGCGTGCTATCCACCGCGGGGATGATGGCCGTGCCCATGCCCACGATGGCTTCCACCGGCATGCCGTAGGCCGTGCCGTAGAACGGGATCATGATATAGAGGTTGCTCAGAACCGCCACGATGGTGGCCACCACCGTGCCCACGGCCATGCCGATGAGCGCGCCCTTGCGGGTCTTGTTACGCTGGTAGATCAGCCCCGCGGGCAGGAGCATGGCAAAGCCCATCAGGAAATCCGCCAGTTCACCCACGCCCTGGGAGGAGGAGTGCAGCAGGCCCAGCAGGCTCTTGACCAGCAGAATCAGCGTGCCCGGCACCGGGCCCATGGCGAAGGTGCCCAGCAGCACCGGCAGGTGGCTCAGGTCCAGCTTGTAGAAGAGCACGACCGGAATCTCGATCATGAACAGCACGGCCGAGATGGCGGCCAGGATGGCCACGGTGGCCAGCTCGCGGGTGGTGAGGAAGGGTTTGCGCTTTGCATTGGTCATGGGAAATGCCTCCTTGAAGTGAAATTGCCCCCGATGGCTTTTTCGCATCAGGGGCAACCGCACCAAAAGGCGGCAGGCTGCTCTTCTCGTATCCGGACTTTGGCCGAAAGGCCGTTCACCGTTGGTCCCGGAGTTGCACCGGGTCGGGGAGGCGCCAAGGCGCCTCCTTCGCGGACTGTACCGCCAGTAGGGAATTTCACCCTGCCCCGAAGAAGCCATCTCTATTGGGTTTACGGCTGCATCATAGCACGGCATGCGACCCGTGTCAAGAGGATTGTGAAATTTGCTTCAAAAACGCGCATTTCGTGGTATAATAAGCATGCGCGTTTCGCAAGGGCGCGCATTCCGGGCCGGAAACGGCCCATATGCAAGCGTTTTAAGGAGGCTTTTTCATGGAGTGCACCGCAAGGATCACCCCTGATCTGTTGTGGGTGGGCGGCAACGACCGCCGGCTGAACCTGTTTGAAAACATCTTTCCCATCCCCCGCGGGGTCAGCTACAACAGCTACCTTCTGCTGGACGAAAAAACCGTGCTCGTGGACACGGTGGACAAGGCCATCTCCGGCGTGTTCTTCGACAACCTGACCGCCGCGCTGGACGGCCGGCAGCTTAACTACATCGTGGTCAACCACATGGAGCCCGACCATGCGGCCACCCTGGCCGAGGTCTGCGGGCGCTACCCCGGCGCGCAGGTGATGCTCACCGCCAAGGGCGCGCAGATGGCCGCGCAGTTCTTTGGGGATGGCCTGCGGGACCGTCTGCACGCCGTCAGTGATGGCGCAGAGCTGGTCACGGGACGTCACCACCTGCGCTTTTTCACGGCGCCCATGGTCCATTGGCCCGAGGTGATGGTCACCTGGGACGAAACCGACCGCGTGCTCTTCTCCGCGGACGCCTTCGGCGCCTTCGGAGCGGTAAGCGGCTTCCTCTTTGCCGACGAGGTGGACTTTGCCCGCGACTGGCTGGACGACGCGCGCCGCTATTACACCAACATCGTCGGCAAATACGGCGCGCCCGTGCAGGCGCTGCTCAAAAAGGCCGCCGCCCTGGACATCGCCTTCCTCTGCCCGCTGCACGGACCGGTCTGGCGTCGGGACATCGCCTGGTTTGTGGAAAAATACCAGCGCTGGAGCACCTATCGGCCCGAGGAGGACGGCGTGCTGGTGGCCTACGCGTCCATCTACGGCCACACCGAAAACGCAGCGGAGGTCTTTGCGATGGCCCTGCGCGACGCAGGCGTGAAGCATGTGGCGATGTATGACGTATCCGTCACCCATCCTTCCTACATCCTCAGCGACGCGTTCCGCTTCGGAAAGCTGGCGCTGCTTTCGGCCACCTACAACCTCGGCGTATTCCCGGCCATGGAAACGCTGCTTCTGGACCTTAAGGCGCACGCCCTGCAGGATCGCACCGTAGCGCTGGTGGAGAACGGCTCCTGGGCTCCGGCGGCAGGCAAACAGATGCGCGAGATCCTGGGCTCCATGAAAAACATGCGCGTGCTGGAGCCGGTGCCCACCATCCGCTCGGCGCTGGCGGCGGACACGCGCGAGGCCATCACCGACCTGGCCCGTCAGCTGGCGGAGGCATAAGCGGCATGTGCGGGCGCTACTTTCTGGACGATACGAAAGAAGCGAATGAGCGGCTGTTGAACCTGCTGCGCGGCCTTCTGGAAAGCGGCGATCCGCTGGCTTCTCAGGTGCATACGGGCGAGATCTTTCCCACGCAGCTGGCCCCCGTCATCGTGGCGGACGGGGGCGGCGTGGGCGTGCGCGCCATGCGCTGGGGCTTTCCGCGCGCTGGAGGCCGGGGCGTGGTCATCAACAGCCGTTCGGAAAAGGCCGATTTTACCCCCATGTTCCAGCGCGCGGTGCGGGAGCGCCGCTGCCTGGTGCCGGTTTCCGGCTTTTACGAATGGCGGCGCACTCCCTCCGGCGGAAAAGCGAAGGATAAATTCGCCTTTCAATCGCAGGGCGGGGTAGACAAGGGGCTGATGTACCTGGCGGGCGTGTATGGCGAATTTCTGGGCGGATTCCGCGCGGGCGGATTTGACGGCTTCGCCATCCTCACGCGCGAGGCCGATGAGCAGATGCGCCCTTACCATGACCGCATGCCCGTGATTCTGGACGACGAATCCGTAAAAAAGCTATGGCTGCTTTCGCCGCCGCAGATCCCCTATGCCGACCTGCGCCGGCACTTTGATCCGCCGCGCCTGTATGTGCGTCCGGCCCCTGCGGAGCGGTAAAGCAAAAGGGAAAAAACGCCGGCATTTCCCCGCTTCCATCGGGCCATTTCGCACGATGTGCGCTTTTCATCAGGGCGAAAGGGAAAAAAGCTGTTGACAAGCGAGGGGAAAAACATTACAATAACCTATGTCTGGTATTGGGGCGGTGCATGCGGACATGCGGGTGTAGCTCAATGGTAGAGCTCCAGCTTCCCAAGCTGGCTACGTGGGTTCGATTCCCATCACCCGCTCCAACCGCATGATAACCTGCCGGATTATATCAAACGTAAAACAGGAGGTCGAATCCCATGGCCAAGGCGAAATTTGAACGCACCAAGCCGCACGTAAACATCGGCACGATC
>UQEF01000112.1 GCA_900540045.1 uncultured Eubacteriales bacterium | reverse complement strand
CCTTGAGCGGCAGGGTTTTGCCCACGAACTGATCGGTAAACTCGGCATCCTTGGCGTTAGCGCCCAGGCCGTCGGTTTCGGCAAACTGATCGTCACCGATTTCGATGCTCTGGATGGTCAGGCTGTCATCCAAAGTCAACGTTACGGCCACGGGGCCTGCGAAGCCCTGCGCGGCGGTGGTCCACTCGTCGCCCTCATGGGTCACTTCGCCGATAGCGGCGGCAGAAGCCTCTGTGGCCTCGGGCGCATCGGACGCGGCAGGGGCATCGGTGGCTTCCGCCGCGCCGTTGCCGGCAGCCTCATAAATGGCGTTCACAGCGTCCAGCACCGCATTGGTGGTGATGGTCGCACCGCTGATGGCGTCGATATCGCCGTCCTTGAGCGGCAGGGTTTTGCCCACGAACTGATCGGTAAACTCGGCATCCTTGGCTTTGGCGCCCAGGCCGTCGGTTTCGGCAAACTGGTCGTCGCCGATTTCGATGCTCTGGATGGTCAGGCCGTCATCCAGGGTCAACGTTACGGCCACGGGGCCTGCGAAGCCCTGCGCACTGGCCGTCCAGGAGCCGTTGCCATCGGTGGTGGCAGCCACGGAGGTGGAAACCGTCGCGGCGTCGTCCGTCTGCGTTTCGGACTCGGCGGCAGGCGTGGGCAGGGGCTGCGGCTCGTCGGGGGTATCGTCGGTCGCGGCCTGATAGATCGCGTCGATGCCGTCCAGCACGGCATTGGTGGTCATGGTCGCGCCGCTGATGCCGTCCACAGCGCCGTCCTCAAGCGGCAGGGTCTTGCCGACGAACTGCTCTTGGAACGCGGGCTCCAGCGCCTGCGCGCCATAGCCCTCGGTCTCGGCAAACTGATCGTCGCCGATCTGGATGCTCTGGATGGTCAGGTTGTCGTCCAGGGTCAGAGCCACCATCACGGGGCCGCCGAAGCCCTTGAAGGCCGCGCGCCAGGTGCCGTCCTCATAGAGCTGGGCGGCGGGCGCTTCCTCCTCGGCGGGAGCAGCAGTGGAGGCCTCGCCGGTCAGCTGAGCGTAGACGGTGTTGATGGCGTTGACCACGGCGGTGGAGGTGACGGTCGCGCCGGAGATGGCGTCGATGTCAGAAAGCGCCAGCGGGGGCTTCATACCGATGAACTGAGACGAGAAGTTGTCCTCAAGGGCTTTCTTGCCGTAGCCTTCGGTTTCGTTGAAATAATCGTCGCCAATGGTGATGGAGGAGATGGCACCGCTGGCGTCCAGCTCAAGGGTAACGGCCACGGGGCCGCCGAAGCCCTGCGCGCTGGCGGTATTGGGCGATCCGCCGCCGCTGAGGTCGGAGATATACTTGCCCGCCAGGTTGATACCGCCGTTGACAGCGGAGGAAGTGCGGGTCGCGCCGGAAATGGCGTCGATGGTGTTTTCACCCTTGGGTTCGTTCCCCTTGACCAGGGTGAGGGGCACCTTCTTGCCGATGTACTGCTGGGTAAACGCGGGCTCCTTGGCCAAAGCGCCCAGGCCCGGCGTTTCGCTGAAGTTCTCGCCGCCCACGTCAACGCCGGTGATCACGCCGTCCATATCCATGCCCAGCGTGACCACGACTTCGCCGCCGTAGCCGTTCACAGTGGTTTGAATGACATATCCCACAGGTTCGCCGGAGGCATCCAGGCCCTGGTATACACTGTCCATGTTGCTGCCTTCGGTAACCTCCATGGCCTCAAAGCTGGAGGCTATGGGAAGCATGCGGGTGCGGGTTTCTTCCGCGGCACGCTGGCTGTTTTGCTGGATGGGGTCCTTGGTCAGCAGATTGAAGCTGGCAAGAAGCAGCGCCGAGACGAGGCATATCACCACCAGTGGCACCATATCCCGCATGTATTTCTTGCTCATAATGGGTACTCCTCCTTACATTTCTCTATGTGCTCTTTTGTTACCTTCGCTTGTGTACCCTCGGGCGCAGGCCGTTGGGCGCAGAAAAAGGCCCCTCGCCACGCGGGTGAGAATCTCCGGGAAGCCGCAGCCGCCGGGCGGGATGATTTCCTTATGATGTTGGAATTGCACACTGCCCCCTTTAGGCAATAGGTTTTTTCAATCTATTATATAGCATGAACGGGTAAATAAGCAAGAACCAACGCAAAGGATTTTTTCAAACCGGGGCGGAAAAAAAGGGGAACGCGCTCCAAACGGGGCGCGTTCCCCACCGAACACGGCTTACGCTTCCAGCGTAGGCGCAGGCTGAGCAGGCGTTTGCGGCAGGAGCTTTCGGAAGGCGATGTGCTTGTTATCATCCACGTACAGCTGCACCTGGTCGCCCAGGGCAATTTTACCGGCGATGATTTCCTCGCTCAGCGCATCTTCCACGCTTCTCTGAATGGTGCGGCGCAGCGGGCGGGCGCCATAGTTGGGGTCATAGCCCTCCTCCGCCAGCAGGGCGATTACGTCGTCTCCGTAGCTGAGCTTCATGCCGCGCTGGGCAAGCCTCTTGGACACGCTGCCCAGCATGAGGCCCGCGATGCGGCGGATGTCGTCCGGCTCCAGCGCGTGGAACACGATCAGGTCGTCGATGCGGTTGATAAATTCCGGACGGAAGGTATCCTTCACCTCAGCCATCACGCGCTCTTTCATGGCCTCGTAGTCACGGGTGGTTTCCACGCTGCCGCCAAAGCCCAGCGAGCGCTTGGAGGTGATGGTGCTGGCACCGGCGTTGGAGGTCATGACGATGATGGTGTTTTTGAAGTTGACCACGCGTCCGTTGCTGTCGGTGAGGCGGCCGTCGTCAAGGATTTGCAGAAGGATGTTGAACACATCCGGGTGCGCCTTCTCCACCTCGTCAAAGAGCACCACGCTGTAGGGCTTGTTGCGCACCTTCTGGGTGAGCTGGCCGCCCTCCTCGTAGCCCACGTAGCCCGGAGGGCTGCCTACGAGGCGGCTGACGCTGTGCTTCTCCATGTATTCGCTCATGTCGATGCGGATCAGGGCGTTTTCATCGTCGAACATCACTTCGCCAAGGGCGCGGCACAGCTCGGTCTTGCCCACGCCGGTAGGCCCAAGGAAGATGAACGAGCCAATGGGCCGCTTGGGGTCCTGCAGGCCCGCGCGGGCGCGCCGAAGCGCCCGGCTGACTGCGCTGATGGCCTCATCCTGGCCCACGACGCGCTTGTGCAACAGGTCCTCCATGTGGAGCAGGCGCTGGCTTTCGTCCTCCGTCATCTTCTTGACCGGCACGCCCGTCCAGCTGGCCACAATCTGAGCGATATCCTCCTCAGTGACCACGTCGTGGCTGTTGTTTTTGCGCTCCTCCCAGGCCGCGCGCTTCTGGGCGATGTCCTGACGGAGCTTTCGCTCCTCGTCCCGCAGGCTGGCGGCCTTTTCAAAGTCCTGATGGGCGATGGCCTCTTTCTTTTCGTTTTGCAGGGCCTTGAGGCGGTCCTCCTGCTCCTTTACGTCGGGCGGGGCGGTGAAGCTGTGCAGCCTGACGCGCGAGGCGGCCTCGTCCATCAGGTCGATGGCCTTGTCGGGCAGGAAACGGTCGCTGATATAGCGGTCGGACAGGCTGACGGCGGCCTGAAGCGCCTCGTCGGTGATTTTGACCTTGTGATGCGCCTCGTAGCGGTCGCGCAGGCCCTTGAGGATGGCCAGCGCCTCTTCGGGCGTGGGCTCGCCTACCTTGACAGGCTGGAAGCGGCGCTCCAGCGCGGCGTCCTTTTCAATGTTCTTGCGGTATTCGTCCAGCGTGGTTGCGCCGATGCACTGAAGCTCGCCGCGGGCGAGAGCGGGCTTGAGGATGTTGGCGGCGTCCATGCTGCCTTCGGCCTTGCCGGCGCCCACCAGCGTGTGGAACTCGTCGATAAAGAGAATCACGTTCCCCTGTTTCTTCACATCCTTGATGGTATCCTTGAGCCGCTCCTCAAATTCGCCGCGGTATTTGCTGCCGGCGATCATGCTGCCAAGGTCCAGCGAAAGAATGCGCTTGCCGGTAAGGGTTTCGGGAACCTTGCCGGCCACGATCATCTGGGCCAGGCCCTCCACCACCGCGCTTTTGCCCACGCCCGGCTCGCCGATGAGCACGGGGTTGTTTTTGGTGCGGCGGCTCATGATCTGCATAATGCGTTCAATTTCCGTGCTGCGGCCAATCACCGGGTCCAGCTCGCCATCCTGCGCGGCCTTGGTCAGGTCGCGGCTGTATTTTTCCAAAACGCTGCCTTCGGCCTTTCCGTCTTCGCCGCCGGATGCGGAGGCGTCCTCGCCGCCGTCGGGCTGGGATTTGGCCAGCGCCTCGAGAATTTTCTGCTGCATTTCCTGCGTATCCACGCCCATGCTGCGAAGCAGGCTCACGGCCACGCCTTCGCCCTCCTTGAGCAAAGCCAGCCAGAAATGCTCCGTGCCCACAAAGCTGTGGTGCAGCTTGCGGCTTTCCAGAATGCTGCTTTCCAGAATTTTTTTGCTGCGCGGGGTCAGCTCCAGCATGCCGCCGGACTGCATGTTGCCCTCGCCCAAAAGCGCGCGCACGCGCTCAAGAACCGTATCATAGTTGACATCCGCGGGCAGCACATCGGCTACCACGGGACCGGGCTCCTTCAGCAGGCCCAAAAGAATATGCTCCGTCCCCACATAGGGCTGGTGCAGCAGCACCGCCGCCTGCTGGGCGGCCGCCACGGCACGCTGAGCCCGCTGGGTAAAGCGTCCGAAAATTGCCATATCAGAACCTCCTAAACGTTGGTTTCAAGGGTTTTGCGGATAATATCACAGCGCGCGGCGTCCGCTTCTTCGCCGGGCGCGCTCTCCTGAGCGTAGCGCCGGGCATGCGCGTCCTGCGCCACAGTGAGCAGATCATCCGCCGCAGCGAGGCTCACGGGCAAAAGTCCCATGGCCGCGCCCAGACGCAGATGGCTCCAGTGGAGCATGAATTCCTTTTCATCCATGCGCAGGGCATAGCGCAAAAGGCCGTAGCTGCGCAAAAGCGCGTCCCTGAGGTCCATGGGCTGTTCCTTCAGGCACCGCGCGCGCAGCGACAGCTCCATGTCGATCAGCTGGCGGCCCACGGCGGTGACGGCCTCGATGATTTCATCCTCCGTGCGGCCCAGCGTGACCTGATTGCTTACCTGATACAGGTCGCCCAGCGCCTCGCTCCCCTCGCCATAGATGCCGCGGGTGGTCAGGCCCAGCTTTGCTACGCTCTGGTTGACGTTGCCCATCTGCTTGTAGCGGGTGAGCATGGGCAGATGCAGCATCACAGAGGCGCGCATGCCCGTGCCGGTGTTGGTGGGGCAGGAGGTCAGGTAGCCCAGCTGGGGATCGAAGCTGAAGGTGCATACCGCCTCCAGACGTCCTTCCACGCCGAAAGCCACGTTCGCCGCGGTTTCCAGATCCAGGCCCGACCCAATGGCCTGAATGCGCAGGTGGTCCTCCTCGTTGATCATGACGCTCACGCGGCGGTCCTGCCGGATCAGCGCGGCGCCGGTTTCGGCCCGCTCCACAAGGTCGCGGCTGATCAGGTGCTTTTCCACCAGCTTGAGCCGCTCGACATCGGGCAGATCGCGCATGAGGTACAGGTCATAGTTTTCTTTCCCGCCGCAGAGAGCGGCCTGCGCCCGCTCAATGCACAGCCGGGCATTTTCCGGCCGGTTCCAGTTGAGAAAGGGAAGATCAAAATAGTTTCGGGCAAGCCTCACCCGGCTGGAAACGACCACATTGACTGCCGAATCGCTCATGGTTGCGCCGCCCCGCTTTCTTCGGCGAGCTTTCGCAGCTCGTCACGGTATTTTGCCGCGTCCTCAAAGTTTTCACTTGCCACAGCCTCATCCATTTTCTGGCGAAGCTCGCTGACCCGTGCCGCGCGTTCGTCTTCCGGCGAAGGCCTGAAAGCGGCGGGCCTGCGTCCGGCATGCTGCGCACGGCCATGAATCCGCTGCAAAAGGGGCTTCAACTGATCGGAAAAGTCCCGGTAACACTGGGCGCAGCCCAGTCGGCCCGTGCGCTCAAATTCGGCGTAACTCAGCCCGCAGCCGGAGCATACGGCGGTGTGCTCCTCCACCTTCTGGCCGCTGCCGAGCACGGAGAGCACGGAGCTCAAAAAGCCCTGAATATCGCCGCTTACAAGGCTGAATTGCATTTTTTTCATGCATTCGGGGCAAAGCCGCCGCGTGGTGACCTCGCCGCCGGCGGAAACGGTGATGGCTACCGTCGCCTGATTCTTGCCGCATTCCTCACAAAGCATGAATGTCCCTCCTTTGGGCTATTGATCCTTGCCCTTTCGGGCAACCTCCAGTAACATGTTTTTCAGAATCCGGGCGCGAAGCGCGTCCTTCATTTCCGCCGAGAGCGGAAGGCTCAACGCTTGGGGCGAAAGCGCCGCGTTCATCATGGCCGCCTCGCCCTTGGTGACCACCTCGCGCTCCTGCAGCTGCTGCACCAGGTGCGAAGCCGCCAGCGCGTCGATGGAATCACCCACCCGCTGATGAAGCAGGTACAGCAGATGCTCGCTGGTATCCTGCGCCATGCGGAAGATGCGGATGTATCCGCCGCCGCCCCGCCGGCTTTCGATGATGTAGCCGTGGTCGGGCGTGAAGCGGGTGGCCAGCACATAGTTGATCTGCGAGGGCGCGCAATTAAAATATTCAGCAAGCTCGTTGCGCTTGAGTTCGACTTCGGGCGCTTCCTGGGTAAGCATGGTTTTGATAAATTGCTCTATTGCATCGCTTAATCGCATAAAAATCCTCCTTTCGTCAAAGAATATTGACCATCTTTGACCATCACATTGTATCACGGACCTGTGTGAAATGCAATGGCAGAGGAAGGTTTTTTACATAAAACGACCCTCCGCGTATGCGAAGGGACAGACCGCCGACAAAGGGGCTGCTTTCTTTGGGAAGCAGCCCCTAAACGCA
>UQEF01000111.1 GCA_900540045.1 uncultured Eubacteriales bacterium | reverse complement strand
TTGTTCGTTTTTCCTTATGAAAAATGACCGTTGACTTGGGTTTGTCAACGGTCTGGGGGCCGCGTGACGCGGCCCTTTTTTTTTTCGGCAGGAGCTGTCCATCACGGCGGCGAAGCTCGTCTAACAGGTGAAGGGGGTGAGCGGCATGACGACCGCCAAGGGCCCGGGCGGAGACAGGCTGGAGGACCTGATGCGCCGTTACGGCGACGCGCTGGTGCGCATGTGCTGTCTGTATCTGAATGACGCTTCCCTGGCGCAGGACGCGGCGCAGGATACCTTCATCAAGGCCTGGAGAAATCTGGGGCAGTTCCGTGGCGAGTGCGACGAGCGCACCTGGCTGATGCGCATCGCCATCAACACCTGCCGGGACTATCACCGCACGGCATGGCTGCGGCATGTGGACCGCGGCACGCCGCTGGAAGCGCTGCCGGAGACGGGCGCGGAGGACGCGCATCCGGACGGCGAGGTGATCCGGGCCGTGATGGCACTCCCCCTGCGCGAGCGGGAGGCCGTGCTCCTGCGCTACTATCAGGAAATGACGATTGCGGAGGCGGCACAGGCGCTGCGCATATCACAAAGCGCGGTAAAGCAGCGGCTCCGGCGCGCGAACCGGAGGCTGCGGGACAGGTTGAAGGAGTGGTATTACGATGCGTGACGGCTTGAGGGAGATCGTGGACCGCGAGCTGTCCGGCCTGCGCTGGCAGCCGCGGAACCGCCATGCGGTGCTTGCCCGGACGAAAGGAGAACCCAAAATGAAGAAACGTTTGTCTGCCGGACTGATTCTGGCGGTTGTGCTGACGCTGGCGGCGGTTTCCGCGCTGGCGGTGTATGCCCTGACCCGCTCGCCCGAGGCGGAGGCGATCTATCAGGCCCGGCAGGCCGTGATGAACGCCTACGGGCTGACGGCGGAAACCATGGGCCTGTTTCATGCGGAGCATGAGGAAACGGACGGCGGCTGGCGCGTGACTTTCCACGCCCTGGCGAACATCGACCCGCAGCGCGCGGGCGTGTACACGGTGGAAAAGACGGCGGACGGCATGACCGCCGCATGGAGCCATGACGGCCTTGACCCCGCGCTGTGGCGCGGCGGAGACCTGACCGCCCCCGCCTACGGACAGGAGCAGCTGCTCTACGCCCTGAACGAGGGGCAGGAGGAGGCGCTGGCGCTGGCCCGGGAAAGTGCGGCTTCCGGCCCCGTGCAGACGCCGCCCGTACCCGCGCCGGCAAACGAGGATGCCAGCGTATGGATGGACGTGCGTGAAGTCGAACCCGGACCGGGCGAGATCAGTCTGGCCGAGGCCAAGGAGATCATGCGGGCCGCCGCGCGGGAGGAGCTGGGCCTCACACAGGCCGGGGCGGCCGCCGTGGGCACCGCGGAGGATTTTGACGAGGCGGGAGCGCGATTGGTGGAGGACAACGCGGGCCGGCGCATGTGGGAGTTTGCGGTGGAGGTGGACGTTGGAGATACGCACATCAGCGGCGGCGTGTTTGTGGATGCGAACACCGGGGAGATTGTGCTGTTTGATTACGCATCGGGCGGAAACGGCTGAATGCAGCAAAAAAGAGGGGGATGTCCCCCTCTTTTTTGGGTGCGCAAAGCGCTTAGTCCTCGTCGTGCTGGAAGGCCGCGTAGGCCGCGTTGAGCAGCAGCTTGTGCATGCGCGCGATCTCCCGGCGGTCGTCGGACGTGCCGTGGCCGTTGAGCAGCAGCGCCACGAAAAAGCCGTCGTCCGGGCTGACCGCGATGAGCGAGCCGCTGGCCGGGTCCGTCAGGCCGTAGCCGTCGCTGGGCCACAGGTGCCCCAAAAACGGGTCCGACCGCTTGGTGATGCGGAAGCCGTAGCCCCGCGCCTCGTTCAGCCCGCGCGTGCGCTCGGTGGTGGCCAGGTGGATGGAGCGGTAGGAAAAGACCACGCCCTCCTCGTTGCGGCCGTCGCCCGCCAGCATGGAGGCGTAGCGGATGATGTCCTCCAGGTCGGTGAACAGGCCCGCGTGCCCCGCCACGCCGTGCAGGAAGCGCGCGTTGCCGTCCTGCGGCTGACCCGCCTGCCATTCCGCGCCCTCGCTCTCCCCGCCGGCGGGGGCCACATCGTCGCCCGCGGGCAGGTAGCCGGTGCTGGGCATGCGCAGCGGGGCGGTTACAAAGCGCTTCACCGCCTCATCCAGCGGCATGCCGAACACCCGCTCCAGCAAAAAGCCCAGCAGGATAAAGCCCATGGCGGAATCGCGCACCTTGGCGCCCACGCTCCCCGACAGCGGATGGCGCAGCAGGGCGCCCAGCGCGTCGCGGTCGCCCTCGGCCTCCTGCGACAGCAGGAACGATGCGCTCATGCCCGACGTGTGGGTTAAAAGATGCAGAAGCGTGATCTCGCGCTTGTCCTGGGGTACGTCGCCCAGCCAGCGGCCCAGCCGGTCATCCAGACTGACCAGACCCCGCTCCAGCGCATAGAGCATCAGCGGCACCGTGGCCATGACCTCGGTCAACAGCCCCACGTCATAGCGCGTGGTGTGCGTCACGCCGCGCGCATCCCCCTGCGCCAGCGCGCCGTGCACGCTGGTGAACAAAACCCGCGTTCCCTGCCCGGCCGCCATGGCGCAGCCGGGAAAGATGCCCTCCGCGATGCCGCGCGCCAACAGATCGTCTACCGCTTTCCACATAGGCGTTTCCTCCCAAAGCCCGGCCTGCTCCGGCCCGGCGCTTTCTTTCCTTTTGCTCCATTATAACACAGGAAGCCGCCATGGCAAAGAGTGAGTGAAAAAACATGAACGTTCGGAAAAATTTCTTTCTTTTGTTCAGATTGCTTGTTAGAGTATTGACAATTTTGCCCTGACGGTGCTATGATAGGGGCACAACTTCGAATGGCAAAGGCGGAAAGACAAATCGATATCCAAGGGGAAATTTGGAGAAAGGACGTGGTTTCTCATGAAAAAACTGTTGGCGCTTCTTCTGGTGGCTGTGACGGCGTTGGGCCTGTGCAGCGCGGCTTCGGCCGAGGGCTATGACCAGGCGCTCATCGACGCGGCGAAGGCCGAGGGCGAACTGACCGTGTACGGCAGCTGCGAGGAAGCTTACCTCAACGCCGCCTGCGACAAGTTCCAGGAGCTCTTCGGCATCACCGTCAACCGTCAGCGCCTGTCTACGGGCGAGGTTGCCGCCAAGATCGAGGAGGAAAACGGCAACCCCAGCGCCGACGTGTGGTTCGGCGGCACCACCGATCCCTACAACGAGTCCGTGGCCAAGGGCCTGCTGGAGCCCTACGAGGCCAAGAACGCCAGCCACCTGCTGGGCGACATGTACCGCGACAAGGACGGCTGCTGGTACGGCATCTACAAGGGCATTCTGGGCTTCATGTGCAACACCGAGGAGCTGGAGCGCCTGGGCCTGGAAGAGCCCAAGGACTGGGACGACCTGCTCAAGCCCGAATACAAGGGCCTGATCTGGATGTCCAACCCCAACACCGCCGGCACCGCCAAGCTGGTCATCAACACCATGGTGCAGATGAAGGGCCATGACGAGGCCATGAAGTACTTCGTGGAGCTGGACAAGAACATCGCCCAGTACACCAAGTCCGGTTCCGGCCCCTCCAAGAAGGTGGGCATCGGCGAGTGCGTCATCGGCATCGGCTTCCTGCATGACGGCATCACCCAGATCCTCGACGGCTATGACAACATCAGCCTGGTGATCCCCTCCAGCGGCACCAGCTTTGAGATCGGCGCGACCGCCATCTTCAAGGGCGCCAAGCATCCCAACGCCGCCAAGCTGTGGATCGAGTTCGCGCTCAGCCCGGATTGCGTCAACATCGCCAAGGAGAACGAGAGCTTCCAGTTCCTGGTGATCGACAACGCCGAGCAGCCCGAGGAGGCCACCGCCTTTGGTCTGGACCCCGAAAACGTGATCGATTACGATTTCGAGGACGCCAAGAACAATACCTCCAAGTACGTTGAGGACTACTTCAACGCCCTCGGCGCCGCCGCGGACGGCCGCTTCCAGACTGAATAACCGAACAAATTCTGTGTCGGCGGGGAGGATGACGCAGCGTCATCCTCCTCGCCGTCTCTGGGGAAAAGGAGGTAGGTACGCTTGGTCAAGGCGCAGAGCGCAAGGCTGGACCGCAAAAAGCTCTTCGGCGATCCGGTGATGGTTTCCACCATCGTGGTGCTGCTGATTTTCCTGGCTTTATTCATTCTCTATCCGCTGGCCATGCTGCTGATTGACAGCGTGGTGTCGGAAGGGCGCCTCACGCTGGACGTGTTCAGCCGCGTGCTGGACATGGGCCGCTTCCGCACGGCGTTTACCAACACGCTGGAGCTGGGCTTCATCGTGGGGCTGGGCTCCACGGCGCTGGGCCTGCTGTTTGCCTATGTGGACGTCTATGTGAAGATCCGCCTGCGCGTGGTGCGCAGGATGTTCAATATCGTGAGCATGCTGCCGGTGGTGTCCCCGCCGTTCGTGCTGTCGCTGAGCATGATTTTGCTCTTCGGGCGCGGCGGCATCATCACGCGAAGCCTGCTGGGCATCTACGACAGCAACATCTACGGCCTGCATGGCATCGCCATCGTACAGATCCTGACATTCTTCCCCGTCTGCTACATGATGCTCAAGGGCCTGCTCAAAAACATCGACCCCTCGCTGGAGGAGGCCAGCCGCGACATGGGCGCCAGCCGCTGGAAGGTCTTTACCACGGTGACGCTCCCCCTGCTGCTTCCGGGCCTTGGCAACGCGTTTCTGGTCACGTTCATCGAATCCGTGGCCGACTTCGCCAACCCCATGATGATCGGCGGCAGCTTTGACACGCTGGCCACCACCATCTACCTGCAGGTGACCGGCGCCTATGACAAGGCCGGCGCCAGCGCCATGGCTGTGGTGCTGCTGAGCCTGACGCTCATCCTGTTCCTGATTCAGAAGTATTATCTGGAAAAGCGCACCTACGCGACCCTCACCGGCAAGGCCAGCCGCGCGCGCATGCTCATCGCCGACAAGAGCGTGACCCGCCCGCTGACGATCCTGTGCTCGCTGTTTTCGGCCTTCGTGATTCTGATGTACGTCAGCATCCCCTTCGGCGCGCTGTTCAACCTCTGGGGCCGCGACTATTCGCTGACCTTCAAGCACTTTGAATACATGTTCAAGTACAGCGGTCTCAAGGCGTTCCGCGATTCGTTCGTATTGAGCCTCATCGCCTCGCCCATCACCGCGCTGCTGTCCATGATTATCAGCTACCTCGTGGTCAAAAAGAAGTTCCGCACCAAGGGCCTCATCGAGTTTGCCAGCATGCTGGCCATGGCCGTGCCCGGCACGGTGCTGGGCGTGGGCTACATCCGCGGCTTTGCCAACGGCGTGTTCCACACGGGCTTTTTGCAGGGGCTCTACGGCACGGGCGCGATTCTGGTCATCGTCTTTATCGTGCGCAGCCTGCCGGTGGGCACGCGCAGCGGCATATCGGCGCTTCGGCAGATCGACAGGTCCATCGAGGAAAGCGCCTATGATCTGGGCGCGGGCAGCGGAAAGGTGTTCACCTCCGTCACGCTGCCGCTCATCAAGGACAGCTTCCTAAGCGGCCTGGTCACCACCTTCGTGCGCTCCATCACCGCCATCAGCGCCATCATTCTGCTGGTGACGCCGCAGTACCTGCTCATCACCACGCAGATCAACGAATTTGCGGAAAAGGGCAAGTACGGCGTGGCCTGCGCCTACGCGACCATTCTGATCGCCATCGTGTATGCGTCCATCGTGATCATGAACCTCGTGACCAAGTATTTTGGCACCAGCAGAAAGATAAAGGGGGACAGCGAAAATGCCTAAGGAGAGCAAGGGCGTTCGCCTTGACCACATTTCCAAGATCTATACCGACCCCAAGACAGGCAAGGACTTTTATGCCGTGCACGACGTGTCGCTGGACATCGCGCCGGGCAGCTTCGTGACGCTCCTGGGCCCCTCCGGCTGCGGAAAAACCACGACGCTTCGCATGGTGGCCGGCTTTGAGAGCCCGGACGAGGGCGAAATTTACCTGGGCGGCCAGCCCATCAACGAGCTGACCCCCAACAAGCGCGACACCGCCATGGTGTTTCAGAGCTACGCGCTGTTTCCTCATTATAATGTGTTTGACAACGTGGCGTACGGCCTCAAGCTGCGCAAGGTGCCCAAGGCGGAAATCGAGCAGCGGGTCAGGACCATTCTGGACCTGGTGGAGATGGGCGGCATGGAGAGCCGCATGACCAACCAGCTCTCCGGCGGCCAGCAGCAGCGTGTAGCGCTGGCCCGCGCGCTGGTGGTGGAGCCGGGCGTGCTGCTCTTTGACGAGCCGCTGTCCAACCTGGACGCCAAGCTGCGCGTGACCATGCGCACCGAGATCCGCCGCATCCAGCAGAAGCTGGGCATCACGGCGATCTACGTCACCCACGACCAGTCCGAGGCCATGTCCATCTCCGACGAGATCATCATCATGAAAAAGGGCGTCGTGGCCCAGATGGGCAGCCCCAAGGACATCTACTACCATCCCACCGACGAGTTCGTGGCCGACTTTATCGGCGAGGCGAACTTCATCAAGGGAACCGTCAAGGGCATGCAGGGGAACGACTGCGTCGTAACCGTGGAGGGCCGCGAGGTGACCGTGGAGACCGACACGCCCCGTGACGCGGGCGCGGAGGGCGAAATCGTGCTCCGGCCGGAGGCCATCCGGATCGCCCCGGAAGGCCTGCTGCCCTGCACGGTGGAGCTGAGCTGCTTCATGGGCAGCTATCAGAACTACCATGTGCGCCTGGAAGATGGCACGCTGGTCAAGATCACCGACAGCTGCCCCCTCAACAAGCGCGTCTTTGAGGTCGGCGAGCGCGCCGCCATTTCGTTTGACAAGGACTGCGCGCACCTGCTGTAACGGACATGCGCAGGAAGTGAATATTACCGCAGCGGTCTGAAGATCATCGGGCCCAACTTCGTGGGCTTGAAGAACTACGTGACCCTGTTTGCAACAGACCTGCCCAAATATTTCAGCAACACTCTGCTGCTCTGGATCATCGGCTTCATCCCGCAGATCGCCATCTCCCTGCTGCTGGCGGCCTGGTTCACCGACCTGCGCCTCAAGCTGAAGGGCCAGACCTTCTTCAAGACGGTCATCTACATGCCCAACCTGATCATGGCATCGGCGTTCGCCATGCTGTTCTTCGCCCTCTTC
>UQEF01000110.1 GCA_900540045.1 uncultured Eubacteriales bacterium | reverse complement strand
TTATGCGTTTAGGGGCTGCTTCCCAAAGAAAGCAGCCCCTTTGTCGGCGGTCTGAAGCGCCCCCTCGAATCGTACGATTCGAGGGGGCGCTTGATAGAAAACGACCGATTATTCGGCGGGAGCCTCGGCTACCCCCACAATGCGGCCTTCGCCGTAGGGATTGGCATATGCCTCGCCCACCACACCTTCCAGGGTGCCGGTAATGTAGTCGATGAGCACCTGATTATCCAGCTTGACCTCGTCCTGGAGCAGGTTGCAGCCCTGGAACATGGTAAAGCCGTCGCCGCCGTCCTTGAGCATATAGTTATGGGAGGCAACGGTATAGGTCTTGGTCAGGTCGAGGTCCTCCCCGGCGACCTTGACGTTCTTGACGCGGTATTCGCCGTCCACGCCAGTGAACAGGCCGTTCTCGTCAGCAGTGCAGGAGGACTCGATGTAGGTATGAATCTCATAAGTCAGGCCGGAGACCTGCAGGAAGCCGCCGTTTTCGCCGGGCACGTTGCGGGCGCCCCACTCCAGCGCATCAAGTATCTGCTGGCCGGTGGCCTCGACCACGCACAGGGCGTTGCCGAAGGGATGCACCTGAAGGATATCGCCCAACGTGATATCGCCCGCGGGAATGGAGACGCGGATGCCGCCGCCATTGACGAAGGCCACGTCGGCATCGCCCTGATCGCGGTAGGCGTCGGCGCACAGGTCGCCCAGATTGGTCTCGGCGTTGCGGATGATGCGGATGGGCTGACCGTTTTCATCCACGGCTTCGGGGTCGTTAATGGTCAGCTCCACGTCGGATTTGGCCACGACCTCGCCCAGCTTCTCGTCGAGGGTCTCGGTGGCTTCGGCCACGGCGGTGGTAATATCGTTCTCGATTCCCAGCAGCGCGGGCACGGACACATCGTTGGTCCAGGTGTACAGGCCGGTCTGGATGGAGCCGTCGGCGGCGGAGATGCGGGCGTAACCGATGCCGCCCAGCTTGGTGCCGCAGCCCGAGCGCGGCACGTCCTCGCCGTCCTTGTTCTGCATGACCACCTGATCGGTATCATGGCTGTGGCCGTCCAGGAAGGCGTCGATGCCGGTGGTGTTGGCAATTACATCGGCATAGGTGTAGGGCGCGCAGGTAGCCTCGTTGCCCAGGTGGGCCATGGCGATGACATAGTCCGCGCCCTCGGCGATGGCCGCGTCCACGGCGGACTGCACGGCGGCGTAGAGCTTTTCGCCCGTCTCATCCTGCATGAAGCCGTAGATAAAGTTGCCCTCGTCATCCTGGAAGTATTTGGGGGTAGAGGAAGTGATGGTCTTGGGGGTCGTCACGCCGACGAATGCGATCTTCACGCCCTCAATTTCCTCGATCACATAGGGATCGAACACCAGCTCGCCGTCCTTGTTGAAGTTGGCGCTGATGTAGGGAAAGTCCGCCATTTCCGTCAGTTCAAGGAAACGGTCCATGCCATAGTCAAATTCATGGTTGCCGGGGATGGCCACGTCGTAGCCCACGTCGTTCATCAGGCCGATGATGGCTTCGCCCGTGGTCATGGTGCCGATGGGTTCTCCCTGGATAGCGTCGCCATTGTCCACCAGCAGTACATGGCTGCTTTTTTCCATCGTATCCCGCACGGCGGCCAGTCCGGCGTAGCCGAATCCCTGGTCGATGCCGCAATGCACGTCGCTGGTAAACAGCACGACAATGTCCTTGGTCAGCCCTGTTTCCTCGGCGAAAGCCGAGCCGCCTACAAGCAGAAGCAGGGCAAGCAGTAGAGCCAGAAGCTTCTTCATGGAACGGTACCCTCCTTTTGTTTGATCCGATTGCAGTTTGTATTATACCACAACCAGTGATAACTTCCTATCAAAACCAAGAAAAATCGGGAAGAATTTTTCGTTTTCCTCCCGGATGGACTTTTTTTCAAAATCGTGGTAGACTTTGGTATTCACTTGTTCTGTCTCACGGAAGAAGGCGGAGGTTTTTCGATGATCGCAATCCGGCTGCTGTTGTTGACACTGTCCCTCTATGGGCTGTCGCGCCTGGCCATGCGGCGCCTGAGGCTTCCGGTGGAGGGGGCGCTGCCCCTTACGATGGTATCCGCCGCGACGCTCACCACGCTTGCGGGCATGCTCAACCTGCTGCCTGAAGCCGTATGGCTGCTGTGGGGAGCGGGCCTCGTCCTGGCGGCAAATTCCCTGTGGCGGCGGGAATCGCTGCGTGCCGTCGTTACGCCGGGCACATGCTTCTTTGCGGCTGCCGCGATAGGACTGGCGTTTCTAATGAATGGCGCTCAGGTTTTGCAATATGACGATTTCAGCCACTGGGCGCTGGTGGCACGCACCATTCTTGAGCGAAACGCGCTGCCCACCTTTCGGGATACGACCCTTTCCTTTTTGAATTATCCGCCCGGAAGTGCCTGCTGGATTTATTTTTTCTGCCGTCTCTGCGGCACAGAAAGCGAGGGCGCCATGCTCTTCGCCCAGTCGCTGATGATGCTGGCGTGCCTTCTTCCCCTGTTTTTGATCGCACGCAAGCGGCCCGTGTGGTCGGTTTCGCTGGCCTCCGTCGTGGCAGCATATGCGTTTCTTTCACGAGAGACACAGCTGTTGACGCTTTATGTCGATCTGCTTCTTCCAATGGTGGCCGCAGCGGGCATGCTTCTGGCTCTCTCCAGTATCCGCGAGCCCCGCAGAGCCGCTTTACTGGCGCTCCCTTTCTCCGTCTATGCCTATCTGGTCAAAAACAGCGGGATTCTTTTCTCGCTCCTGATTTCCCTGCTGCTGGCCGGTATCGCCCTGTGGAACCGGCGGCAGGGCCGCCCGCCTGAACGGCGCGGCTGGCGGTGCATCCTGGGGGTCTGCGTGGCCCCCGCAGGCGTGCTGTACATATGGAACCGGCATACGACCATGGTGTTTGAAAACGCGTCAGCTACCAAGCATGCCATGCGTCCGGGACAACTTTTGTCTACCTTTGCCGAAAAAACGGCTGCCGAAATCTCCGATATCTGCTCCGCCTATCTTTCCTCCCTTGGCGAAGCGGCGGTGCTGCCGCTGGCGTGCCTTGCGGTGATGGGCTTATGCCTGCTGGCCGTAAGCGTGCGCCGCCGCGCCCTGTACCGTCCGGGTGCAGGCGCGCTCTGCGCGGCCGCTCTTGTATCGGTCATTTACCTGTCCGGTCTGCTGTTGATGTACCTGTTTTCCATGCCCACGGGCGAAGCCATGGCGCTGGCGAGCCTAACGCGCTATCTGAGCACGCTGGACCTGTGGCTGGTCCTGATGACCGCGGCTGTGGCGCTGGCATCGCTCGGCGCCTGTCCGCCGCGGGGACGTCAACGTTTTTTGTATGGAGCCGCCGCGGGGCTGTGCGCTGTGGTTTTGCTGTTTTTCAGCGGGTTTCCGGACGCGTCCGTGCTGCATCACCGTCAGTTGTACGCTCAGTCGGACCGTGCCAAAATCGACGCAGCTATTGCCGAAAAAGGCATTCCCGCCGGCGAACGCTATATCCTGGTGGGCATGCTGGACGGCGGCATGGCCTACTATATATTTCAGTATCTGCTGGACCCTGCTTTCCTTTCTCTGAATCTGGAGGACTGGCGTCAGGCGGACGCGATTCTGATCTACGATCCCAAGCCGTTGGAGCTGGTCTATATTGAACAGACCATCCTGCCCTCCGGCGAAGCGCCCGTCATCTACGACTGCCGCTAGCGCCCTCATTTCTCCGGCATGGGGATGGTATACAACGGTCGGGCGGTGGGCATCGGTGGCAGCGTCAGCGAAGGCGCAGCCGAGGGTGCGGTTCCTTGGCCTGCCACTGCCTGCGAAAGGCTTTCGGCCTGGGCCGCGAGCGTCTCGATGGTCTGCGCGTCCTCCTGCGCCCGCTGTTCGTAGGCCAGGGCTGTCTGGGCGCTTTCCTCCATCAATGCGTCCAGCTGCTCTTCCAGCTCATCGGCGCGTGCGGATGCGGCCTGGCTCCGGGCCGCTGCGTCGTCCAGCGCTTTTTGGGCCTGTGAAAGCTCCATCGCCAGCGTGTCGCGCTCCTCTGTCAGCGCGTCCAGATCCGAAGCGAGCGTATCCCGCTCCAAAAGCAGCGCATCATAGTCCCCCGCCAGCGCCTCCGCCTGGCGCCGAAGCTCCTCCTGGTCCTTGCCTTCCTGAACGCGCTGAGCGTCCGACTGTGCCATAAGCTCCGCGAGTTCCTGCTGCCTCATCAGCGCCTCGTCCCGCTCGCGGGCGGCTGTCTCCAGCGAGGCGGAAAGATCACCGTTTTGCGCCTCCAGCTCGTCGGCGCGTTCGGTCTGCTGCTTCACCTGAAGGGCCATTTCGTCCATCAGGGTATTTTTTTCGGTTATCTGGCGCATCTGCTCCACGCTGCCCGCCACGATAAACCCCGAAACCGCCAGCAGCGCGATCATCAGCGCCGTCACAATCATCACCGTCTGTCTCATATGCGGTATCCCCCTTCCATCTGCGCATTCAAAAAGCGCCCGGTGCAAGTATGCCCGGACGCCGGGGGAAAAATACCTGTCATTTGTCAGGGTGTCAACGGCTCGTCCACCTTCTCCTGCGCGCTGGGCAGGGGCGGAAGTTCACGGATGTCGGAGATGCCGAAATGCTCCAGAAAGCGATCCGTGGTAGCGTACAGGATGGGCCGGCCCAGCGCCTCCTTGCGCCCGGCCTCCCGGATGAGCCCCTTGTGCAGAAGCGACTGAACGGAATAGTCGCACTTGACCCCGCGCACCTGCTCCACCTCGCCCTTGGTGACGGGCTGGCGGTAGGCGATGACAGCCAGCGTTTCCATGGCGGTCTGCGAAAGGGTCTGGCGCTGCACGGGCTGAAGCAGGCGTTCCACATAGGGCGCGTATTCCGGGCGCGTCTCCATGCGCAGATGGTCGCCATAGCGGTGTATGGTCACGCCGCGGCGTTCGCATTCGCGCTGCAGCTCCTCCACGGCATGCATGATCTCCAGCTCGCTCACCTCCAGCGCCTGCGCCAGGTCGGCCACAGCCACCGGCTCACCGGCGACAAAGAGAATCGCTTCCAGGATCTGCGGAATTTCATTCTGCTCCATCCGTTTCCTCCTCCCGACGGCCCGGCACCAGCATGATGCGGTCAAACGTGCCGTTTTGCCGCACATGCGCCTTGCCCAGCTTCAAAAGCTCCAGCAGCGCGATGAACAGCGTGACCACCTCTTCACGGTCCGGCTGATCGCTGAACAATTCGTCAAAGCTGACGCTGCCCAGCACCAGGCGGCTTTCGATGGTCTCCATGCATCCTTCTACAGTGTAGCTGTCACGTCGGATATCGCGCAGGCGAAAATCCATCTCCCGCGGCTCGGCCGGCCGGCGGTCCTGTACGCGCAGCAGCGCCTGCCACAGCGCTTCCAACGTGAGTCCGTCCAGTTCCAGCGTAGGCGGGGGCAGGGGATATTCCTCCGGCAGCTTGCCAAAGAGCTTGAGGGCGCTTTTTTCAAACTCCGCCATGTTGCGCGCACTTTCCCGGAACTGCTTGTACGCCGTCAGGCGGGCGATAAGGGCCTGTTCCGGGTCCTCCTCTTCCTCACGGGGCGGTTTGGGCAGGAGGCGGCGGCTTTTGATTTCCACCAGAAGCGCGGCCATGGCGATGAATTCGCTGGCCTCGTCCATGTCAAAATCCGGCGCGCCGCGCACGATTTCGACGTATTGCTCGGTGATCTCGCTCACGAAGATATCCGCAAGGTTGATCTTGGCCTTTCCCACCAGATGCAAAAGCAGGTCCAGCGGCCCGTCGAACTGCTTCAGATGAATGCTGACCGCCATCAGCCGCGCCCCGCGATGGCCAGCATCAGATTGAGCACCGCGTCCTCCACCGCGCCGGTCACGGAGGAAAGAATGCCCGTGAGCGCACCGGTCAGGCACAACGCGATCAGCACCACCTGCGTGATCTGGAACATATTCTGATTGAGCGTAAGCCTGCCCCTGAGTACGATGTCGTTGAGAATGTGGAAACCATCCAGCGGAGGAATCGGCAAGAGATTAAAGATGCCCACACACAGGTTCATGGTGGAGAACATCAGCAGAAAACGCTGGATGTACTGCACCCAGGGATAGCGCATGGCATCGACATTGTCGGCTCCCGCGCCGCCCAGGAGTACCGCATAGCCGATTCCATCGGAGGAAAGCAATTCCTTCGCTCCGTAGAAGTTGATTACCTCCGGCTTCCACAAAAGGCTGTTGAAGCCCACCGCCAGGGCCAACGACAGCAGAAACAGCGTCAGGTTCACCGTGATGCCCGCTATGCTGACCAGAAAATCGTCGCGGCGGTAGTTCTGAAAGTTGCGGGGATTGACCGGCACGGGTTTGGCCCATCCGAACCCCAAAAAGATCAGACACAGCGTACCCACCGGGTCCAAATGCCTGCGCGGGTCCAGAGACAGGCGGCCCAGCATTTTGGCGGTGGGGTCGCCGCATTTCCAGGCCACGTAACCATGCGCGATTTCATGCAGCGTCAGCGTCAGAAGGACCGACACCGCAAAGTAGAGCAAATACAGGATGAACCCTGCCGGATCGCTGGTAAGCCACTGCATCCAGCCCTGCAAACGGTTGAGAATGCCCATAAACCCGCCTCCTTGCGTTCAGGGATAGCGGTTCAATTATATCAATCCGCAGGGAAAATGGCAAGGCGAAGCGGGTATGAATGGAAGATGGGTGCAGGGCTGCAATCCATGTTGAGCAGCAGAAAAAAGCTGAGATTTGAGCATCCATCCCGCCTCGTGGAGCCGCTGGAGAACTGCGAAAGGAGCTCAGGTTCCATGAAGCGTATCACACAGGGCATGCAGGACCGTCAGTCACTAAAGGCGTATGGGAAAAAGTATGTTGCAGGCCGCAAGAACAGAAAACGCTCCCCTGCATCTGCTTATAACTTGACCGCTACGCGGGTCCGTGCAATCATCAGCCTGCCAGCTCCGCCAGCCATACCGTCAGCCCAATTTTGCAAGCCGATGCATATCCCGGCCGACGCGTCAAAAACGCGGCGACGGTCGTCCCCCAACACTATATCGCTGATCCTCAGAAGGGCAGGAAGCTTCCCGCTAGGGACTGATCCCCCTTCCGTCCCCTGCGCCCCCTTCGATGGGCCTTTCTAAAACCGTTTTCCCTACTGTTCAGTATGTTTAACGAACCTGCCTTTTACAGACAAGCGAACGGTTATAAAAAGGGGCGTGTTGCAAAACACCCCAACAAAAAAAGACGAGGTAAGGAACCGCAAAAGG
>UQEF01000109.1 GCA_900540045.1 uncultured Eubacteriales bacterium | reverse complement strand
ACGCAGGAACGCACCGCGCGGGAGGCCGCTTACGACAAGGACGTAGCCGCCCTCACCGCGCTTTTGGACAGCGGTGCGGCGGATGAAGAGACCCGCGCCCAGGCCGCCGGGCGGCTGGACCGGCTGGTGGCGGATCATCAGAGCGAGCTGGGGCTGGAGGAGGCGCTCAACCAGGCGGGCTATTCCTCCTGTGCGGTGCTGCTGCAAAACGGCGCGCTCACAGTGATCGTCGCGTCCTCCGACATGACCGCCGAGGCAAGCGCCGCCATCCTTTCGCTCTGCGCCGCCCATACCGACATCGGGGTGGAGAATATCCGCATCATGGCGCGGGAGGAGCCTTGACGCCGTCGCGGCGCCATGCCAGCCCCCACGCGCCCAACGGCGCCATCATGGGCAGATAGATCATCAGGTACTGGGATTTGGCCTCAAACAGAAGGTGGTAGAGGAAACCGCCCAGCACCGCCACCATCAGCGCAAGCGGGGCGTACAGGCACGGCCATGCCTGCGCTTTGCACCGGAAAAGCCGCAGCGCCAGCAGCCCCGCGCCCGCGGCAAAGCCCAGGTACAGCGTGAGCGTGTAGCCCTCCATGTACAGGGTCAGCGCGCGTGAGCCGCCGCCCGAAAGCAGGCTGTTCACCAGCACGGGAAACGGGCTTTCGATGGGCATGACGCGGTTGACGAGCAGCGCCTCAAAGGTGGTTTCCGCCCACTGCGAGACCATCTTCCGGTGATAGAAGGAAAGCGCGTAGGCGGGGTCGGCGGCAAATTCGGAAAGCCGCTGCGCGATATCCTGCCGGTTGAGGACAAGGGCGGTGTCGGGGTCCAGCTCCGCGCGCTCCATGAGCGTCAGGGAATAGCGGTTGTACCAGCCCGGCGCAAGGGGTCCTTCCTGCATGCCCATGGCCAGCCAGGTGGTCTGCGGCGCACCCGCGCCAAGGGGAAAGCCCGTGCGCTTTTCCAGCGCGAGACGGGCCAGCCGGTCCGCCGCCATGGGCGCAGCCAGCAGCCCGGCGCATACCAGCAGCGCGCCCAGCCGGCGGGAACCCAGCGCATACAGCGCTGTTACCAGTGCCGCAGCCAGGGCAAAGATCAGGTAATTGGGCTTGAGCACCACGGCCAGCGCCATCAGCGTCAGCGCCGGGACAATCCACCGCCTCCGCCCGCCCGTCAGCCAGCGAAGCAGGCAGTCCAGCGCCCACAGCGAAAGACAGAGCCCCGGCAGGTTTCCATACAGGAAGGTGGTATAGCATACCGGATGCACGCACAGCACCAGCAGCAGGGTGAGTGCCACCTGGGTTCGCCGGTCATGCAGGCTGCGCCAGGTCAGGTCCATGAGCGCGCCGTAGGCGGCGGTGAGAAACGCCGCGTTGAGCAGGCCCTGCGGTACGTAGCTATGGCGGCCAAAGATGCGCTGGAGCAGCTCGGAGTATTGCAGGTAGCCGGCCTGAAAGGGGTTGGTGCGCAGGTAGACCTCGTGCCGCCACAGCTCCGAAGGGTCGCCGCGCGTGAGCTCCGCGGCGGTGTAGTACAGGATGCCGGGATCGTTGACGGGCACGGCACGCAGCACCAGCACCCATGCCACGCCCAGCGCAAACGTCACGCCCAGCGCCGCGCCGGTCAACCATCCCAGGCGGATACGCCGTTGAAAGTGCAGCGCCAGCCGGAAAAGCACCAGCCAGCCCAGCAGCATCGCCAGGTTGACAGCCACGTTGTCCCATACATAGAGCACATGTTCGCCAGCCGGGTCGGCAGGATCGAACACGCTGGTGCGCAGCAGACCGTATGCGAGCAGGTAGGCGAACACGATGGCCAGCAGCCCCGCCGCCGCGCCGAAAGCCACACGGTCAAAACGGGTCAGGCAGGGAGCGGTCAGCTCTCGCTGTTCCATGCATTTAACGCCTCCCATTCTTCGCTGGGAATGTGTCCCGCACCGTACTGGTCCACCAGCTGCTGCATGGCAAAGAAGCGATGCATATCGCCCGGCAGGGACGTATTGCTCTGATAGGGCAGCATATCCAACGGAAAAATCGCCGGCTGCGCCCCAAGAAAGTCGACTGAGTCCTGCGCCTCAGACAGCGACCTGGCGGCAAGCAGCGCCTCCTCGCGTGCGAGGATGTCCTCATGATACTGCGCAGCCTCGCCGGTGAGCAGGCTGTAATACGCGCCCAACGTAGGGGTGGCGAGGACCGCTCCGGTAGCGAACAGCCCCCAGGCCAGCAGCCCCGCGCACAGTCCCAGCTGCCACACGCGCACGCCCTCCGGCGCAGCATGCGCGGCGCGGCGCTGGGCCAGCCAGCCCATCCAGTAAATGAGGTTGAGCAACACCAGCACCGCATAGAGCATGTACAGGCTGCCCAGAATGCGGTCCAGCCGGTAGCTGTCCACGCCGGTGGCAAAGATGGGCGGCACGAAGCTGGCCGCCAGCATCCCGAAGCTAAACAGGCTGATCCAGCCCGGATTCCGAAAGCGCAGGGCGCTGTTTTTCAACGGTTGCCATAGAAGCGGCGCCAGTATCAGCGTCAGGCCGATCAGCTGCGGTCCGAACCATTCGCCCGTGCAGCCGAGGCATTCCACCACGCTGTGAACAATGGCCGCTACGGGGTGCATGCTTTCGCCTACCCGCCCCTGACGCACGGCGTTGCCGGGCGCGACCACCACCGCCAGCAGCGACAGCGCCGCGCCTGCAAAGGCGATCACGGCAGCGATGCGCGCGGGGGAACGGCGCCACACGCACCAGGCGGCGGCAAGCGCCAGGCCCATCGCACCGCCCAGCGCCAGCGGATAGGGCAGACCGCCCAGCGCCACGGCGCACAGCAGCCCTGCGGCCGTGCGCCAGACATAGGCGGCGGGCCGGGCCGATTCCGTGTGAAGCCGGATGAGCAGGCCGCACAGCAGCATCACCATCACCACGCTCAACGCGTATTGTATGGCTGACTGCCAGTAGATCAATTCCCGGATGCCGGGCACGTATTCAAGCAGCAGCGTCATCAGCGCGGCGTAAAGCGCCGCGCATACGCACAGATCCCCCTTGAGCACGCACCTTGTGATCTGGCGCACCAGATACCAGGCCGACAGCGCAAGCAGCGTCAGCGCGCCAAACGGCGCAAGCCAGAACAGCCGCATGGAAAACGCCATGGGCTGAAACGCGCACACGAACATGGCCACATACGTGCCCTGCCAGGTCTGGTAGTCGTATATGGCCTGATCCCAGGCCGCCTTCAAGGTGGCCCAGAGACTTCCGGTCGTGGCCCAGGCCTCGGAGGCGAGGCGCACGCTGGGGAAGTCGTCATGGGTGGGGTAGGCGTAAAACGACATGGCAAGAAGCGGCGCAAGTATCAGCGCTACCCAAACCAGGCAGAGCACCGTCAGCGCACGCCGTGTGGGCCGCGCGCGCAAAAAAAGTGTGACTTTTTGCGCGACGCGGCGAGGGAAAACGCTCGTCATCAAAGGCCTCCTTCAGCGCACGGCGCTCAGGCTTCGGGCAGCTTCGCGGCCTCGACCGCTTCGGCCTCCTTGCATTCGCGCTGACGCTTTTCCTCCACGTCGATCTCCCAGTGCAGGAGCAGGGTAAGCAGGCTGCGCAACAGAATGACCGCCGCCAGCGTGCCCAGCTCATTCCAGCCGCTGACGATCACGGAGCGCAGCACCTCGCTGCCCACCTTGAATTCCAGGCCCAGCATGATGCCCTGCGCAAGCTGGATACGCGTGCTGTCATCCTTTTGAACAAAGCCGATGAATCCCCTGACCATGCTGATGACGATAACGATGATGCCGGCAAGTTCGATGAGCAGGATACACAGACGGACCAGGGTGTCAAAACCGAGTTCGATAGCTTCCATTGTGGCGTCCTCCTTCGTGGGTGTGGTATAATCGCACCGGGAGGGTTGCGATTTGTTACTGCAATTATATCTCCATTTTCCGTTTTGTAAAAGAAAATGTTTTTACTGCGATTTCTGTTCCGCCCCCGCGGATGACGGAACCGTTGCGGCATATTGCTCTGCGCTCAAAAAAGAGATTTGCCTCACCGCCGAAAAATACCCTGGCGCCAGGGTGAGTACCGTGTTTTTGGGCGGTGGTACGCCCACGCTGGTACCCGCCGCACAGATGCGAGGCATCCTTGAGGAACTGCGCCGCCGCTTCGACGTCCTGCCGGATGCGGAAATCACCGCCGAGGGGAATCCCGGCACCCTGTCACCCCGGTGGCTGGAAGCGGCCTGCGCCTGCGGACTGAACCGCCTGTCGCTGGGGATGCAGGCCGCGCAGGAGGGGTTGCTCAAAGCCATTGGACGCATCCATACCTTTGCCCAGACGGAGGAGGCGGTGGCGATGGCCCGCGCCGCCGGCATCCGCAATCTCAACGTGGATCTGATGTCCGGCCTGCCGGGCCAGACGCTGCGGGACTGGCATGAGAGTCTGGAAGCGGCTTTGGCGCTCGGCGTGGAGCATATATCCGCGTATAGCCTGATTCTGGAGGAGGGGACGCCGCTTTGCCGCATGGTGGAGGAGGGAAGCGTGCGCCTGCCGGATGACGAGCTGGCCGCCGAAATGTACGAGCGGGGTGTAACGTGGCTGGAAGCGGCGGGATACGAGCGCTACGAAATCAGCAATTTTGCCCGGCCGGGCTTCCGCTGCCGCCACAACGTGGGCTACTGGCAGGGAAGCTGGTATGCGGGGCTGGGCGTGGCGGCGCATGGCATGCTGCCGCCGGACGAGGCGCAGGCCGCGTGCGGCGCTGTGCGCATCCGGCGCGCCAATACCGAAAGCCTGATGGAGTATCTCGATGCGCTCGATACGCAAAACACCCTGCCGCCGGCAGAAATCACGGCGGTGGACCGTCGGGAAGCCATGTTTGAGACGATGATGCTGGGCCTGCGCATGACCGGCGGCGTATCCGAACGCGATTTTGAGCGCATGCATGGCGCGGCGCTTTCGCAGGTCTACGGCCCGGCGCTGGAGAGGCTCGCGGGGGAGGGGCTGGGGGCGTGGTCCTCCGGCGCGCCGGGGGAGAGGCGGTTTTTCCTCACCCCACGCGGGCTGGAGGTGCAAAACGAGGCGCTTATGGCGCTGATGCCGTAAACAAAAAGGTCCGCCGCATCCAGACGGGTGCGGCGGACCCATGATCGAAACTTACTGGAGGGAATCCTTGGTCAGCACGGATACGCCGGTATCGGTCACGGCATGGCCGAGATCCTCGCCCGCGATGGCCTTGACGGCGGCCTGTACGCCTTCATAGCCCATCACGTCGGGGTTCTGAGCCATGGTGCACAGCAGGTAGCCGTCCTTGATGAGGCTCTGGATGGCGTCGGACTTGTCAAAGCCCACGCCGATCACGCCGGTGTCGCCGGACGCCTTGATGGCGTTGCCGATGCCGGTGGTGGAGCCTTCATTGCCGCCGAAGATGCCGACCACGCCCTGGGTGATGTAGTTCTCGGCAATGGTCTGGGACTTGGCAGCGTCGCCTTCGCCGTACTGGGTCTCGAGAATGTTGTAATCGGTGCCCTCAAAGGCGCTGCGGAAACCCGCTTCGCGCTTCACGGTGGAGTCGGTAGCGGCGTTGACGTTGACGATGCCGATGTCGCCGGAGGTGATGCCGGCCGCGGTCAGGGCCTTGATCATTTCCTCACCGGCGGTCTTGCCGGCAGCCTCGTTGTCGGTGGAGAAGGTGGCTTCCGCCTCGACGTTGGCGGGGGAGTCCACGTAGACGATCTTCACGCCCGCCTCAACGGCCTCGTTGAGCGCGGAGGAGATGGCGTCGGGGCCGTTGGCCGCCACGATGATGGCCTGATAGCCGCCGGCGACGGCGTTGTTGACGCACTCGATCTGCTGGGCGTCATCCTTGGTGTTGGGGGACATGAAGGTCACGGTCACGCCGAGCTCCTCGGCGGCCTTCTGGGCGCCCTCGTTGAGGGTGATCCAGTGCTGGTCGATGGAGTCCATGGTGATCAGGGCGATCTTCTCGCCCGCGGCCATCGCGCTGGCAGCGCCGAGCACAAGGCACAGGCTGAGCAGCAGAGCAACGATCTTTTTCATAACAATGGTACCTCCTGTTTCTATTTCTGAACGCCCGCAGGCAATTCATTCGTCTTTTTGGTGGTTTTGCGGCTGAAGATGCCGCGGCGGAACACCACGTCAAGCAGCACGGCGAATACCACGATCACGCCGATCACGATGCGCTGGATGCCCACCTGCGCGCCGATCATGTTCAGGCCGTTTTCCAGCGTCTGCCACACGGCCGCGCCGCCCAGGGTGCCCAGCAGAAGACCCGTGCCGCCCAGGGGAGAGATGCCGCCGATGACGCCTGCGGCCACCGCATACATTTCATAGGTGTTGCCGGCCTCCATGTTGCCCATGCTGGCCTGCGCGCACAGGATCAGGCCCACCACGAACGAGCAGAACGCCGCCACCAGATACGCCTTGGTTACCGTGGCCACCACCGACACGCCGGAGAGCTTGGCCGCGTCCGCGTTGGAGCCGATGGCATAGATGTGCCGGCCCGTGCGGGTCTTGCTCAGCAGGAAGAAGAAGGCCGCAAAGAGAATCATGGCAATCCAGAAGGTGTTGTACAGGCCCAGCGTATCTCCATAGTAGAAGAAGTTTTGGAACTTGTCGCCCATCTCCTGGCCGATGCCGCTGGCGATGGCGTTGGTGTTGCGGTTGCCGTTGACCATGTAGGCCACGCCGCGCGCCACGAACATCGTGCCCAGCGTGGCGATGAAGGGCGGAAGCTGGAACTTGCCTACGAGCATGCCGTTAAGCACGCCCACCAGCAGGCAGGCCACCAGCGTGACCAGAATGGCGGGGATGGGATGCATGCCGCCGGACATCAGCGTGCCGGAGATCATGGCGCTCATGCCGACCACCGAGCCGATGGACAGGTCGATGTTGCCGGTGATGAGCAGGTAGCTCTGGCCGATGCCGATGATGAGGTACTTGGACATGGAGCGCGTGAGGTTGACGATATTGCGCCCCGAGAACACCGTGGGGTTGATCAGGCCGAACGCGATGTAGATGATGATGAGTCCGGCAAATGCCGTCAGCGCCGCGCCCATGCCGCGCACGCTGAGCAGCCGCTTGAGGAAGGGTTGCTTGCTGTGTTCCATACGATCCGTGCCTCCTACGCTCATTGGCCTGCCGCCATTTTGTTTTCAAACCGGGTTGCCAGCGTGAGAATCTCGTTTTGCGTGGTTTCCCGCGCCATCACCTCGCCGGTGATCTGACCGTCGCACATCACGATCACGCGGTCGGCGATGCCCAGCACCTCCGGCAGCTCGCTGGATACGAACATCACCGCGATGCCCTGCTGCTTGAGCTGGTTCATCAGGTGGTAGATCTCCAC
>UQEF01000108.1 GCA_900540045.1 uncultured Eubacteriales bacterium | reverse complement strand
GTCCCGGTGATCAGCATGACCAGCAGCAGGGGGATGATCGCCAGCGCAAAGTTGACCAAAGAGGAGAGAATGCGCGATACCGGGTAGATGTATTTGGGCATGTATACTTTTTTAATCAGCGATGCGTTGCCGGTGATGGAGGTCATGCCCATTGAAACGGCCTCGTTGAAAAAGTTGAAAAATACAATACCCGAAAGCAGATATACCGGATAATTGGGAATGTCGCTCTGGAACAGGGTGGAGAACACGACGTATTGAACCGACATTGTAAGCAATGGATTGAGAAAACTCCATGCCATACCGAGCGCGGAACGCTTGTATTTCGTCTTGAAGTCGCGTGAGACGAGCTGGCGGATCAGAAAACCATAGCGCGTAAAGAGCATGCATACCGCAACCAGCGGATTATTGCGCCCGTCTTTCGCGCCGCGCCACCAGTACAGGCACAGCAGTGCGAGCGCTGCGAACGCACCGCCAATGATCAACCAGTAATCCCGATAGAACGTCAATGTCCGAATACAGTTAACTTTTACGCATAGCTTACCGGCACCCGGCACACCGTTGATGGTGTAACGGTCGGCTTCCGAAATGCTTTGTACAATATCGAACCGCCCTGCCACAATCGTATCACCACAGTAGATCGTGATGGCGTTGCCCGGCATGCAGCCCGTTGTCGTGAGCGTCAGCGTGAGAGGATCACCGGCCTGCACCTGTGCCACGCTGTCCAGTGGGATGGTAAAATATTTGCTTTCCGGTAGCGTTGCGATATCGATATCCTTTGCGGAGACCACTTCTCCTGCATTGTTGGTAAAAACCGCGTGAAGCGTGCCGGTGTTGCTCCGTCCATAGGTGGCCGCCATCAGGTCGAAGCCGGTGAGAGACTCGGCCGGTGCGATAAGACGCTGTGTAATGGTCATGCCATCCACCAGTTCACCCACGGTGGTGGTGGCAGATAGCGCGTCGCTCGTGACCGCCGTATAATGGAACTGCTGACCGGCCACCAGATAGATGGTTACGGCCAGTATCCAATAGCAGGCCGCCCATATGGCCATCAGCCTCTTTGATCTTTTAAAGTCCATGAAACCCGGTTCCTCATTTCTGTGATCTCAGCCCAGCAGCATCATACCTGCCAGGCGAAAAAATGGATGGAGCAGTCTGCGGTGGTGCCAGTAAAAGGCCGGACCGCTCCGTTTCCGAATAAAACCATGAAAGAACGGTAGCTCCTCCGCCTCCAGCCGCCCGTCATAGGTTTGCAAATAGACATCCGCCTGCCGTTTTTTTGCCGCGATCGTCCCGCGCAGCCGGTTGATGTGAGAGAAGGTTTGCAGCGAATCCTTCACGCTCCCGGCATTCCTTGCTCCCACGCTGTTCCCGCCGTGCTGACGATAAAGCATGGTGCTTTCATCCAGGTATACAACCCTTCCAAATCGCGCCGCCACCACACCCAACCACCAGTCGTGCATGATCACCTGCGAAGTGTCCGTGCACTGCTCGGCCAGCTGGGCCAGCGCCCGGTTGATGCCCGTCGCGCAGCCGGTCACGATGTTTTGCATAAGCAGTGCTCGGTAGTCGATCACGTCCGTATACTGCTTCTGCATTTTCATCAGCGAGGAAGCAATGGGCCGGAGCTTCTCGTCCACCGGCGTAAGATCCGTAAAAACCAGCACCGGCGTATCTGTACCCGCCTCATCTTCCGCTTCCAGCAGCGCGCGCATCGTCTTTTCCACCTTGTCGGGGTGCCACACGTCATCCTGATCGCAGAACATCATGTAGGACGCCCCACATTCCTTCATCAGCCAGAAGAAATGATCGCAGGCATTGCCAAAACGCCCCTCATGCCGCACACGGCGGATGCGGTCAGGATACTGTGCAGCGTATCCGTCCAGGATCGCAGGCGTGCCGTCTGTGGAGCCGTCGTCAGAAACGGTCAGATGCCATTGCTCCCATGTCTGTGCCAGCAGCGAATCCAGCTGCTCGCGCAGAAACCGCTCGCCGTTGTACGCTGCCAGCAGGATTTCAACCGTCGGCTGCATGCCGTATCCTCCTTTGGCCGGCCGTTCCGACGCGCCGTCCGGCACGACTGCCCAATAGCCGTGCCGCACAGTCGGCTGCAAAGGCCGGACATTCCAGCGGATGACCGCTTCGCAGCAGCTGCGAAAGCACCTGCCGCACCATGCGCAGGCCCTCGCCCGTCTCACGTGGGTTGCCCAGTCGCTCGCCGTATTCCTGCAGAAAGCGCCCGATGAGGACGTTGCGCCGGTATTCCTGCCGAAGCGTCAGGTTGTGGGAATGCACCACCGCCGCATCGGCGCAGTAGGCCAGCCGGTAACCAGAATCCAGAAACGCCGCGGCAATGAGCATGTCCTCATTGGTCGGCAGCGGATGGGAGAATCCGCCCACCGCCTTATAGGCGCTCCGACGGTAGGCCGAGCAGACGTCCGAAAGGTGATATGCCCGTATCCCCAGCGCCTGCCGGTCCTCTGCTCCCCAGACCCGGCTCTGTGCGGGGTAGCGGTACTGCTGCACCGCTCGCACATAGGGCCTTGCATCCGGCCGGGGGAGCTGACGGCCGCTGGCCGCCGCAACGCGCTCATCCGCAAAGGGCTTGAGCAGATGCTCAATGTAGCATTCATCCGCCGGAAGGGCATCCTGCGTCAGGAACAGCACGAACTCACCCGCCGTCTGCCGCAGGGCTGCGTCCCGTGTGCCGCCGTGGTCAAACTGGTCGCGGGGAACGGACATAACCCGCGCACCGTGCGCGCGAGCCAGTTCCGCGGTGTCATCCGTGGACCCCGAATCCACCACCAGAATTTCCTCCGGCGGCTGCGTCTGGTCCATGAGCGCAGCAAGCAGCGCGGCAATTTCGCCTGCCGCGTTGAGCGTGGGAAGAATCACGGAAACGCTCATTGCGCCATGCCCTCCCCGCCGTCCGGCCTGCTGTTTGCCGCGCTGCCGATATCCTCCTGATTCACCATCCCGCCCAAGGCGGTTTTCAGCAGGATGCGTATATCCAGTCCAAGGGACCAGTTTTCGATGTACCACAGATCATGCTCCACACGCGCCGGGATGCTGGTGTCTCCGCGCAGACCGTGAATCTGAGCCCAGCCCGTCATGCCGGGACGTACCTGGTACTTCACCATGTAGAGGGGCACCGTTTCCCGGAAGCGCTCCACGTAGTAGGGAATCTCCGGTCGAGGACCTACGAGGCTCATGGTTCCCGTAAGCACATTCCACAGTTGGGGAAGCTCGTCGATGCTTACCTTGCGGAGAAAGGCACCCAGCCACGTACGCCGGTCGTCCTCGGCTGATGACCACGCGGTGTCCTGCTCGTCATTGACACGCATGCTGCGAAATTTGTACATGGTAAACGGCTTTTTGTTCAGCCCGATCCGCTCCTGACGGAACAGCACCGGTCCGGGGCTGGAAAGCCGGATGGCAATGGCCAGAATAAGAAACAAGGGACTCAGGAGGACCAGCAAAAGTCCACTCACAACGATGTCAAACGTCCGCTTGATAAACGCGTTGGCCGGCTCATCCAGCGGCGTGGTGCGCAGCTGAATCAGCTTGAGGTTGCCCACCATGTCAATGGTGGGCCGGGTGGGAATCACATCGTTGTAGAAGGGGACCACGCTGATCTTCGTGCCGCACTTTTACCTGGATGACGTCCACCGTTACGCCCAGCTCATCGGGAGCGAGCGCCAGGATGACCTCGTCGATGCCCGCATCGTGCAGACGGCTTTCCAGTTGCTCCAGCATCCCCTTGGCCGGCGCCAGACATTGTTCCACATGGATGCCCAGTGTCGGGTCGGCCTGCACATTCTCCACATAGCGCCGCGCCAACTTTCCACTGCCTATCACCAGCATATGCTTGAGATTGTACCCCCGCGCGCGCACTCGCCGCAGCAGCCACCGAACCGTGGTGCGCTTGCCGATGAGGACCGCGCTGCTGGAGAGAAAGTATACAGCCAGCACGCCGCGCGAAAAGTCCTGCAGGCGGAACACAAACAGCGCTGAAGCCGCCGTGGCCAATGCGATGGCGTTTCCTGCCACGATGCGTCCGGACTCCCGTCCTGCTCTGTGTACGCGGCTGGTGTGATAGACGCGGAGCAGCGAAAGCAGGAAAACCGTCCAGATCGCATAGATTACCGCGGCCAGTATGCCTCTTGCGTTCAGGCTGCTCAGCGCCGCCATGTTGCCTTTCGTGTTTCTGATTACATCCAGCCACAGCCACGATGCAAACAGATAACACAGCACAATCAAAACACCGTCTGACAATAGGTTCAGGCGGTTCAGGGTTTTTTGGTTCCTGTGAATCATCAATTTCGTCCTTTATCTATCCGTTTTGCAGGTGCCAAGCACAGCGTATAAATCAGCTTGAGCACCCGGAGCCGCGCGTTTCCCAGCTTATACGACCGATAAGCTCCGCTTTTGCTCATCGGGCCAACTTCCCAAAGGATTACTCCGTTCGGTCACATGGCCCGTTTTGACATCCAGCCGTCCATGCGGTCGGGGGCTCGCAGTGCCGTCCCCAGGCGTGAGCAGCCTGGACCTGGCATGGGTCTGAAAGGGGTTATTTTCTGGAACGCGGCTTCCCGCTGACTTCTGGTATGTAAGCAGCATTCGCCAGATGTACTCACCTGGCGTCAGCCACATGATTTGCGCATCAGCCCGTTCCCTACACAGCTGGAAAGCAACAAAAGACTTTCCCGCAGCGGTGGAGCGAAGGAGCGCCGCCTTGCCGGTACGGGAAAGCATGCCGTTTGTCACCTGATATGCAGTTTTGTTATGTGCATGGAATTCGATCAATAGATCGTCTGCACTTCCTTTTGTTGGACTAAAAAGAGAAAATGCTTCGCCATCCGCGGCGTTCAGGCCGAGGCAACTGGCGAATATATGGGACAGTCCCCGCCACTGCGAAAGGTTCAGCATCTGACGCGGCGCTGTCCTTTGCCGAAACAGCGGTTTCTTCGGCAGAGCGTTCTGCTCGGAAAACCGCCGTTCTGCGGTTTTTCTTTTCCGAACACATCAGGGAAAAGAAAAACGGGAATGTTGCCCAAAGCAGTCCCTTTTGTGGCAACATGAGCGGACTGGACCAACTGGACCCATTCCTGCTCATACATTCCTAAATATACACGAATCAAAATGGAATGTCAACCGCTGTCAATAGCAAGAGAATACAATTAAATTATGGACTTTCTACCGTTTTTTTCTGACATGGCAACAAGAAAAAATACATCCAGAAATTTGCTGACAAGGGCGTTGTAGAAATAAAAATTTTAGAATTTAAAGAAAAATATATAAGATAGGATCATAGAGAAAACATATGCCGGAGAAAGGACAGATGCGGTGAAGAATGTCCTAGTTTCGTCAAGGTTCCGTCGGGAGGGATGATGCCAGACAGGCCTTATCTAGTCCTAAATAAGACCGTGAAGCTGTTTATTTTTTTAGTCTGTATTTGGGGCATTTGCGCGCTGACATGGTCAGAAACCAACTGGAACCGAAAGGTGCGGACGATCTGCACGTGGTTCGGCGGGTGGTGCGGGCTGGGTGTGTGGACAACGGTGGTAGCAAGCAGGGCAGTTCTTATAAGGAACTGCAAAAATCAGCCAGTCCTGCGTCAGGCTGAACGCATTCTTTTTCTCGCCGACACATACCTTATTTGACGCAACTTTAGCATAACTTTCCGGCTGCTCGTGTGCATTCTCCGGGCAAGGTTTGGGCTTTTTAAAGAGGACTGCTTTGCAGAAAGCGGGAATACGTATAGCAGAACCGGAGAAAAATTTTCCAAGACAATGCTATGCCAGTCTGCTTTACAGTGAATCAGCACGAAGTTTATGTCATCCATCAGATTTCTTTGAAAATACCTATGACAGCCATGGAATACATGAAGCAGTTAAGGCAATACGGGAATATGAGCGGCTGGGCTCAATGATAGCGATGGTACGTCGATTGGGATATCCCCAAAAATCAATACTTTACCGCTGGTATGAACGCAAGAAAGCGACCTTGAAAATATGAGAGAGAATGCAGTGGATATAGGTCATAACGGCAATACACCCAAGCACTAAAGGTATCCCGAATTTAAATGCAAAATGCTACGCCGTTACGTTGAACTGGACGAAGATGTAGAGTGTGTGCTGGGAGAAATTGGCTATGGCTGTATGTGTATATGCGCCTGACGCAGGGAGTATTTGAAGTATGTGATGGTGGGGCTGATGGTAAAACGAAACAACATACCAAGATAGCCGTTGCCACAGGAGCAGTATTTACCTCAGCCCAGAGAAGTTAAAGCACTTCGAGCACAAGTTCAGAAACTCCAGTTTGAAGTAGAGGTGCTGAATGAGGCGATCAAAGCATTAAAATCAGAAACAGTGAAAAGACAGTGATTATCGTTGCCTTAAAGAATAATACGCACTGCCGACCTTGCTGGCTTATTTTTATATGACAATAAGCAGATATTATTACCAGCAGGCTGTTATGCGCCAACAGCGACAAATATCTTCTTGGGCGAGTGCAGATTATATTTAATGAAAATTACAATATATGTAGAAAATATCTTTTCCCACAATTTTATGCAGAGCGACCATATGGAAAACTGTTGACGGATATTATAGAGTTTGAGCTTCTAGATGGAAAGATATATCTTTTCGCAATGATTGACTGCTTTGCTGAAATGGGTTTGGGCTGGACGATTGGTGCCCATCAAACGTTAATTTGACCAACACAACATTGGGGTGGGTAATTGCCGATTTGCCAGAGCGCTACCATCCCATGTGCATTCGGATAGAGGCTACCATTATCGTTGGCTGGGCTGGAACGAACGTATGAAGAAAATTTGCTGGATAATTTTAGCGGAGGGCTGACTAGCTATATCTATTGGATAATCGCAAGCGAATCAAGTTGTTTTTGGACGGCGCAGCCCCTACAAGCATAGGTATGCCTTGTCAAACCTTTCATCCGCATTCCTGCTCCTCATAACCCTCCCAAATCGCACCTTGCCAGTACAACCTCCCGTTAGGCTCTACCTCTGTTTGCAAACCGCTGCTGTACTTAGCTACACTCCAGCATTGGAAATGCTGTACATTCTCGGGGCGAATTTTGGGCTTTTTCTTCGTTTTAAGGGGGCTGCATCGAAGGGGACGAGGATTTACCCACACGACCGGCTTCAAGGGCCTCAATTCAAAAACAGGCGCTGCCGCACGGCAGCGCCTGTTTTGATCCTCCTCACACCGAAAGACCTATTACGCTCCCTCATCCTACGCCTTCCGAGCCGCCCTTTCTACCCTCATCCCATCCCGCCCGCTTTCCCAGGTCGTCCATGGCCGCGCAAAACCGCTCCCACGGTTTCCATGTTGTCAGTAACCGGTCGCCCTCCCGAATCCGAAGCGTCCGTCTGATCTCCTTGGGAATGACCACGCGCCCAAGCTCGTC
>UQEF01000107.1 GCA_900540045.1 uncultured Eubacteriales bacterium | reverse complement strand
TACCGGGCGCCGCTTTGATTTCCTCCAAACTCAGTAATTGTATTCAATTACCTGCTGATAGGCGCGGTAGTTGCTGGTGTGCAGCAATTCACGTCTGGTTTCCTGGCCGTCCTTGTACCACACCTTCTCGGTTTCCACCACATAGCCGGTGCGGGCCTTGACGGTGGTCTTTTCCGTGCCGTAGGGCAGATCGGTATTGAGCTCGTACTTCACTTCACTGGGCGGATCAATGGTTTTGATTATGGTGGACTGAAGGTCGATCGTCACACCCTCTCCCAATGACATGCCCCAGATCTCCGCGCTCATGCGGCGGTTCTTGTAGTATGTAATGATAAAAATGGGACTTTGAGTATTGTTTTTGAACTGGAAATCCAGGTTGGGCCAGTTGACGGTCGCGTCCTCACCGATATTGACGTAGGTGCTGGGCCAGGCGTGCGGGCTGCGGGAGACGATTTCCAGATTGGCGCGCGCAACAGCGTTGAACAGCGTGGACGACACCTGACAGATGCCGCCGCCCACCTCCTCGATGCTCTGCCCTGCGGCGATGGCTCCGGCGGATTTGTACCCCTTTTCGGTGGTACGCTGGCCGGTGGCCTGGTTGAAGCTGAAGGTTTCTCCGGGCATGAGGGCCGTGCCGTTGATGGCCTGGCAGGCCAGGTCAATATTGGTATTGCGATTGGAGTCGTTGGTGGTTTCCGTGGTGTAGGCCGCCACCAGACCAAAGCTGGCCACCAGCTCATCCTTGGTGACGGCGGGTTCGGTCACGATGGGGTCCACCGTCACCGTCACGCCGCTTTCCCAGCGGTCCAGCGCGGCGGTCACCCGCTCATAGAGCAGGTCCTGGTCCAGCGTGACGCCGGGCTGCGATTCGGTAAAGCTGAACGTGCGCGTGGCATAGTCGAAGGACTGAATCTGCGCATCCACCGGATCGCGCGTCACATAGGCCGCGATATCCGCCACCAGCGCACGCACGGCCTCATGGTCGTAGCTGGCGGTGGTCGTCAGGTTAATTCCGCTTTCCCGCAGGGCTACGGCGCGGTTGGTGCGCTCGCGGAAGGGCGTCTGCAGCGTGCTCTGAATGGCCGTGGTGTTGGTGCGGCCGATAGCGTAGGCGCGTTCCAGCACGTTTCCCAGGTCCCGCTGGGCCGGCACGTTGCTGGAATCCACCGTCCAGGTCTTGTTGCCAATGGCCACCGTTACGGAAAAGGCGTTCGGCACATCCGATCCGTTGGCCGTGAGCAGCTGGCGCGCCTCCTCCACGGTCAGGTCCCCTACATGGACGCCGTCGACAAAAATGCCGGGATAAATCACATCGCGGTCCATGTAGTCACGGTACTGCTTGTAGGCAGCCACCACTTCGGGGTCGTAGCGCAGAAGCTCGCCGTTGATAAAGGCGTAATTTCCGAAATCCCGCCAGAAATAGCCTGCCATCTGCGGCATCATGACGACAGCCAGCACCAGTATGCCCAGCACGCTCAAAGCCGTCACGGCTACGCACACATAGGCGCGCCAGCCGGGATGGTCCGGCTTTTTGCGTCCGCCCTGACGTCTGCCGCCGGGCTTTCTGGGGGGCTGTCCTCCGCCCGCCTCACTGCGCTCCCGTTTCGGCCCCTGGGATGGGGCCGGCGCAGCGTGAACCGGCCTGGGCTCCGGCTTTTTTACGGCCGCCGTTTCCAGCGGCTGCTCCCAGGAGAGGTCGTCGTCATAGACAAAGGCGTCTCGCGCGGATGAAGCGGCAGGCCCGGTCTCAGGCGCGGCATCCAGCATGCTGTGATACTGCGCGGCGCCCAGCCGCGCGGGGGCGGCAAATTCTCCCCGCCCGTCCACAGCCAGCCTTCGCGCTCGCTTTACGCTCGGTCCCGACCGGGCCAGCCCCGGGCCTCCCGCATCATAGCGCCCTGACGCCATCCGATAACCTCCCCGCCGCCGCGGCTCAGGCCAGTTCCCTGAGCATGCGGAAACTCAATATCTCCAGGCCTTCGTCCAGATGCACATTCACCACGGACGTTCCGTCCGGCACCTTCAAATCCAGCGGGGCAAAGTTCCAGAAGCCCTTGACCCCGCGCTCGCAAAGCGCCTCCACCATTCGCTGCGCATGCGAAACCGGCACCGCGATCACGGCGATATCCACCGTGTTCTCATCCAGATAACGTTTCAGATCCTCCACATCCTGCACTACGAGGCTGCCAACGGTCATGCCGATTTTGGCCGCGTCGTTGTCGAAGATGGCCACGGTTTCAAAGCCGTTGGCGGGGAAGGAATCCGAAAGCGCCACTGCACGGCCTATGTTGCCCGCGCCCACGATGATCATGCGGTGGGTGCGGTCCACTCCCAGAATATGGCCGATATGCTCGCGCAGTCCGCTGACGGAATAGCCATATCCCTGGCGACCAAATCCGCCGAAACAGTTGATGTCCTGTCGGATTTGGGAGGCTGTCAGGTGCATGCGATTGCCCAGCCCCTGGGAGGAAATCTGGTGAATTCCCTCTTTTTCCAGTTCCTTAAGATGTCGGTAATAGGCGGGCAACCGCTTGATGACCGCCTCGGATACATAGCCTGCCATAGCGAACGTTCCTCCATTCCGGGTTGTCAAAGCAGCGGCCTCCCCCTGCCGGCCGCTCCGGCGACATTTGTCTGAAAAATCATTTTGTATTATATCACAACGTTTGTTTCCTCACAAGGCATGCAAGGACGAAAGCGCCCGAGAAAAGCAGCCGTGGATCGGCCTCCACGGCTGCTTTGCGGGCCCTCTGGGGGGCGTCAGTTCTGCTGCTTGAGGGTGATGACCACGTGACGGTTGGGCTCTTCCCCCTCGCTGTGCGTGGTCACGGCGTCGTTTTGCTGCAAGGCGCTGTGCAGGATGCGGCGCTCATAGGGATTCATGGGCTCCATAACCACCTTGCGGCCCGTCTTGATGGCGCGGTTGGCCATGCGGTTGGCGAGGCGGCGCAGCGCTTCCTCCCGCTTGGCGCGGTAGTTTTCGGTGTCCAGCGTGACGCGGATATAGTCCTCTCCGCCCTTGTTGACATACAGGCTTGTCAAATACTGAAGCGCATCCAGCGTTTCGCCACGGCGGCCGATCAAAATGCCCAACGTGTCGCCGAACATGTCCACGCGCACATTGCCCTCCTCGTCGCGGCGGGCATTGATGGTGACCTCCACGCCCATCAGGCGGGTCACGTCCGTCAGGAAGGTGAAGGCGCGGCCCTCCGGTGCTTCCTTATCGGCGGGAGGCTGCGCTGCCCCCGCCGCGGGAGCGGCCGGCTTTTCCGCCTTGACCGGCTTCACCGCCCTGGGTGGCTTCTCGTCCTTCGCGGGCTTTGCCGGTTTCTCGGCCTTGGGGGAATTCGCCTCCTTCGCCTTCTCCTGCACAGCGGCTTTTTCGGGTTTTGCTTCCTTCGCAGGCTTCTCAGCCTTGGACCTGGAAGCGCGCTTGCGGGCGGGCTTTTGCTCCGGCTCCTTGACGGCATCCTCCAGAGCGACGGACGACAGCAAATCCTCGCCCTCTTCGACATCCTCGCGCACGGTCAGGCGCACTACCACGGGCTTGCCGCCCAGAATTCCCAAGAATCCCTTGCTGCCTTCATCCAGAATGTCGATCTTGACATCCGCAAAGGAGACCCCCAGCTTTTCAAGGCCCTGGGTAACGGCCTCTTCCATGGTTTTGGCGCTGGATTCCACAGACCTCATTTCAACGTTCCCTCCCCTGCGGTCTCAACCTGGTTTTCGTCCATCTTCTCAAACATCTTGTTCATCACCAGGCCCTGCACCCACGCAAACACATTGCCGACCACCCAGTAGAGGGCGAAGATCGCGTTGTAGCTGGAGCAGATCCACAGCGAAAAGAGCGGGAAGAAATACTTCATGAACTTGTTGGTGCTGGCCGCGGGATTGTTGGGATCGGCGGCAGGCTGCGGCTGGGAGAGCGTCATCAGGTACTGGGTGACGGCAGCCAGAATGGGCAGGATGAACCAGCCGTTGTTGTGCGCATAGATGCTGAGGTTGACGATCAGCAGATTCAGCTGCGGCATGGTCGCCCACAGCTGGGTCTCCTGAGCATAGACCGGCAGCGTCTGCAGCGCGGCAAAGACGGTTTCGCCGCTGATGGTTGCGGCGTCGATGCCGTACTGCGCCAGCGCGGTTACGGATGCGGGATCAAGCGAAGCAAAAACCTTCGCCCAGATGTCGGCCGGGATGATGCGCAGGTTGGCGCTGTCGGCGATGACGGGATTGAAGGGACTGTCCGGCATCCAGATGTTTTTGATCCACAGCCAGCTTTCGTTGGTCTGCGTGCCGGTGGTGAGCAGGCCCAGGGCCTGGCTGGCCATCTCGGTATTGGCGACAGTGCGCATGGCGGCGAACATGATGAACAGAATCACCATCGATACCAGCATCGGCAAGCAGCCGCTCATGGGGTTGATGCCCTCTTTGCGGTAGAGCTCGGCGCTCTTCTGGTTGAGCTTTTCCTTGTCGTTGGCGTACTTCTTCTGCAGCTTGGCGATCTGCGGCTGCAGCTTGGTCATGCGGCGCATGCTCTTGCGGCTCTTGTAGTCCAGGGGCAGAAGGACCAGCTTGATCAGAAGCGTAAAGACGACCATGCTCCAGCCGTAGTTGTGAATGACGGAGTTGATGCCATTGAGGATTGCGACCAGAAAGTCGTTCATCGGGGGTCATTCCCTCCTTAATGTGGTATCCGGGATGTCGGGGACGGGGTCGTAGCCGCCCCTGCAAAACGGGTTGCACCGCAGCAGGCGCTTGAGCGCCAGCCAGCTTCCGCGCAAAGCGCCAAAGCGCTCGATGGCCGTGTAGGCGTACTGCGAGCATGTGGGCTGAAAGCGGCAAGCGGGCGGCGTATGGGGGCTGATATGCGTGCGGTAGAAACGGATGAGGGCCAGAAGGACGTTTTTCATGGCGCGTTGCGCGCGGGTGCAGCAATCGTGCCGGCACGGGCGAGCAGCTGACTTACCTGCCGGCTGAGCTGCTGAAAGGACTGCTCCGCCGCGGAAGGCCGGGCTACAAACACATACAGCCCGCCGTCCATGCATTCCAGGAGCGGGCGCACGCATTCGCGCAGGCGGCGTTTGGTGCGGTTGCGCACCACGGCCACGCCCACCTTTTTGCTCACTGAAAAGCCCACGCGCTTTTGCCTGTTTTTCACATACAGCAGCGTCAGATCCCTGGTGGATACCCGCTTGCCCCGGCGGTAGACATAGCTGAACTGCCGGTTGGGGCCCAAACGGTTCTGCCTTTGCACGAGCTTGCCATCGTCCTTTCCGGGTTGCGCGCTTTTGGTTGGTATCGGAAAAGCCCGTACCCACTTCACCCGATATCAGAAATGGGGCGGGCTTTTCCGAACCATGCTTATGATGCCGTCAGGCACGATCAGGCGCTGAGCACCTTACGGCCGCGGCGGCGGCGGGCGGCCAGCACGCGGCGGCCGTTCTTGGTGGACATACGGGCACGGAAGCCGTGCACCTTGCTGCGCTGGCGCTTTTTGGGCTGATAGGTACGGAACATCAGTAAACACTCCTTACAGAAATCAATGTATGGCGTCGCGCGCAGCGTTGGCAGCACGCAGGATACCACAAAACAACTATTCTAGTATAGCCAACGCGCCGCCCTCTGTCAAGACGGATTGCAGGTTTTCCGCCGAAAAAAAGCGGTATGCATGCTTTTGAATCCAATGCGGCATACTGCATATGAAAATGAACCAGTGGAGGGATCTCAATGAGCGTCAAGCGCGTTACCTTTGCGCCGTCCGCCCTAAGCCACGGACCGCGGCCAACCGAGCGGGAAATCTATCGCCGGGACCCGCCCGCCGTGGGGCAGGGGCGGCCTGCCATCCTTCCCCAGGGAGGCGGCCAGCATGGATAAACAGCGCGTTCATACCAATCCCCGGCACTATTCCTGGCTCACCGAGCAGCTCTCTCCCCCGTCGCCCCTGGGCGCGGGACTCGGCCGCGCCTTCTGGGTCGGAGGGCTGATCTGCGTGCTGGGACAGGCCATTGCGGATGCAGGCATCCATTGGCTGGACATGAACGCACGCACCGCCTCCAGCCTGACCAGCATCACGCTGGTGTTCCTCACCGCGCTGCTCACAGGGGTGGGGGTGTTCGACAAGCTGGGCAAATACGCAGGCGCGGGGTCCTTCGTGCCCATCACCGGCTTTGCCAACGCCATGGTGTCGCCCGCGCTGGAATTCCGCCGCGAGGGGCTGGTGCTGGGACTGGGTGCCAAGCTGTTTTCCATCGCCGGTCCGGTACTGGTATACGGCATCGGCGCATCCGTGCTGGTGGGCGTGGTCTACGCCCTGTTTTTCCGATAGTCAGATTGTTGGGAGGAAACGCCATGCCGCTCAAGCGCACCGGCCTGCAAACCATTGATCTCCCGCTCCGGCCTGCCGTGTGCGCGTCGGCGGCCTTTGTGGGCAAAAAGGAGGGCGAAGGGCCGCTGGGAAACCTGTTCGACCATGTGGCCCAGGACGAGCTCTACGGCCAGGACACCTTCGAACTGGCGGAAAAACGCCTCTACCTGGACGCCATCCGCAAAGCCATCCAGAAGGGAGGGCTGAAGCCCGAAAACGTGCAGTTTCTCCTTGGCGGCGACCTGCTCAATCAGATCATCACCGCTTCCTTTTCGGCGCGGGAGCTGGGCATTCCCTTCATCGGACTGTACGGGGCCTGTTCCACCATGGCCGAAAGCCTGTGCCTGGGCAGCATGCTTCTGGATGGCGAGCACGCCTCCACTGTGGTCTGCGCGGCCAGCAGCCATTTCTGCACCGCGGAACGGCAGTACCGCTATCCCCTGGAGTTCGGCTCCCAACGTCCTCCGACGGCACAGTGGACCGTGACCGGCGCGGGCGCGGCGCTGCTGAGCCTTGAGCCGTCCGTCCCGCCGCAGGCACGGGTCACCCGCGCATGCATGGGGCGCGTGGTCGACCTCGGGGTAAACGATGCCAACAACATGGGCGCGGCCATGGCTCCAGCGGCAGCCGACACTTTGCTGGCCCTGCTGGCGGATACCCATACTCAGCCCGCGGACTACGACCTCATCGTCACCGGCGATCTGGGGCAGGTGGGGCGTGATTTGCTGTTGCAGCTCATGCGCGAGCAGCGCATGCCGCTGGACGAGCGCATCCATCGCGATTGCGGCCTGATGATTTACGACCGCGAGCGGCAGGATGCACATGCCGGAGGCAGCGGCTGCGGATGCAGCGCCTCGGTGCTGTGCGCCAGCCTTCTGCCCGCCCTCCAGCAGGGCGATCTCAAGCGCATCATCTTTATGGCCACGGGCGCGCTGATGAGCGTGACCAGCAGCCAGCAGGGCGAAACCATCCCCGGCATCGCCCACGCTGTCGTGCTGGAGTCCCCCAAGCTATAAAAAAACCGGGAGGCAAATCCATGTCGGTGCTTTGGATGTATCTGAAAGTCTTTCTGGTGGGCGGCGCGCTGTGCGCCGTGGGCGAGCTTCTGGTCCTGCGCACACGGCTCACGCCCGCCCGCATTTTGGTGTGCTATATCATCGCCGGGGTGCTGCTCAGCGCCATCGGGGTGTACGGCCCGTTGGCGGATTTTGCCGGTGCGGGCGCAACCGTACCCCTTACGGGCTTTGGACATGCCCTGTGTCAGGGCGTGATGGGCGCCGTGGATGAAGTCGGGCTTCTCGGCGCGTTCACGGGCGGCCTGTCCGCCACGGCGGGCGGAATCGCGGCGGCGGTATTCTTCGGAACGCTGATCGC
>UQEF01000106.1 GCA_900540045.1 uncultured Eubacteriales bacterium | reverse complement strand
GGCGGGCTTTCCGCTGTACAGCAGGTGGACGAGCGAGGAATATCTGGCATTTCTGCGGCAAAACGGCTGGACGGTGCAGAAAAGCACCGTGCTGAGAGCCTCATTTCCGCTGGCTTATACAGAGTGCGTAAAATTGGAGGGATGAATCATGCAGATATTGGAACACGGGCAGGAACATGGGCGGACGCTGCTGTTTTTCCCCTGCACGGCAGAGCCGGTGTGGGCTTTTGACGACACGGTCGCACAGCTATCTCAGAGCTGGCACATTTTTCAGGTGGTGTATGACGGCCATCAGCCGGAGTACCCCGGGGACTTCACCTCCGTGGAGCAGACTGTGGATGCGGTGATCTCTTACCTGAAAAGCTGCGGCATCTCACAACTGGACGGGGCCTATGGCTGTTCCATGGGCGGAGCCTGTCTGACCCGTATGCTGGCATTGGGAGAAATGCCCATCGGCCGAGCCATCATTGACGGCGGGATCACACCCTATCAGCTGCCCTTCTTGGTGCGAAAGCTGCTGCTGGCGCGGGATGTGCTGTCTTTCAAAATGGCGGCAAACAGCCGAAAGGTACTGGAAGCGGCTTTTCCGCCGGAACGGTTTACCCCGGCAGGGCATGACCCTAAAAAGGAATATGACGCCATGGCGGCCTATCTGAAAACCTTTTCAGACCGAACGATCCGTAATATATTCTGGTCTGCCAACAACTATGCGCTTCCGAAGCTCCCAGCGAAAATTGGCACAAAGATCACCTACTGGTACGGTGACGACGAAAAGAAGGATCGCAGGCGGGATATCCGGTTCATCAAGCGCTATTTTCCTAAGGCGCGCATCCATGGCATCCCCAAGATGGCCCATGCGGAGCTGGTGATGGTACACCCGGAAAAATTCTGCCGGTATGCGGAAAAATTTCTGACTACGCAAGCGGAGGAAATATGACATGAGAGAAAAAATCAAGCTCTCCGGCGTGCCAGAGACCATGCTGCAAACCGTTTATGCAAGGGCGAAAGAGAGCAGCGGCAGAGGTGCGATCCACGACGCAAAAGCGGAAGAACTCATCGAAAAGCTGGACTACGATTTTTCCCTTGCGGACAAGGATACGGCCATGCGCAGCGGCGTCATTGCCCGCACCATTGTGCTGGATAAACTGACAAAATCGTGGCTTGCGGCGCATTCAGGTGCGGTGGTCGTCAATATCGCCTGCGGGCTGGATACCCGCTGCTATCGGATGTCGGGTTATGCGCATTGGTATAACCTCGACCTGCCGGAAACGATGGCGGTGCGGGAAAAGCTTCTGCCGGAAAGCGGCACGATTTCGCAGATTGCCATGTCCGCCATGGAAGATTGGGGCGGAGAAATCAGCGAGCAGAATGTGCCGGTGCTGATTCTCATGGAAGGGCTGACCATGTATCTGAACGCAAAAGATGTGCAACAAATTTTCGCAGTGATTTCCAGCCGCTTTTCCCAAGCTACTATATTTGTGGAAACCATGAATCCTACGATGGTGCGGCACTTCAAGGAAAAATCCATTGACGCAAGCAACGCAAAATTCAACTGGGGAATCAAGAATGGGAAAGCACTTGCCGAACTGCTGCCGGATTTTCGGTTTGTGGAGGAACACAGCTTAACCGAGGGTATGGCGGCGTTTGCGCCAATTTACAAGCTGCTGGACAGGCTGCCCGCCGTGCGGAATATTTCCAATAAGATCATCGTTCTGGAAAAGGAGTGACGAAGGATGTCGTTTTTCGAAAACACCCGCAAGCCTACCGGCTTTGGTGGGAAAGTCATGCTGAACATGATGAATCTGTTCCATGCGCCCCTTGCAGATTGGGGCATGAAGTTCTTGCCGCTTTCATCAAATGCCAAGGTGCTGGACTGCGGCTGCGGCGGCGGGGCCAATATCCGGAAGCTGCTGAAAAAATGCCCGCAGGGTGTGGTGAAGGGCGTCGATTATTCGCCCGTCAGCGTGGAAAAGGCACGCAGGCACAACGCAGCGGCAATCGGTAGTGGACGCTGCGCCATATGGCAGGGCAGCGTAGAGCGGATTATTTTTGCCTCGGACTGGTTTGACGCCGTGACCGCTTTTGAAACGGTCTACTTCTGGCCGAATCTGCCGCAGTGTTTTCGGGAGGTTTATCGGGTCCTGAAGCCCGGCGGAACCTTTCTCATCTGCAACGAGAGCAGTGGCGATACGGACAAGGATGAGAAGTGGACGGAGATTATCGGCGGCATGACCATATACAGCGGCGATGAGCTGAAAACATTTCTGGAAAACGCCGGATTCTGCAATGTTCAAATTCATAAAAACAAAATGGGCTGGCTCTGCGTGACAGGACAGAAGCGGGAGGAATAAGGAATGCTGCTGCAAGCGATTCTGGAAGGACTGGGGCTGGGGGCGCTGCTGGTCTTGGTGTGCGCCATCGGCATCCACAAGGGCGCTGTCGGCATGGCGCATTTGTATGACTCGAAGGTACAGGAACGGTGCGTTGCGCTGGGTCTGACCACAAAGGAAAAGATCAAGCAAAACTCGCTGCGCTTCAAGCTGATCTGCGTTCCGGGATATCTTGCTTATGTGCTGATTTGCGTGTATGCCGTCAACGGTGCGCAGACATTTTGGGGCGGTTTCTGGCAGTGCTTTGTAATCCTGTCTGTGATGAATCTCATCGACCGGCTTGGCATCGACGGCTATTGGGTCGGACACACCAAGGCGTGGGTGATACCGGGGACAGAGGATCTGATGCCGTACATCTCGAAATCAGACAAGCAAAAGAAATGGCTGTTCGGAACACTGGGAATGGCCATGATTTCCCTGCTCCTTGCGGGACTCGGGCTGCTGCTGTAAGGAGGAAATACTGATGTCAAAGAAAGCGACCGAATTTCAGAAAAGAGAAATGAGCAAGATGTACCGCGGCAAGGAAATCTTCAAGCCGCTGAACACCGGTTGGGTGGATGAGCGCGTGGCCTGCGTGCGGGAGTGGGTGGCGAACATCTTCTTCTACCGCAAGGGCGACACCACCATCATGATCGATGCCGGGTACAACTACGACCGGCTGGCAGAAAAAATGGGCTGGCTGGGCATCGACCCGCAGTCCATCCGGCACATCCTCATCACTCATCAGGACACCGACCACGTGGGCGCGGTGGAGGCAGACAGCCCCGGTTTGTTCCGGAGCGCAAAGCTCTATATCGGCGAGATTGAAAACCGGTATCTCACCGGCGAGGTGCGGCGAAAAGTCATATATCATCTCTATAAATTGCCGCAGGTCACAATTAACAACGAAAAGGTGCTGCTGCATGACGGCGAGACTTTCGAGATTGACGGCATCAAAATTGAGTGCTTTCTCGTCCCCGGCCATACATGGGGGCATATGGTCTATCTCATTGACGACAAATATCTCTTCACCGGCGACACTCTCTGGTTCGGCGCGGACGGCGGCTACAGTTTCATTTCCTCTCTGGCAGAAAGCAACAAACTGGCGGTAAAGTCGCTGGCGGCGCTGGAGCAGAAACTGCAAAGCCGTGACCTGCATCCGCTGTTTCTCACCGGTCACACCGGCTGGACGGACAACTTCGAGTTCGCCTTTGCCCATAAGGATAAGCTTTGCTCACCGTTCAAAAAGCGAGTTCCCGACCCCACCGCGCCTTATGACGCTTATGATGAATCGGACGACACGGAGAAAATGGCAAAGAGTGGGTTCCTCAAGGGGGTAGGGAGATGAAGGTTTATTCCTTCGGCGCAGAAAATGCCCCGGCCATCCTACTGCTTCCCGGCACCTGCTGCCACTGGAGGGGCAATTTTGGACGGGTCATTCCGCTGCTGTCGGACAGGTATCGCGTCCTCTGCGTCAGCTACGATGGCTTCGATGAAACGGAACATACCGAGTTTCCCACTATGCCAGAGGAAACAGAGAAAATAGAAGCTTACATTCAGAAACATTGCGGCGGACATATCCGGGCGGGCTATGGCTGCTCGCTGGGCGGCTCTTTTGTGGGGCTGCTGGCGGCGCGGGGGAATATTCATATGGATTACGGAATTCTCGGCAGCTCTGATCTTGACCAAGCATCTCCCCTTGCGGCAAAGCTGCAAACAAATCTGCTGCTGCCGCTGATCTACCCGGTGATACGGGACGGACGGTTCAAGAGTCGATTGCTGCAAAAACGCCTCGCGCAGCGAAAGTCGGAAATGGGCGGCTATCTGCAAGCGTTCATGGAGATGCTCGGCGGCGCACGACCCTATGTGACCGTGCAGAGCTGCAAGAATCAGTTCTATTCCGACCTTGTCTCCCCGCTGCCGGACAAGATCAACGTTCCGGGAACAGAGATTCATATTTTCTATGCGCTCAAAATGGGCGAGAAATACCGCGAGCGCTATGAACGGCACTTTGCAAACCCAGTCATTCACAAGCAGGACTTGCAGCACGAGGAACTGCTGGCCTGTTATCCGGAGCGCTGGGCGCAGTTGGTGAAGGACATTATGGAGGGAAAGCGATGAAGTATATCGGAATGCCCATGGCAATGTGGGCAGTATTTGCAAAGTCATTTGAAAAGCAACTGACAGAGGTGTTTGGTTATGATGCTAAAACCGCAAAAGCAATCCGAAAGACCGCAAAACTGAAGTACAAAGAGATCATCGCAAAGCTGCCTGAATTTGAAAAAGGTGATCGGTTCAGCATGAACATCATTGGCTGCGCCATGCTGGGGGCGTTCGTTCTCTGTATGCCGAGGCGGCCGGATACGGAGTCGCTGACGGTATACTATGAGAATGCCCAGATGACGCCGCTGATGAAGTGGTTCTGCCGCAGGAGCGGAAAAAGCAAGTTTACCGCAAAGGACATTGCCGCCATGAAAGCCACCGCCGCCCGGAGGGCGGCTGACCGCAACCCCTACTCGTGGAATATGGACTTTTACGAGTATCCCGACGGCAGCGGTTATGAGGGGCGCTTTACGAAGTGCGGCATCTGCACGCTGATGCAGGAGTTGGGGCTTTATGACCTGACACCCGCCATGTGCCATTTGGACTACGCCATGAGCGAGGCGGGCGGCGTGACGAACTTTGTGCGGCAGTATACCCTTGCCTCCGGCGGCCCTTACTGCGACTGCGGGTACCAAAAGAAACGAGTATGAGGCGGAGTAGCATTGAAATACTTTGAATTCGGACAGGCGGCACATCAGTGCAGCCTGCAAAAGGAAAAGGTATGAAAGACAGCAAACTACAATTTGACCGCAGCTGCCATGTGCTGTATTCCGGGGCGTGTAAAAAGGAGATACAGGCGAAAATCGCCCTGCATTACCCGGAAACGGAGCGGGAGGCCGTTTGGGAACGGGTGCAGCTGCAGTATGTAGAATTTCTCTCGGACTGGCGCACCGACCTCGGCGGCAGCAAAAACTTCCACAACGGCGCGGGCGGCACCTACGACTGCATCGCCATTATGAGCTGTTATGCCGTGTGCCGGGATGTTGTTTCATTTCGGGAGATCGAGGAAATCGAGGAAAATCTGATCCTGCCTGCCTTCCGCAAGCTCTCCAGATTCGTGGACTGCAACAAACCCTTTTTTAAGAAGCTGATGTATCTGGCATTTCAGAACGCCGAAAAGCAGTGCAGCAGGTGGCACGATTACGAGATGCACATTGCGCCCTACGACAAGGACAAACCCATCTATTACGAATTTACCGCCTGCCCGGCGGCGGAGTTTGCCGTAAAGCATGGTCTGACGGACATTATGCCTGCCCTGTGCAATGTGGACTTTGCCTCCATGGAACTGCTTCACGCCCGCTTGGTGCGGAAGGGCACCTGCGTGGACGGCTGCAAGTGTGACTATACCATCTGTGGCGATAAAGACCCATATCTGCGCGACCATCCCGAATACCGGGATGAGGCGGGATACCGCAGAAACCGTTAAGGAGAAGGAGAAAATGATCATGAGAATTTTGGTATAAACAATATGATTGACATCTTTTTTCATGACAAAACGGGCGTGGTTTCCGGCTTCCCCGGACAAATAGATGGCTTTGAACATGCGGATGGTAACGGAGAAATCCACTACTACCGGCTGTTTGACGGCGTGGGAATCATGCTGCTGCGGCTGGAAATGGAGGCGTACACAGAAATTCGGACACAGATCGGGAGGCTGGAAGTCAATTTCTGCGTGAACGGACGGTTTGAAACCAGCTTTTCCATGCGGGATCGTGTTCTTCTGAAGCCGGGCGACATGGCGGTCAGTTGCTACGATGGCTTTCACGGAAGCAGTTCGGCGTCCTGCTTTCCGCTGGGCTACTACGAGGGAATCTGTCTGGAGATTGAACCGGCCGCCGCGGGAAATTGGATAAAGCAGAACGCACCTGCGTTTTCAGTGGATTTTGCCGCATGGAAGCAAAATCTTCTGGGCTGTAAATGGTATATGGTCGGCGCTGCGGGGCCGCGCTGTGAGCATGTATTCCGGGAGCTTTACGAAAGTGCGTTCTATGAAGATCCCGGCTTTTTGCAGCTCAAGACGCTGGAACTTCTGATGCTACTTGGGCGTATTCCACAGGAGAATACGGCGGGGTTATATTGCTCGTCCAAGCAGACGGTTCTTGCGCACCATCTCCGGGATCACTTGCTGACAAACCGGGAGGGATACATATCCCTCGCCAGCCTTGCGGCGGAGCATGAGATATCGGTATCGCATCTGCAAAAGCTCTTCAAGCAGGTCTATGGCGTGCCGATCTACCGATATATCAAGGAATATCGCCTGGAGCAGGCGGCAGTGGAGCTGGTTCGCAGCGGGAAGTCTGTTACGGAGATCGCGCAGCAAGCAGGCTATGACAACGCCAGCAAATTTTCAGAGAGCTTCAAAAAGCGGTACGGCAAGACACCGTCCCGCTATCGTGCCGATAAAAAGAATGCGGTAAAACGGAGCATCAAAAACAAAACGGAGTAGTTTAAAAACGCAAAGCGTGTTAGAATACCCGGCGGTTAGAGGAAGCTAACCAAAGAGTTTTAGGAGGTACTGTATGAAAAAGAAATTTGCTGCTTTTGTGCTTTGCGTGATCTGCCTGCTGTCGGCTGCCGGCTGCGGCCAGGCGAAAACGGATGAACAGACGCCGCCGACTGACCAGAGCGCGGTGACCGACGATTATCTGACCACCATCAGCGGCACGTATGTGGAGCTGTTCCCGGAGCTGTCAAAATCCGAGTATCGGAATATCTGGATCGATGCCACCACGCCGCTGGCAGGCGCGGAGAACGCGGAGACTGCCACGGATATGCTGCTGGGAATGTGCATGGCGGAGCCTTACGGCCCGGAGGCGGCGGAAAAATACGCGGCAGACCCGGACAGCATGGCGTTTAACTGCTATTTTCTGGGCGGCGTGGACAAGTTTGTGATGGACGGTCACACGATCACCGGTCTGGACGCGCAGGGACAGGAGGTTTTCTCCCACACCTATAAGCTGCTGGATGAGGAGAACGAAAACGGCTTCATCTTCTATCAGAGCGAGGATGAAAATTCCGGCCAGTTTACCTATTTTGCCTTCTCGCCCGACACCATGGAAACCACCTATCATCTGGAGTTTCGCTATGCGGAGGATCTGAGTGATCTTCAAAGCTGGTTCGAGGGCAATTATGCCTATTGGAATGCCGCCGCGATTGCGGAGGATTACGATCAGGCAACCATGGAAAATGTCATTGAGCTTTTTACCACGGAAAATTTATCTGCGGCAGAATAAACGGTGCCTGCGCACCCGCTTGATTCAGACGGGTGCGCAGGCGCGCTTATCGGTAAGGATGTGATTTTATTGAAAAAACAATCTGACTTTTCCCGCCTGATGGGCTATGCGGGCAGGTATCGGGTTTTTACCTATGCCTCCTGGGTGCTTTCCGCCATCAGCGCGCTGTCGGCGCTGGTGCCGTTCCTCTATATCTGGATGATTCTGCGGGATGTACTGGCCGCTGCGCCGGATTATGCGCAGGCGGTGAACATTCCTCATTACGGCTGGATGGCAGTGCTATTCGCGGTGCTGTCTTACCTTATTTATATTGCAGCGCTGATGTGCTCCCATCTGTCGGCGTTTCGGGTGGCGACCAATCTGCGGCTGGCAGTGTCGG
>UQEF01000105.1 GCA_900540045.1 uncultured Eubacteriales bacterium | reverse complement strand
TCTTCCTGCATTTTCATCGCCTCCTTTCCACAAAATGTGCAGGGGTGGTGCATTTATTTCTAAGGCGGGACCACCAGCCGCCGGAGAAGGTATTTCTTCATCGAACCGCCCTCAACGAATTTGCTCAGAACGGTCATAGAGCAAATCTCCATTTCTGACCTTTGCATGACTGAGAATCTTGATCTGTCCCTTTGCCTGACTGTCCAGAGCTTTTTCATAGCCCTTATCTGACAAAAACAGGCGGGTTCGTTCACCTTTCCAGCCCACCGGGGAGTCATGCGTCAGCACATCAAAAATAATCATGTGCCGGGTGTTCTCAGCAAATCGCTGGAGATCCATGTAGTCATGGCCGTGATAGTTCTGCGCTCCAGCTTTCTGGCGCATTTCTTCCATCAGCTGACCGATTGTTTTGCCTTCTGGCATAAAACTCACTTCCTTTCCCACTCTCATACAACCATCAAAATCATGTCTCTCAGCTGAGCAAAGTAGAGTTTGCCTTGCGGGGTTATCAGCGTATAGGAGCCGATATGCCCGTGATTGCAGTAGTCTTTGACACAAAACAGTCCTTCATTGGCTGGCTTTGCATAGGGCAGTACATTACCGGATGCGGTGCGGTACACAAAACGCTTTTCCAGAAGGAAACGGACAAACCGACGCTCCGGGACAAGCAACTCTTTGGCGGTGGTGCGGAGGTTGGTACTGTGATTGAGGTCGATGAACAAATCATAAAAGGCTGCCTTACTCTCCAGCAGGGCATTTTCCTCTCGTAGCGACGCATTTTCTTCCCGCTCAGCAAGCAGCTCGGAGCAGAGCTTTATCAGAGCTTCCGGAGAAGTGGCTATCTCCCACAACTTCTCTTTTGTGAGATAGGCTCCGTGCTTGCGAATGGCAGGTAGAACTTCATCAAACACCCATTGTTCAAACCGTTCCGCTGACGGCAGTTTACTATGGGCGATCAGACGATATAGATCACCTTCGGGGATAAAGAGCATTTCGACCATTTGTACCGCGGGGCTTCCATCTGCCTTTTTCCCAGTCTGGACCCCTATGGAACATTTCGTTCCACCCCTGGTATGGTCGCGGACGGCTTTGCGTGGATTGGTATATCCCAGCGCTGTTGCCACATCTGTACCGCAAAATAATACTTTGCCATTCTGTTCCAAAGTGCGAATGCTTCCGAACTCTGGACTATTGAAAATTTCAATCTGATTCATGCTGTGCCTCCTTTGGTGTAATACAAAAGCGGCTGATTACCAGCCGCCTGCGTGCATATCGTGATTTACCAGTGAAGTGTAGTGGTTATTCATGGTGGTAGGAGCGTTGAACAGCACTGCAAGCAGGTACTGCTTGATGTTGTGTACCTGGGTGGTGTTCTTTTGCAGACAGTCCATGACAAACTCGATGTGAGAGCTGTCCAGCTTCAAAAAGCGGGAGCGTACAATTTCATGAGGAAAGTCCGCACCAGAGATCCGGGTGGTCTTTCGTTTGGCACAGACCGTTTCTACCAACAGCTCTACGATCTCATTCAGGTCATCCAGGTAGAGAGGATAACGCTGCTTCAGACAGTCATACTCGATATTCTCCAAAATCAATTCCCGATAATTTTCTATCTCTGTGACAGACATCGCATCCCTTCCTTTCCGTTCCGGCGGTATTACCGCCGCTGTTTCCCGGAAGGGAATGGAATCGGTATTTGATCCATGAGTATTTTGTTTTTGGGTATTTGATTTCTTAGTATTTAATTGTGTTGGATTTTCCGGTAACGGATTTACCGCTGACGGGTTTACCGTTATCGGGTTTTCCGACAACGGCTTATCCAACATCGGTTCTCCCTCGATGGGACGCTCAAAAATGGTATACTCATTGGCTGCGAATTTACCAGAAGCATCAGTTGTCTGTCTGCGCCGAATGTATCCGGCTGTTTCAAGCTCATTGACAGCAGAGCGGATTGCATCTTTGCTTTCTCGATTGATATAGCTGAGTCCTGACAGCGTATAATCCCAGTCATCAGGCAGAGATAACATTTGCGACAAGAGACCCTTTGCCTTCAAAGAAAGTCGTTTGTCTTTTAGATGAAAATTGCTCATAACCGTGTAATCGCCAGTGCGTTCTACACGAAAAACAGCCATTTACTTCACTCCTTTCATTTCTCAGGTATGAAAAAAGCCGCAATTCATAAAAGAATTGTGGCAGCGGTTAGGGTCTGTCTGTATCTTTTTTCTTGCGTCGGTAGGGGCGTTTTGGCATTGGTGGTTTATCAAACAGATCCCTTTCCTGAGAAAATGGTAAGGTTTGAAAAACACGGTCAATCTCGGTGGATTCCATATCACGCTGTGAGCGGCAATCTTCTTGAATAGCTTCTCGGATTTCTCTTACAGTACACATATTCATTCCTTTCCTTTCGTTGTATCGGTTATGAACGACGGTGTTTTTTAGGCTTGAAGTCGAGGATATGCCCCTCAATAACATGGGCATATCTCTTAATTTTGATTTCTCGACGCTGCTGGCTTTGCAGAGCTGACTGATACCCGTCCTCTGTGAGAAAAAGCCTCATTTCGTCACCAGGTTCTCCATAAGCAGTAGGGCGCAAGACAGTAAACTCAATCATCCAGAAAGTGCTGTCCCAAAATCGCTCCACTGCAAGAATGTTGTGGCCTTTCAGTTCCCTTGCTGCAATATCTTTCATAGGCTCTCCCTTCATCGTTCCTGATCTCGTTGGCGTTTTTTCTGCCATTGTTCCAGCAGTTTAATAATGGTTTCCTGCATTTTGGCCGGTGTATAGCTTTTGGGGAAATACTTTCGCAAGGTATCGCTGCTCAAGGTCACTTTATCCAGATCACCCTTTTTTTCCTCTGACATGATGGCAAGCATCACATCTTCTGACAATTTCCCTTCCTGGCTGAACTTTTTCATTCGCTGAGCCTGAGAGAGAGAAGGGGTAGCCTGCTCATAGTCCATTGTTTCCACCAGCATTTGCTGTTCGTCCGGTTTCAAAAAAGAGAGTTCATAGGCTGGGTTAAATGCGATTTTCTTTTCATCCACCATATCCAAAAGCTCTGGAATCAGTTCAGTCAAACGAACATATCGCATTACCTGGATACCGCTTCGTTCACCGGCTTCTTTTGCCACCTGGTCTCTGGCGCTCAACTTCTGTTCAACTTGAACAGAAGTCAGGTCTGTTCTTGCTCCTTGATGTTTAATGGCTTCCAGCTTCATTTTGTAGGCAAAAGCCCTTTCACTGGGGAGCAGATTTTCTCGCTGCAAATTGCTGTCAACCATAATAATTGTGGCAGCATCGTCATCCAAGTCGCGCACAATGACAGGCATGGTTTCTTTTCCGGCCAATTCGCTGGCTCTGCGGCGTCTGTGACCGGCTACCAGCTCATAACCGCCATCAGGCAGTGGTCTGGCAATCGCAGGAACCAACACACCATACTTTTTGATGCTGTCTGCGGTTTCTATCATTGCATCATCATCCTTGACCTTGAAGGGGTGATCCTTGAACGGATGCAGTTCAGATAGGGGAATTTCCTGAATTTTTTCCAGTTGCTCGTCTTGCCGACTTTCTTCTGTAGAAAACAGGTCATCTACTGAGGCCAGCTCTATTTTTTTCGCGCTGCTTTTCAAGTTTCAATACCTCCTTCGTCAGATTTTTGTAGCCCTCAGCCACTTTGCCATTAGGATCATGGGCATAAATGCTTTTTCCTTCAGCACTGATTTCTTTAGCCCTGACAGAATGAGGAATTTCTGATGTAAACACCTTGATCTTACTGCCATAGGTTTCGCGCAGAAGAGCGGAGATTTCTTTGGCAAAATTGGTTCGGCTGTCTACCATCGTCAGCAGAATCCCATCAATTTGCAGCTTGGGATTGATTTGTCTGCGAACCTTATTGATAGTTTGCAAAAGCTGCTCCAAACCTTTAGCTGGAAGATACTCTGCCTGGACGGGGATTATAACCCTATTAGCGGCAGCCAGTGCATTGACCGTAAGCATACCCAGGGAGGGCTGGCAATCAATAAGGATATGGGAGTATTGCCCCTTCAGCGTGTCCAGATATTGTCGCAGAATGGTTTCTCGGCTCATAGCGTTTACCAGAGATACCTCCATACCAGATAGCTGGATGTCCGCAGGCATCAGGTCTACGCCCTCAGGGTGGTGCAGGATACCCTCGCCGGGACGAATTGGTTCATCCATCAAAATACGGCCCATAGCGTCTGACAGTGTAAAGGGCAGCTTATCAGGCTGAGGATTGCCCAAGCTGATGGTCAGGCTTCCCTGTGGGTCTCCGTCAATCAGAAGGACTTTCTTCCCGGACTGCGCCAGACCAATTCCAAGATTGGCACAAGTGGTTGTTTTGCCGACACCACCTTTTTGGTTGGCTATGGCAATAATCTGTGTATTCATGATTTCACCTCATTTCTTTCTAAGTTTAGATATGAAAAAAAGTGCCTGCTTTACCTTTCCTGAGAAAGATAAAACAGGCACTTTCACTGGCTCAATACCTCTTGTAATGAACCTCTATGTATGGTAAACTATGTCCACGATACCATGAATATAATTAAGTCTCGACGGGAATTGAACTTTTGGCTAACGCCAAATTTCGCGCCTTTGCAAACAGAGTGCAAACAATAGGGGGCTAAAATCCTTTGTTTTTGCTTGATTTTGCTTGTACAAGGTTTATAGAGAACATGGAGAAAAGCCTTGATATAACTGCATTTTCTTTATCCCTGTTGATAGGGAATATATGCACTGGGGCCATCTCCTAAGCGTTAGGCCGCTGGTTCGATTCCAGTCGGGGACACCATGCCGGATACGGTTGTCCGTGCGGAAAGCCGGAGGGTGCTTTGAATGCGGCCTCCGGCTTTGCTGTATCCTTTGGAGGCATGCATCCTGTACATCGCCCGGCGGCGGGGGGCAAGGTGGCATTGCCCGATGACGCCGTCTCCTGTCATTGCGACAACCTGGCCCGCCGCCTTGTATGCGCGCACGATGCGAAGCTTGTGGGCGGGGGAAACGCGGGCGTAAACAGAGACGCGCATGCACCGCGCGGCAAGCTCCGAATCGGACAGCGCGTCCAGCTCCGTGCCCGAGAGCACGCCGTCCCCCGCGCGGGCGATGCCTACGTCCCGGGCAATGGCCAGCGCTGTTTCCTTGTAATCTCCGGTGATCATCACAGGCTTGATGCCGGCCTCGCGGCACCGCTGTACGGCGGGACGCACCTCGGGCCGGGGCGGGTCCAGCATGCCCATCAGGCCCAAGAAGCACAGCTTTTCCTCCCCGGCGGCGGGGGGGCTGCTTTCCGCGAAGCCCAGCACGCGCAGCGCTTCGCCCGCCATGCGGGCACAGGCGGCGTTGATATCGGCGCGGTCCCGCGGGGCCAGCAGCCGCGGACCTGCGGGGGTTTCGATATGCGTACAGCGGGCCAGCAGCATATCGGGCGCGCCCTTGCACAGCAGGCGTACGCCGCCGGGACCGCTCACGGTCACGCTCATGCGTTTGCGTGCGGCGTCGAATGGGTTTTCGCCTATGACGGTATATTGCTGCAGCAGCGCCTCTTTTGTTACGCCGGCCTTGGCGGCGGCCACCAGCACGGCAACCTCGGTCGGGTCGCCCATCACGTCGTAGACGTCTTTGGCGCGGGTGATGTGCGCGGTGGTGCACAGGGAGGCGGCCTCGCACAGCCTCCCCAGTGCCGCGTCCCGCGCGGCCTGTACGGGACGGCCGTTTTCCTCCACGGCGCCCTGCGCCCTGTAACCGCTGCCCGAGACGTTCAGTGTGCGCCCGGGCACCCAGATGCGCTGTACCGTCATTTTGTTCTGCGTGATGGTGCCGGTTTTGTCTGTGCAGATAACGCCTGCGCAGCCCAGTGTTTCCACAGCGTGCAGCTTGCGGATGACGGCGCCGCGCCGCAGGATGCGGTTGACGCTGAGCGCCAGCGTGATGGTTACGATGGCGGGCAGGCCCTCGGGGATGGCGGCTACGGCGAGGGAGATGCCTGTGAGAAGCATCTCCAGAAAATCGTTGCCCTGCAAAAAGCCCAGGAAGCCGACGGCCAGACAGATGGTGACGCAGGCCACGGCCACGAACCGTCCCAGCTGTTTGAGCTTGAGCTGCAGGGGGGTGGGCTCCTCGCCGGCGGTTTCCATCATCCCGGCGATCTTTCCCATCTCGGTCTCCATGCCGGTGGCCGTCACCACGCCTTCGCCCCGGCCCGTCATCACGATGCAGCCCATGTACAGTCTGTCTCCGGGCTGCTTTGCGGCGGGAAGGCTCTCGCCCGTGAGCATGGCCTCGTTGCACGATACCTGCACACCGGTTTGCAGCGTGCAGTCCGCCGCTACCTTATCGCCGGCCTCGAACAGCAGCACGTCGCCGGGCACCACGGTACGCGCGCCGACCTCCAGTTCCCTGCCGCTGCGGCGCACGCGCGCCGTGGGCGCCGAAAGCTCTTTCAGTGCTTCCAGCGTTTTTTCCGTGCGGTATTCCTGCAGAAAGCCCATGGTGGCGTTCATCAGCACGATGATTATAATGGTAATGGCTTCCGTGCCCTCGCCCATCAGCACAGAGATGAGCGTGGCCGCCGCCAGGATCAGGATCATCAGGTCCTTGAACTGCGAGAAGAACATGGCGGCCACGCTGGCTCCCTTTTTCCCGCGCAGGCGGTTTTCGCCCACTTTCGCAAGGCGGGCTTTTGCCTCGGCTTCGGACAAGCCCGCAGATGTGTTTTGCAGCATGCGTTTCTCCCCTTTTTTGATTTGGGCAAAGAGGCCCATGATTGCTAAAACTTATGAAAAAATGCGCCGCGCTATGCCGGACGAAAATTTTTCTGAAAATTTCTCCCGATTTTGCAGACAAATCGGCCGCTGTCTCGTATTATAGGCATGGAATGAAAAAAACACGGAATTTACCGGGCTTCGGCCCTTTAAAGGAGATGAACCCCAAATGGTGACTTTGATTCTGACACGGATCGTTTTTGTGCTGAGCATCCCGCTTTGCCTGTACGCCGTTTATTTCGGTGTGGTCGCACTGTTCGGCCTGCGCAAAAAACTGCCTGCGGCGCCCCAGGCGAAGCCTGAAAAACGCTTTGCACTTGTGGTGGCGGCACGCAACGAGGCGGCGGTGATCGGCCATCTGGTGGACAGCCTGTATGGGCAGGATTATCCCCGCGAGCTGTATGAGGTGATCGTCGCGCCCAACAACTGCACCGACGACACCGAGGCAGTGGCTGCCGGGCGCGGCGCGCGCATTTTCCGTCCGGAGGGCGTCATCCGCAGCAAGGGCGAGGTGCTCACCCAGGTGGTGGATAAAATCGTGCTGGCGGAGGAGTTCGATGCCATGTGCGTTTTTGATGCGGACAATCTGGTGGACGGCCAGTTCCTGGCGCGTATGAACGATGCGCTGGTGAGCGGCGCACAGGTGGCGCAGGGTTTCCGCGACAGCAAGAATCCCGAACAGAGCGCGATCTCCGGCTGTTATTCTATCTGCTACTGGATGCTGAACCGTTTCTACAATGGTGCGCGCAGCGCGCTGCACCTCTCCGCGCTGGTGAACGGAAGCGGCTTTGCCGTTACCACTGCGCTGCTGCGCCGTTTGGGCGGCTGGCACACGGTTACCATGACAGAGGATTATGAATTCAGCGCCCAGTGCGCCATGCTGGGCGAACGTGTGCACTTTGTGCCCGAGGCCCTCATCTACGACGAGCAGCCCCTTACATTCCGCCAGAGCTGGAAGCAGCGCCGCCGCTGGACGACCGGCAGCCTGCAGGGGCTGCAGAACTACGGCCACGGCCTGTTCAGCAGCTTTGTACTGCACGGCAGCTTGATCTGCCTGGACATGTACCTCACGTTTCTCGTGCCGATGGTGCAGCTTGCCAGCGTAGTGCTGGGGATCGCGGGGCTGGTGCTCACGCTGTTGGGCAGCGGCATCACCTTCGGCGGCATCATGCTGCACGGCATGATGCTGGCGGCGCTGATGACGGCCGGAGGCTTTGTGGCAAGCGTGGTGGGTTCGGCGGTATTCGCCGCGTTCACCGTGGCGCTGAAGAATGAATCGCTTTCCGGCATGGCCAAGGGCATTCTGGCCTATTGGGTGTTTCTGATGAGCCAGATGGTGCTCACGCTGCTGAGCTTTGTGAAAAAGCAGGAAAAATGGGAACCCATCGCGCATACCAGCGCAAAGCGGCTGGAGGACATGCGCACCGCCTGAGACGGGCGGCGGCCGTCTCAGGCCATCGGGATGGGCTTTTATTGCGGAGCAGGAGCAATGGAAAAACGCGGGACACGGCCTTTGGCTGTGTC
>UQEF01000104.1 GCA_900540045.1 uncultured Eubacteriales bacterium | reverse complement strand
GCCCCAAGCCCTGTGCCGCAGCACAAAATGCAAGCGTTGCGAGCGCCTGTAGGCGCAAGAAACGCGGCGATGCCGGCGGAGACTGGACCGGAGGCCGGGACGGCGCGTGAGGCGTTGAGGCATTGAGGCCGGGGCGCGGGTGTGCGTGGCCGGGGCGCGGTTGTGCGTGGCCGGAGCGCGGGCGCGCAGGCCGGGGCAGCGCGTGAGGTTGTTGAGGCCGGGGCGGCGTGCGCGCGGCGGGTGACCGGAGCGCGGGCCGGACGCGCGGCCCGGAGAAAGGACGGAATGCGATGATACGCAGGGCGCGGGAGGAGGACGTGGACGCGGCGGCGCGCATCTATGAGGCGCTGATGGACCGGGAGGAAGCCGGGCAGGGCGCGACGAACTGGAAGCGGGGCGTATACCCCACGCGGGAGACGGCGCGGCGCGCGCAGGAGGCGGGCTGGCTGTATGTGAAGGAGGATGGCGCGGGCGGCATCTGCGCGAGCATGATCCTCAACCACGAGCAGCCGCCCTGCTACCGGGACGCGGACTGGCAGGTGGCCGCCGCGCCGGAAAACGTGCTGGTGCTGCACACGCTGTGCGTGGACCCGGCGTGCGCCGGGCGGGGCATCGGCCGGGAGATGGTGCGGTTTGCGCTTTCGCACGCGCGGGAGACGGGCATGCGCGCCGTGCGGCTGGACACCTACGAGGGCAACGCCCCGGCGCGGGCGCTGTACGCGGGGCTGGGGTTCCGCCTCGCGGGGCGCGCCGACGTGCTGCACGAGGGCGTGATCCCGGAGACGCTGGTGCTGTTTGAAAAAGAGGTATAAAAAGGAATAGAAAAAAGGCGCGGGAGCGGCATGGCTCCCGCGCCTTTTGGGTGCTGGAAAAAGGGCTGGGTGGGGGAAGATGCGAACGGATGCCGCAGAGGGCGAGCGGTTCGAGCGGCCGGAGGCGGGAAGGGAAGCGCGAAGGATTGAGCAACCGGCGGCGGTTTTCGCCGCGCGCTAGCGGTATTCCCCGATGATCCGGTGGCTCAGCCACAGGTCCGGGTCGTCCTGGCCCAGCGCCCACATCAGCTTGCACACGGCGGCTTCGGTGGTCATGTCCGCGCCCCCGCGCACGCGCGAGGGCTCCAGGCCGCTGGCGACCTCGTAGATGCCAAGGTCGGCCTTTTCGTAGAGGCACTGGCTCACCACCAGCACGCGCACGCCGCTTTTGGCCAGCGCGTCCAGCGCGCGCACGAGGTTTCGGCGGATGTAGTGCAGGCCGCCCAGACCGAACGCCTCGATCACCAGCCCGCGATAGTCCGCTTCCCGCACAAAGCGCAGCACGTCCGGCGAGGTGCCGGGCACGAGCTTGAGCAGAAACACGCGCGGGTCGATGCCGTCCCGAAGGGGCAGGTCCTCCGCGCCGGGCGGCGGGGTGTAGCGCTGGGGATGGCTGAAGTGCACGCCCTCCACGTCGAAATGGCCCGCCTGCGGCGCGTTGACGCTGGAGAAGGCGTCCATGGAGGTGGTGTGCGTCTTGACGCAGCGAACGCCCGAGATCAGCCGGTCACCAAAGCACACGTACACGCCCGGCACGCCCGCCTGCGCCGCCGCGAAGGCGCGCAGAAGGTTGAGCCGCGCGTCGGTGAGGGGATGGTTCATGGGCAGCTGCGAGCCGGTGAGGATGACGGGCTTGCGCTCGCCCGCCAGCATGAACGACAGCGCCGCCGCCGTGTAGGCCATGGTGTCCGTGCCGTGGGTGATGACCACGCCGTCGCAGGTTTTGAGCGCCTCGTGCGCCGCACGGGCCAGCGCGCGCCATTCCTCCGGCTGCACGTTGCTGGAATCGAGGGTGAACACGTCCCGCGCGCGTACGGACTCCGGCGCCGCGGGGCCGAGCATGCGCAGCAGGTCCGCCGCGCCCAGCGTGGGCTCAAGGCCATTCTTGCCGGGTGTGCACGCGATGGTGCCGCCCGTGGCCAGCAAAGTCAGCATGGCGGATTCCTCCAAAATGCGCCGCGGAGAACTCGCGGCGCGGGATGGATGGGGTTGATGCGCGCCAACCGCGCGCAGAGCGCAGCGCCCAGGCCCGCAGAGCGCCCCGGACGCGGGAAACACCGCGGCAACCGCGCGCGCTCTCTACCACTCCGGCGGGGTGTAGAGCACGATTTCACCCGCGGCGCGGGTGCGATTGAGGTCGATCAGGCGCTGGTTGCGGCTGCCGCGGAAGTCCAGCTCCAGCGAGCGCTCGGAAAGGACGAACGGGCCGTCCACCAGCACGTCGGTGGCGTCAAGCAGCGCGGCCACGTCGGGGTCCGAGGCGGCCATGTCAAGGAGCTTTTCATAGGTATAGCCGGTGTAGGTCCACACGTTCAGGCCCCGCGCGTGCGCGCGCTGCGCCAGCTCCGCGCACGCCGCCGCCTGGCAGAACGGCTCGCCCCCGGTGAGGGTCACGCCGTCCAGCAGGGGATTTTTGGAAAACTTCGCTTCCACGTCGGACAGGGAATAGACCGTGCCCGCGTCAAAGTCGTGGCTGCCGGGATTATGGCAGCCGGGGCAGTGGTGCGGGCATCCCTGCGTGAAGATGGACGTGCGGAAGCCGGGCCCGTCCACGATGGAATCGGTCACAAGGCCGTAGAGGCGGATGGTATCAGTCATGCGAATCGTCTCCCCGTTGGGTTTTGCAGGAGCCCGCATAGGGGCACCCGGCACAGCCGCTGCAGCCGCGGCGCCGGCGCAGGCGCAGAAGCGCCCAGATGGCCCACGCCAGCAGCGCGGCCAGAATTACCAGATCCAGCACAAGGCCCATTGCACATCCTCCTCAGCCAAGGACCAGAAGCCGCCCCACCTGGAACACCAGCGTGGCCGCGGCCCAGGCCAGCACCGTCTGCCCCGCCACGGCCAGGGTGGCCAGGCGGCCGCTCTCCATCTCGCGGCGCATGGCGGCATAGGCCGCCACGCAGGGCATGTAGAGCAGCACGAAGGTCAGGAACGAAACCGCCTGCAGCACCGTGGGGAACACCGCGTGCAGGGCGGTGACCATCTGCGCGCTGTCGGGGTCCACCCCGGCCAGCACGCTCAGGGTGCTGACCACGCTCTCCTTGGCCATGACGCCGGTGAGCACCGCGGTGGACGCCTCCACCGTGCCAAAGCCCGCCGGGGCGAACACCGGCGCGATGGCGCCGGCGATGACGCCGAGCATGCTGTGCGCCATATCGGGCGCGGGCGAGAGGGTGAAGGTGAAGTACTGCAAAAACCACACCACCATGGTGGCCAGAAAGATGACGGTGAAGGCGCGCTTTAAGAAATCGCTGGCCTTATCCCACAGCTGCCGGGCCACGTTGCGCGGCGCGGGCAGGCGGTAGGCGGGCAGCTCCATGATGAAGGGCGCGGCGTCGCCGTGAAAGGCGGTATGCTTGAGAATCAGCCCCACGACGATGGAAACCGCAACGCCGGTGAGGTAGAAGGCGCTCATCACCAGCACCTGATGGCCGCCGAAGAACGCGCGGGTGAAGAGCGCATAGATGGGCACCTTGGCCCCGCAGCTCATGAAGGGCGTCAGGAGGATAGTGAAGCGCCGGTCGCGCTGGTTGTTCATGCTGCGGGCGCTCATCACGGCGGGCACCGTGCAGCCGAAGCCCATCATCATCGGGATGAAGGCCCGTCCGTTGAGGCCGAGCTTTCGAAGCGGCTTATCCATGAGGAACGCCGCGCGGGCCATATAGCCGCTGTCCTCCAGAATGGACAGGAGCAAGAACAGCAGCAGAATCGTGGGCAGGAACGAAAGCACGCTTCCCACGCCCGTGAGCGCGCCGTCCACCAGAAGGCTGCGCACCCAGCCGGCCACGCCCAGGCCCGCCAGCGCCGCCGCCAGCGCGTCCACCCCCTGCTGCACCAGCGCGGCAAAGCCGTCCGCCAGCCATGTGCCGATCGGGCCGAAGGTGATGTAGAACACCAGCAGCATCATGAGCAAAAACACCGGAATCGCAAGCAGCGGATGCGTGAGCACCCGGTCCAGCCGGTCGGTGAGGGTGCCGCCCTCCTCCGTGGCGCGCGTGTAGCAGGTGGCGAGCAGCTTTTCGATGAAGCGGTAGCGCGTATCGGCCATCACCGCCGCGCGCTCCATGCCCACCTCCCGCTCCATGGCGGAGAGAATCTCCTCGATGATGTGCCGCGTGTCCTCGGAAAGGTCCAGCTCCTCCATCATGGGCGCGTCGCCCTCGAAGAGCTTGGTCGCCGCGTAGCGCGAGGTCATGCCGTGCGCCTGCGCCGGCTGCTCCACCAGATGCTGGATCGCGTGCAGCGCCTTGTGCGCCGCCCCGGTGCAGATATCCAGCTTCGGCGGGAGACGGTGGTTCTCCGCCGCGTCCATCGCGCGGCGCACCAGCTCGTCCAGGCCCTCGCCCTTGCGCGCGCAGATCGCCACCACCGGCACGCCCAGCCCCTTCTCCATGGCCGCCAGGTCGATGACGTCGCCGTGGCTGCGCACCTCGTCCATCATGTTGAGGGCTACCACCACGGGCCGCCCCAGCTGGAGCAGCTGAAGGGTCAGGTAGAGGTTGCGTTCAAGGTTGGTGGCGTCCACGATGTTGATGACCACGTCGGGCTTCTCCCGGACGATGAAGTTGCGGCTGACGATTTCCTCCATCGAATAGGGGCTGAGGGAATAGATGCCCGGCAAATCCACGATGGTTACGTCCGAATACTTATCCGGCACCGCCTGCCCGTTTTCATGCGCGCGCCGGAAGCGCCGCGGCAGGCCCAGGTGGGTCTGCTGACCGTGATGATGGTGCAGCATCGCGCCGGTCTTTTTTTCGACCGTCACGCCGGGCCAGTTGCCCACGTGCTGGCTGCTGCCGGTGAGCTGGTTGAAGAGGGTGGTTTTGCCGCTGTTCTGGTTACCGGCCAAGGCAAAGGTGTATTGCATGAAAAAGTCGCTCTTTTCTATAAAAGCTGTCGCTCGTCGGAAAAGCCCGGCTGGCGCCGATCTTTTCCGGCGCTCACCGGAGGGTGATTTTTCTGGCGTCGTCCAGGCGCAGGGTCAGGGCGTAGCCGCGCAGGTGGATCTCCACCGGGTCGCCCATGGGGGCGGTTTTTTGCAGGAGCACGGTCACGCCGGGCGTGATGCCCATGTCCAGCAGGTGGCGGTGAAGCGCGTCCTCGCCGCCGACGGCGGCTACCACGCCGCTCTCGCCGGGTTTGAGGTCGGCCAGGGTTCGGGTCTCCATGAAAAGGACCACCTTTCAGGCAGGATGTTGGGGCCGTCAGTCCGGCGGCCCGGCGGGCACGGGCGGCTCGGCGTGGTTGTGCTCCAGCACCGGGTCGGGGGCCCGGTCCTCCTCGCGCAGCCATTTGCGCAGCTCGTGCTCGATGATGTTGGCCGCGATGAACTCGCCCTGCTCCAGGCGCAGGCGTTCGCCCAGCTCGCGCGCGGCCACGCGGTACTTCGGCGTCTCGGTGAGGTCGACGAGGGCGCGCGCCAGGCGCGGCGCGGTCAGCCGGTCGCGCGGGATGGCATGCGGGCCGAGGCCCAGCGCCTGCACGCGCGTCGCCCAGAAGGGCTGGTCGCCTCCGAAGGGCACCACCAGCGTGGGCCGTCCCGCCGTGATGCCCGCCGCCGTGGTGCCCGCGCCGCCGTGATGCACCACGGCGCTCACCCGGTCAAACAGCCAGTCATGCGGCACGAAGCCCGCCACGTACAGGTTTTCCGCCGGGGGCACGTCCACGCCGCCCCAGCCGGTGGACAGAACCGCGCGCACCCCGCTGAGAAGCACGGCCTCGCGCGCGATGTCCAGCGTCTCGGCCATGTCGCCGGCGGTCATCGAGCCAAAGCCGATATAGACGGGCTTTTCACCCGCGGCGAGAAAATCCGCGAGCGCCGGGTCCGGCTGGTAGGTGCTCTCGCGCCGGTCCAGCCAGAAGCCCGTCATGTGGATGTTCTCCCCCCAGCGCGCGGGCCGGGGCATAATCAGCGGGCTGATGGCATAGAGCACCGGAATCAGGTGCCCGCACAGCTCATAGCACGGCGCCGCCTCCAGCTTTCGGGGGCTCATGCCGCGCGACTGCCGCCAGTCGGAGAGGTAGTATTTCTCAAGCGTGCTGATGAGCAGGTGGCCCAGCTGGTAGGTCGCCAGGTTCCACGCCTTGCCCACCCGCTGGCCCGGCGCCGACGCGATGGGCGCCTGCGGGTTGGGGTCGATGGGGAAATACTGCGTCTGCACATAGGGCACATGCCGCATCTCCGCCAGGGACTGGAACACCTGCCCGAAATAGGTGCCCACGATGGCCTGCGCGTCCTCCGTGGCGGCCTCCAGATCGGCAAGGAACGGCTCGATAAACTCCCGCAGGGTGTCGCGCACCTGCTTGAGAAACGCCACGCCATTGGCCCCGTTCATCAGATTGGCCATGAAGGTTTTCACATCGCCGCTGACGGGCTTGAAGCCCAGCCCCTCGGCCTTCACGGCGGAAGCAAAATTGGCAAAGGCGCAGATGGACACCTCATGCCCCCGGCGCCTGAGCTCGCGCCCCAACACCAGGTAGGGGCGCACGTCGCCGGTGGAGCCTATGCAGATCATGGTGATGCGCATGCCGGATGGGGACCTCCTTTCGGGAAAAAAAGGCGTTTTCGCCTACACAGTATACCGCAGTTGCCCGAGAAAAGCAATGCGGAGCGCGGGGCGGCGGACGGGTTCGGGCTCCTTTCGGGGAGGGGGAGGGGATGCCCGCGCCGGGGCGCAAATTTTGCCGGGCATTGAAATTTGACGCACGTCATTGTATAATAAATGTCGAATCCGGACAGGCATATGGAGGGAAACGAGTGTACAGACTGCTGATCGTCACCACGAACCAGGCTACAAAAGACATGCTGGCCTCCATGGCGGGGTGGGAAGCGCTGGGCGTCAAGCCCCCGCGCGTGCGCGAGACGGTGGAGGACGCCGTGGAGTGCATGAAGAAGCATCCCATCGACGCGATCGCCGTGGAGGATGCGCCCGTCTTTGCGCCGCTGGCGGACTATCTGGACCGACAGGCGCCCGCCATGCCGGTATTCGCCATCGAGGCCGACGCAAAAACGCAGCTGGAAACGGTGCGCCAGACGGTGAACCTGCTCACCCGCCTGCGCGCCGACGACTCCAACGACGAGTACGACCCCGCCTACATGATGGAAAAGCAGCGCGCACGCTGGCTGCGCCGGGTGATCGGCGGGCTGGAGCCCACCGCGGAGGACATCGTGCGCGGGCTGAAGCTGTACCGCTGCGCCATGCGCCCCGGCGTGCCCTGCGTGCTTGCCCGCCTGGGCGTGCCCGAGGACGACGGCTTCATGACCGAGCGCTGGCACTACGGCGGCGAGCGCCTGGAAATCGCCCTGCGCAACTTCTTCGGCCGCGAGCACGGGCATATGCTGCTGCGGGTGGCGGTCGTCTCCCCGCAGGAGGTGCGCGTGCTGTGCTATCCCCGCGACGAGGCCGAGGGGCTGAGCGAAAACGCCGCCTTTGAATACGTGCAGGAGACCATCGAGCAGATCGCCCGGTACCTGGGCCTCGCGCTGAAGGTGCTGGAGGTGCGGCGCATCGCCGGGCTGTGCGACTTCGCCGCCGAAAACGACGCGATCTGAGCCGCCGCACGATTTTTGGATGAAGGAGAGGATTCGCCGATGGGACTGTTTGACATGGTTCGCGGCCAGCTGATTGACGTCATCGAATGGACCGATGATTCGAGCGACACGCTGGTGCACAAATACGACATGAACGGCAAGGAGATCATGATGGGCGCGCAGCTCACCGTGCGCGAGAGCCAGGCCGCCGTCTTTGTGGACGAGGGCCGGCTGGCCGACGTGTTCGGCCCCGGACGCTACGAGCTGACCACCCGCAACCTGCCCGTGATGACGGCGCTGCGCGCGTGGAAGTTCGGCTTCAACTCGCCCTTCAAAAGCGACGTGTACTTCGTCTCCACCCGGCAGTTCATGGACCGCAAGTGGGGCACCGCCAACCCCGTGATGATGCGCGACAGCGAGTTTGGCATGATCCGCGTGCGCGCGTTCGGGTCCTTCTCCTTCCGGGTCAAGGACCCCGCCGCCTTCATGCGCGAGGTGTTCGGCACCAGCTCCCTCTTTACCACCGAGGGCGTAGAGGGCCAGATCCGCAGCCTCGCCGTGAGCGCGCTGAGCGACGCCATCGCCGAGAGCGGCATCCCCGCGCTGGACCTGGCGAGCAAGTACGACGAGCTTTCCCGCCGCGCGCTGGAAACCCTCGCCCCCCGTGTGGAGGGGCTGGGCCTTGAGCTGTGCGGCTTCGTGATTGAAAACATCAGCCTGCCCGAAGAGGTCGAAAAGGCCATCGACCGCCGCACCTCGATGGGCGTGGCGGGCGATCTGAACCGCTACGCGCAGTTCCAGGCCGCCGAAGCCATGCGCGAGGCCGCGTCCAATCCCGGCGGCATGGCCGGCGTGGGCGTGGGCATGGGCGCGGGCGCGGCCATGGGGCAGATGTTCGCGCAGAGCCTGGGCGGCGGCGCGGCGGGGGCTGC
>UQEF01000103.1 GCA_900540045.1 uncultured Eubacteriales bacterium | reverse complement strand
CCCGCAAGCGAAGTGAGCAGCGCTTCCAGCCTGTCCATATGGTCGCTTTTGGTGAAATGGGCGTCGTAATACGCCCGCCCGCGCTTCCCCATGGCCTCGCGGTCCTCACAGGACAGGAAACGCCGCACCACCTGCGCAAAGGCTTCCGGGTCGTCGGGCGGAGCGCAAAAGCCGCATCCAGCCTGCTCGATCACATAGGCTGTTTCTCCGGCGATGCTTCCCAACACGGGTTTGCCCGCAGCCATGTAGCTTTGCACCTTGCCGGGCAGCGTGTCGTTGACGCTGATATCGTCCCGCATGCTCACCAGCATGGCATCCGCCATGGCATAAAAGGCGGGCATGTCCTCAAGTGGCCTGCGCCCGTAAAACACGACGGTCTCCCCCAGTGCAAGCTTGGCGGCCAGCTCACGGCAGGCGGCCTCGTTGGAACCATCGCCCACGATATGCCAGCGGATGGGCAGGTCCCTGAGCAGCGCCGCCGAACGAATCAGTACCTCCACCGCCTGCACCTTGCCGATATTGCCTGCAAAGACCAGGTTGATCCCATCCGACGCAGGACCTGGTGGAAGGGGCGCGCGAAATACATCATCGGCAAACTGAGGCATATACTGCGCGTCCGGCACCTCAATGCCGTGCACGTCGCGCAGATAGCCCTGAAAACGCTTGGATGAATAGATCAGCATATCGGCCCGGCGGTAGACCCAGCGGCTGACACGCTTCATGAAGCGATAGAGGAGCGCATCCTCGCCCACATTCATGGCGGCCAGGCAGGCGGGCCAGATATCCAGCACATATATCATCAGTTTTTTGGAGGTGAAGCAGCGAAGCACCGCGGCAGGCAGGCTCATGAGCACCGGCGAGGTGGAATAGGCATAAATCACGTCATAATCCCGCCCCAGCAGCAGCGCCTTGACCGTCGCGGAGGTCATGTAGCTGACGTAATTCACCGCCAGCCCCAGCTTGCCCGGCCTGCGTCCGATTTCAAAGCAGCGGCGGATTTCCACGCCGTTGCGCATCTGACGTCTGTTCCGAAAGTGACGGTATTCGGCGGGGACCACGCCGCTGGGATAATTGGGCAGACCCACAAGTGCGGTTACCTGGTGTCCCCGCGCAGCCAATGCCTCGCAGATCTCCGTGACGCGAAAGTTTTCCGGCCAGTAATGCTGGCAAACGACCAGAATCTTCATTTGGCCGCAGCCGCCCGTGCCGCCCTGTCCAGCAGCGCTTCCGCCTGCTTTTTAGCACGTTCAAGGACCAGCCGGGGGTCAAGGGTGGTATATTCGCCGTCGCGGTACAGCACCTTGCCATTGACCATGGTCAGCGCCACGTCGCTTCCCTGCGCGGAATAGACCAGATTGCTTTCCAGATCGTTGCAGGGACACATATGCGCGCCGGACAGGTCCAGCAGAATCAGGTCCGCAAGATAGCCGGGCCTGAGCAGGCCAAGATCCTCATATCCCATGGCCTTCGCGCCCGCGCTGGTCGCCGCCGCGATGGTCTGCGCTGGAGATACCACCGTGGGGTCCAGCGTATTGCCCTTTTGCAGCATGGGCATCAGCTTGATTTCCTCCCACAGGTTCAGGTTGTTGTTGCTGGCGACGCCGTCGGTGCCCAGCGTGATACGGCAGCCCGCCTTGAGCATCCTGGCGACAGGCGCGATACCGCTGGCCAGCTTGAGGTTGCTGATGGGATTATGCAGCACCGTAACGCCCCGGCGGGCAAGCAGCTCGATATCCTCATCCGTCAGCCATACGCAGTGCGCAGCCAGCACGGAATGTTCCATCAGGCCCAGCTTTTCCAGGTATTGCGGGGGCGTAAGGCCGCGCCTCTGAAGGCTTCCGTCAAAATCCAGCTTGGTTTCGCTCACGTGAATATGAATGGGCACATGGTAGGTTTCAGCTGCCTCACGGACTTTCAAAAGCAGCTTTTCCGTGGTCGCGCCCTCGCTGTGCGGTGCCAGGCTCACGCGGATACGGTCATCGGCAGCATGGTTCCACTTTTCGATCAGCGCAATGTTGGGCGCCAGGTCCGCGCAGCTTTCATCGAAGTCCACCACGCCATGGCCCAGCAGGGCGCGCATGCCGCTGTCCCGCACGGCCTCGGCCTCCATATCCATGTGCATGTACATATCGTTAAAGGACGTGGTGCCAAAACGCAGCATTTCCATGATGCCAAGGTCGCTCCCCGCGCGCACGGCCTCGTCGGTGAGATGCCTTTCCACGGGGAAAATGGCCTCGTTGAGCCAGCGGTCCAGCGTAAGGTCGCTGCCGATGCTGCGCAGCAGCGTCATGGGCGTATGGGTATGCATGTTGCACAGGCCCGGCATGGCCAGCATACCCTCGCCATCGATCACCTCATCCGCCTCAAAGGACGGGGCTTCGCAGCGCTGGCCCGCATAGGCGATGCGGCTTCCATCCACCAGGACCTCCGCATCGGGAATAAAGGGAATATGCGCCTCATTGGTTACGCCGGGCATGAGCAGGACATTGGTGATCCGAATTCGCATGGAACCATCTTCCTCCTTTGTCGGTGGCCTCATTATAGCATAGCTCTCCGCATTTGAAAAGGGAACGGCAAATGCCGCTCCCCTCTTTGCTCAAAGTATATATCGCTTGAAGTCCATGGTCACCTCGTCCTTGCCCAGGTGCTCTATGACGTAATCCCCATTGATATTGAGATACACGTTGGGCATTTCCTCACCGCCGGCGTTGAAGCTGATATCCTCCAGCAGTTTTTCAAAGACCGCAAACAAGCGGCGCGCACCGATGTCCTCCCTGGTTTCGTTCATCACGTAAGCCGCGTGCGCAATGGCCTCAATGGCGCTGTCCTCAAAGGAAAGGAACACCTTGTCCACTGCCAGCAGTGCCTCATACTGCCGGGTAAGCGCATTTTCGGGCTGTGTCAGGATGGCCTTGAAGTCCTCCTGGGTCAGGCTCTTGAGCGTCACATGGACGGGGAAGCGGCCCTGGAGCTCGGGAATCAGGTCCGTCACCTTGGCCACATGGAACGCACCCGCCGCGATAAAGAGCATGAAATCCGTGCGTACCGCGCCGTACTTGGTGTTGACGGTGCTGCCCTCCACGATGGGCAGGATATCGCGCTGTACGCCCTCGCGGCTGACGTCGGGGCCATGGCCGCCGGAAGAGCGGCCCGCGACCTTGTCGATTTCATCGATAAAGACGATGCCCTGCTGCTCGGCCCGGCGGATGGCCTCCTCGCGCACCTCGTCCTCGTCGATGAGCTTGTCGGATTCCTCCTCAAGAAGAATCCTGCGCGCCTCCTTGACCTTGACGCGACGGATTTTCGTCTTTTTGGGCATCATGCCGCCCATCATGTCGCCGATGTTGATGGAGTTGCCGCCCACTTCCAGCTGCGGCAGCGTGTCCTCTACTTCGATTTCGATTTCCCGGTCCTCCAGCTGCCCGCTGCGCAGCTGGGCGAGCACATCCTCGCGCCGCAGCGCCAGCTTGTCCTGCTCCTCTTTGGGAAGTTCCGGCTCTTTCTTGCCGCCCAGCAAAAACTCAAACGGATTGCCTGCGTTCTTCTTGGGCGGGTTGACCAGCAGCGAGGCCAGGCGGTCCTCCGCCAGGACGGACGCACGGGCTTCCACCCGTTTGGAAAACTCGTTTCGCACCATTCGGACAGCATTCTCCATGAGGTCGCGGATGATGCTTTCCACGTCGCGGCCCACATAGCCCACTTCGGTAAACTTGGTGGCTTCCACCTTGACGAACGGCGCATTGACCAGCTTGGCGAGCCTGCGGGCGATCTCCGTTTTGCCCACGCCCGTGGGACCGATCATCAGGATGTTCTTGGGACTGATTTCATTGCGGATGTCCTCATCCAGCTGGGCACGGCGGTAACGGTTGCGCAGGGCGATGGCCACCGCCCGCTTGGCCTCATCCTGGCCGATGATGTAGCGGTTGAGCTCCCGCATGATCTCTCTGGGTGTCAATTCCTTCATGACCTGCCTCCTAGAGCGTTTCAACGGTGATATGGTCGTTGGTAAACACGCAGATGGATGCGGCTACCTCCAATGCCTTCACGGCGATTTCTTCGGCTGAAAGGCTGGTGTTGCGCACCAGAGCACGCGCCGCCGCCAGGGCGAAATTGCCGCCGGAGCCGATGGCACATACGCCGTCGTCCGGGTCGATCACCTCGCCGTTGCCGCTCAAAACCAGCAGTGTGTTTTTATCCGCCACAATCAGCATGCTTTCCAGCTTTCGGATGGCGCTGTCACCGCGCCATTCCTGCGCCAGATTGACCGCGGCGCGTTCCAGATTGCCGCCGCACTGGGTCAGCTTTTCCTCAAAGCGCTCGCACAGCGTAAAAGCGTCGGCCACGGCGCCTGCAAAACCGGCGATCACCCTTCCTTCATAGAGCCGGCGAACCTTTTTGGCGCTGGATTTGAAAACGGTGTTTTCTCCCATGGTCACCTGTCCGTCTCCGGCGATGGCCACCTGATCGCCGCGCTTAACGGCGCAGATGGTGGTTCCCTTCATGGTCATTTCGGATCATTCCTCCTCGATCATAAACAGGTTCAGCACCCACTGGGCCAGCGTGCGCCCCGCCTGCGTATCAATATGGGTAGCGACGGCGTATTCCGGCAGGCCGTTTTCATCTACGGTGAGATCATTCATCAAAATGTGGTTGAGACCCCGGAACGCCTTGAAGCTCATAAAGGTCATGTTGTCACCGATGGCGTCGGCGTAGGCGATGCGGCCCTCCTCCTCGGATACGATCGGGTCGCGCCTGCCCTGTCCGATATAGGTGGGTACCTTGAGCTCCTTGATCAGCTCCACGGCGTTATAGTGCAGGTCCTCCCAGAAATAGTAGCCGTTTTTGCCAAACAGCGTGAGCGCACGGGCCTCCTCCTCGCTGACGGAAGAAACCTTCTTGAGCATCTTTTCAATGATGTCCTGCGTTTCCTCGCCCAGCGCGGCACAGGCCTCCGGCTGCGCATCACAATACCACTCAAGCAGCGTCCTGGGCGTGCTGCCCAGAAGAATCATGGCCGTATAGCCGCCCTCGGACTGAGAAACGATGCGGGGCGCGATCATCCCCCCAAAGCCCAGGCCCACCAGCACGATGCGCTCCTGGTCCACCAGCGGATTTTCCCTGAGCATCTGGCAGGCGGCCAGCGCGTCCTCCACAGCTTCGTCCCAGACGGTTTCCGCCTGCGCATCCGGGTAGGCATAGGCGCGGCTGTCATAGCGCAGGGAGGCCACGCCCATTTCGCCCAAAGCGCCCGCGAGGTCTGCAAAGAAAGTGGTCTGGCCCATGGTGAGATCGCGGTCATGCGCGCCGAAATCATGGACAAAGACGCATGCGGGAACGGGCGTTTCCTCACTCGCTTCCTTTGGCATGGCCAGCACGCCCTCAAGTGTATAGGGCGCCTGCCCCACCGTTACGTCGGTTTCCACATAATCCGGTTCTGCGGTCACCTCGCCGCCCACCAGCATGTCGCTGCCATCGCTGACCGCTTCTTTTTCCGCAGGTACGAATTCGAGGGCCATGACTTCCCAGTCATCCTCTTTGTTCTTATGGGTAAAGTACATGTCCAGATCCTGCTTTTCCATAATCAGATGAAGCACATGCGTTTTCAGCTGATTTTCCGGCTCTTCAAAGCAGCGATAGCTTCCCAGCTCGATAAAGGCGCCTGTCATCCATTCCAGATCGGTCAGCATGGCCTCATAGGTTTCCATGGGCATATAGCGGCGGATTTGAAGGTCATAGTAGCCCCACAGGCGACTCATGGATTTGCCTTCGATGTAGTCCAGCGCATATTGACGGACCGTTTCCTCATTCCACACCGGCACGCCGTCCTCCATTTGCTTGGCGGCCAGCGACACGGCGGGCAGACAAGCGAGGATGACCGTCAGCATCAGCGTCAGAGCGATTGCGCGTTTCATGGTTGTTTCCTCCTCATCGGTGGTGCGTCTAGCATAGCATAGAAAAACGGGATTAGGAAAGCGCTTCTTGCTCCATCTGTCCCAAAATCAGGTCCAATTCCAGCAATGCGCGTTCCGATATTTTTTCATAGCGCTGCTGCTTGTTGCGGATGCGCTTTTCCCCGGGCCGGACCTCCAGCGGGTCGATCAGACCGAAGGCGCAGTTCATGGGCTGAAAGCGCTTGTTGGGCGTGGATACATAGCGCGCCATCGCGCCGATGGCGGTGCGCCCGCTGAAGTGCGGCGGTTCCCTGCCCAGCTCGCGCAGCGCGGCGCTCAGGCCGCACAGGAGGCCGCTGGCCGCACTCTCCACATACCCCTCCACACCGGTGATCTGTCCCGCGAAAGCCAGGCGCGGCTCGCGGATCACGCGATAGGTATCGTCCAAAAATCCGGGGCTGTTGAGAAAGGTGTTGCGGTGCATCACGCCCAGGCGGGCAAATTCCGCATTTTCCAGTCCGGGAATCATACGAAATACGCGCCGCTGCTCAGGATAGGTCAGGCGCGTCTGAAAGCCCACCAGATTATACAGTGTGCCGGAGAAGTTATCCCGACGAAGCTGCACCACAGCAAACGGCTCACGGCCCGTGCGCGGGTCGCGCAGGCCCACGGGTTTGAGGGGTCCGAAGGCCACGGCCATATCGCCGCGCTTGGCCATGCTTTCGATGGGCATGCATCCCTCAAAGACGGCGCTTTCCTCAAAGCCGCGAACAGGCACCGTTTCTGCGGTTTGCAGCGCGTGAACGAAGGCCAGGTATTCCTCGCGGTTCATGGGACAGTTGAGGTAATCCGCGCCGCGATCATAGCGGGACATGCAAAATACCTTGTCCATGTCCAGACTGTCCGCGGTCACGATGGGGGCGGCTGCGTCGTAAAAATGGAGCGTATCCAGCCCCTCCATGCGGGAGATGGCCTCGGAGAGCGCATCGCTGGTCAGAGGGCCGGAAGCGATGATGACTGTACCTTCCCTGGGGATGTCGGTGACCTCTTGCTCATGAACGGTAATGAGCGGATGCTGCCGGACCGCCTTGTCCACCGCCGCGGAGAAGCCCACGCGGTCCACCGCCAGCGCGCCGCCGGCGGGTACGGCGTTTTCATCCGCCGCACGCATGATGAGAGAATCCAGCATGCGCATTTCGGCCTTGAGCAGCCCCACGGCATTGGAAAGGCGGTCGCTGCGCAGGCTGTTGCTGCACACCAGTTCGGCCATGGTATCCAGGTGCTGGGCCGGAGTTTTAAGGCACGGCTTCATTTCGTAGAGATCCACGGGCACACCGCGCCCGGCGATCTGCCAGGCGGCTTCACACCCGGCCAGTCCGCCGCCAATGACCTGTATGCTCATCAGTCCTCATCCTCCTCGGGCTTGGGGACGGATGTTTTGTAGCGGCAGGTTTCGTTGGCGCACAGGTGCACCACCTCACCCCGCTTGCCGGGCTTTTCCACCATATAGCTGCCGCATTTGGGACAGCGGTCCACGATGGGCTTTTCCCAGCTGACAAAATCACAATCCGGATAGTTTTCGCAGCCGTAGAACCTGCGGTTCTTCTTGCTGGTCTTTTCCATCAGCCGCGCGCCGCACTTGGGGCAGGGCGCGTCGATGTAATGGACGATGGGCTTGGCGTTGCGGCAGGCCGGAAAATTGGGACAGGCCAGGAATTTTCCGAAACGCCCCATTTTATAGACCATCATCGCGCCACATTTTTCGCAGGGCACGTTGCTGACCTCATCCTTGACCTCAACCTTCTCAATCTGTTCCTCAGCCACGCCGAGCATCTTTTCAAAGGGCGGATAAAAATCGCGCAGGATCTGCCGCCACTCGGTTTTGCCCTCTTCCACGGCATCCAGCTTATCCTCCAGCGAGGCGGTAAACTGCGTATCCACGATCGGGCCGAAGTATTCCGTCATCATGCTGGTGACCATGCGTCCCAGTTCGGTAGGATACAGACGCTTTTTCTCCCGGGTGACATAGCCGCGAGAAATGATGGTGGTAATGGTGGGCGCATAGGTGCTGGGGCGGCCGATGCCCTTTTCCTCCAGGGTTTTCACCAGGCTGGCCTCGGTATAACGGGCGGGCGGCTGGGTGAAATGCTGCACCGCGTCCACCTCGACAAAGGCCATATCGTTGCCTTCTTTGAGCACCGGCAGGATGCTTTCAGGGGTCTCCTGCTCATCATCCGTGCCCTCGACATAAACAGCACGGTAGCCGCTGAAAATCATATGCTCGCCGTAGTAGCGCATGTCTACCCCATCGCCCACGATATCCGCCGTCATGGTCTGAAATACAGCGGGCTTCATCTGGCTGGCCAGGAAGCGGGCATAGATGAGGCGGTAGAGGTTGTGCTGTTCCCGGCTCAAAAAGGGCTTGACGCTGTCGGGCGTATACTCCATGTAGGTGGGACGGATGGCCTCGTGGGCGTCCTGCGCGTTTTTGCGTCCCTTGTACTGGTTGGGCGTCTCAGGGCAGTACTCCTCACCATACTGGGCGCAGATAAATCCGCGCGCAGCCTCCACGGCCTCGGCCGACACGCGCACGCTGTCGGTGCGGATGTAGGTGACCAGACCCACCGTGCCTGCCTTGCCCAGATCGATGCCCTCATAGAGCTGCTGCACCACCTGCATGGTTTTGGCGGTCGAGAAATTGAGCTTGCGGCTGGCCTCCTGCTGCAGACTGGAGGTGGTGAAGGGCGGCTGCGCCCTTTTGAGCTTTTCGCCCATTTTGACGGACTGAACCTTGAAAGCGGTTTTGAGAATGCGCTCCTTGGCCGCGAGCGCGTCCTTTTCGTTTCCAATCTGAGCCTTTTCCCCGTCAAGGGAGACCAGACGGGCCTCG
>UQEF01000102.1 GCA_900540045.1 uncultured Eubacteriales bacterium | reverse complement strand
CCTTGAAAAGTCTGGGGCGATAAGGTGCGAGCCCGTCATCGACGGCACGAAAATACGCCCTCACGCGCCGCGCAACCTCACGGCGCCCTCGCGCGCCGCACAATCTCGCGGCAACCTCACGGCGCCCTCGCGGCACGCCTCGCGCGCCCGCCTCACGCCCGCCAGATCCCGCTCACCATATTGCCGTTGCTCTCCACCCTCACGCGGGTCCCGATGGGCAGCTGCGGCGCGGGCTTCTCGTCGTCGTAGTAAAACAGGCGGTCGTCCTCCTCCTCGCCGGAGCCGAGGTTGACCATCATCGCGTGGCACCACAGCCCGTCGCGCTCGCACAGCTCCGGGGAGAAGCGGGTCAGCACGCCCACGGTTTCGCGCTTGCGTCCATAAAGCATGCGTTCGACGTGGCGCAGGTAGTCCAGCGCGGGCTTGGCCCACACGCCGAACAGGAACAGGAACGCCCCGCCGCCCAGCACCGTGAGCGCGGCCGTGACCATCCACAGCGTATCGCTGCGCCGCATCCGGCCCGCCACGAACAGCGCGGTCCCCGCCGCCAGTCCGGCGATCGCCGGCAGCAGCGCCAGCCCCAGCCGCTTTTTCCACAGCCGGCGCGCCTGGTCCTCGTCCTCACGCGTGTACATGGTTTCGCCTCACTGTTCGTCCCGGGTATGGATGTGCTGCATCAGCTTGATCGTCACGAAAAACAGCGTCAGCACCACAAACACGCCCGCCAGCCCGCACACCGTGGTGATCAGGCCCTTTGTCATCAGGCTCATGCCTGCCAGATTCGCCATTGTCATGTCCTCCTTCTTACCAGATGCCGCCCAGCAGCATGCTCACCAGCGAGATCACCATACCGCCCGCCACGATGGAGCCCAGCTGGCCGGACACGTTGGCGCTGATGGACTGCATCAGGATAAAGTTGTAGGGGTCCTCCTCCTTGGCCATCTTCTGGATGACCCTGGCGCTCATGGGAAACGCGCTGATGCCCGCCGCGCCGACCATGGGGTTGATCTTCTTTTTGCGAAATACGTTGAGCAGCTTGGCAAACAGCACGCCGCCCGCCGTGTCGAACACGAAGGCGAACAGGCCCAGCGCCAGGATCAGCAGCGTGTCCATGCGCAGGAACTTGTCGGCCACCATCGTGCCGCCGATGGTGATGCCCAGCAGGATCGTGACCAGGTTGGCCAGCTCGTTCTGGGCGGTCTTGCTCAGGCGGTCCAGCACGCCGCACTCGCGGATGAGGTTGCCGAACATGAGGCTGCCCACCAGCGGCGCGCTCATGGGCACGATGATGCCCGCCACCGCCGTCACGATGATGGGGAACAGGATCAGGGCCAGCTTGCTGGCGCGCTCCTCGTTGTAATCCATGTGGATCATGCGTTCCTTTTTGGAGGTCAGCGCGCGGATGACGGGCGGCTGGATCACCGGCACCAGCGACATGTAGCTGTAGGCGGCCACGCTGATGGGGGCCATGTAGTCCTTGAGGTCGAAGTGATTGGCCACGTAGAGGGTGGTGGGTCCGTCGGCGGCGCCGATGATGCCGATGGCGCTGGCCAGCCGCAGGATCAGGTTGTCATTGCCGGCGGTTTCGGGCAGCACCACGGGGATCAGCGCCAGCGACACAAGGAACGTAGCGAAGATGCCGAACTGCGCCGCCGCCCCGAAGAAGATCATCGAGGGGTCCTTGAGCAGGGGCGAAAAGTCGATCATCGCGCCCACGGCGATGAAGATCAGGATCGGGAACAGCTCGTTGGCGATGCCCGCATTAAACAGCACGCTCAGGAATCCGTTTTCGCCCAGCACGCTTGCGGCGGCCTGCCCGCTCACCGCGTCGATCACGGGCGGCAGGTTGGCCAGAATCGCGCCAAAGCCGATGGGCAACAGCAGCGTCGGCTCGTAGTCCTTTTTGATCGCCAGATAGATCAGCACCCCGGCGATGACGAACATCACCAGCGTTTTCAGCCCTTCCACGGAAAACAGATACGTCACACCCGAAAACAGCTCACCCAGAATCAGCCCGATATCCAAGGCGGTTCCTCCCTTTTTTCTCTTTTCCTTCGTGCTTCGCCTGCCGGCGAATCAGCCTTCATTATACCATCGCGCGCCCCCAAAGTCAAAGCGCCGCCGCCCCAAAACCGCTTTCTTGGCGCTCTCTTGACGGTCTTTTGCCATTCTCTTTTTGCCGCGCCGCCGCGCTTATGTTACAATCACGAAGAATTTCCCGGATTTTTTTCATTTCAATACTTTATTTGTGGGTGTTTCCATGTCCTTTATGCGCAGAATCCTTCCTTTGCTACTCATAGCCTGTCTGGTGATGGCCATGCTGCCGGCGGCTGCCCTTGCGGCGGATACCGGCAAGGCGATCCAGCTCGTGTCGGGCGGCAGCGCCGCAAACATTGGCGGCAGCCAGAAGGACAACGTCTTTTTCGGGAACTACTTTCAGAGTAACGGCACCACGAAGGACCCGGTCAAGTGGCGGGTGCTGTCCAACGCCGGCGGACAGCTGTTCCTGCTTTCCGACCAGAACCTTGAAGTGTTCCAGTATCACACGGAGCGGGAGAACGTAACCTGGGAAACCAGCACGATGCGCTCCTGGCTCAACGGCTACGGCGCGTCCGCGAATACGGGCGGGAGCACCGGCATCGATTACACCAATGACAATTTCCTGAATACCGCCTTCTCCGCCGGTGAGCAGGCCGCGATCGCGGAAACGCGTGTTGTCAACGAACCCAACACGGACTATGACACAGACGGCGGCAACAACACCACCGACCGTATCTTTCTTCTGTCGATTCGCGAGGAATACTATAGCCCTACGTATTTCCCAAGGGGCACCAGCAGGGTTTCCACCAACACGACCTATGTGGCAGCTGGCGGAAAATTGGGCAAGGGGATGAATCCTGCCGGCGAAGCCGACTGGTGGTGGCTGCGTTCCCCTGGCTTCGACAACACGCAGGCGTCGTTTGTTGAGTGGGCTGACGGTTCCCCCAATACCGACGGCCAGCCGGTGAACTACGATCGCATGGCCGTCCGCCCCGCCTTCAACCTGAAGCTGTCCTCCGTCCTCTTCACCTCCGCCGCTGACGGCGGCAAACCCGCCAACGGCCTTGCGGAGGTGGCCGCCTACAGCGGAAAGGACTGGAAGCTGACGCTGCTGGACAGCAGCCGCGCCTTTGCCGTTTCCGATGCGTTCCTGATCGGCAGCACCGTCTCCTTCTCCTACTCCGGCGCGCAGACCGGAACCAGTGAGTACCTTTCCGCCGTCATCGTCACCGGGGATGACACCATTGCCTACTACGGACGCATTTTGCAGCCGTCCAGCGCCAGCGGCAAGGCGAGCCTTTCGCTCCCCTCCGGCGTCACCCTGAGCGACACCACAAAGCTCTACGTGTTCAATGAGCAGTGCAACGGCGACAAGCGGACCGACTACGCCAGCGCGCTGTGTCAGGTCACTCCCGAAACGCTTCAAGCGCCCTCCGTCATCATCACCGCCCTGCCGGGCGGCAAGGTGGGCGAAGCCTACAGCCGGACCCTCGCGGCAAGGGGCAGCGTGCCCATCACATGGAGCCTCGAAAGCGGCAGCCTGCCTGCGGGCCTGACCCTCTCCGGCAATACCATTTCGGGCACGCCAACCGCCGCGGGCACCTTCACCTTTACCGTCAAGGCATCCAACGCCGCGGGCAGCGATTCGCGGGAGCTGAGCATCGTCATTGCCTCAGTGCCCGTGGACCCCGATCCCGACAAGCAGCCGCCCGTCATCATCGCCCCCACCACAGATGAGAAAATCACCGCGGAAGCGGGCGACACTGTAACGCTCGGCGTGTCGGCACGCAACGCGCGCTTCTACCAGTGGTATGTCAACGATGGCAGCGGCTTCAAGGCCATCCCCGGCGCGACGGACGCAGACTGTACCCTCTCGGATCCCACCGCGCAGCACGACGGATACCGTTATTATTGCGTTGTGACAAACGCCTACGGCACGGTCACCAGCCCTGTCTTTACGCTGGATATCCCCTCCACCCCCGTGCCCGCAACCCCGCCCAAGACCGGCGACAGCATGCCCCTCGCGCTCTGCGCGCTGCTGGCGCTGCTCTCCCTCGCGGCCCTCACGGCCCTCGCCGCGCGCCGCCGCAACGCTCACCGCTGATCCCTGTCGCCATTTTCGGCGGGCACGAACGTGCGCGCCAGAATCAAAGAAGCCACATTGCGGCGACGCAATGTGGTTCAGACCGCCGACAAAGGGGCTGCTTCCTTCCGGAAACAGCCCCTTTGTCATCGGTATTCGCCGGACGTATGCCATACGTCCGGCCCCTTTGTTCTTTTACATCTTCTGCCTCATTCCCCGCGCAGGCGCCTGACAACCTGCAAAAGCGTGGTCCGGTCGCCCACGTTGCCGGGGAAGATGACGTAGGGCATGTAGGGGAACTTGCTTTCCCCGTCTGTGCGCCAGACGGGCACGCCGGGGGCGATCTGACCCATCACCAGCGCCCGCCGCACGCGCAGGGCGCGCACGCCGATATCGCTGGAGGTGATTCCGCCCTTGGCCACGATAAAGGCGGGCTGAATCCCCAAATCCGCCACCACGGAGGTGACCGCGTTGGAGATGTCCACCGACAGCTTGAGCTGCCGTTCCTTGTCCAGGCCGGCCACGTCCATCCGCTTGCGCGAGGTATACACCAGCGTGTCCCGGCCGGCGCGCAGGCTCGCCTCCGCCAGCGCCCGCACGCGGGCAGCCTCCGCCTGCAGGCCGCTATCCTCCAGCGCACGGCTCACATGGAATTCGATCTGTTCCAGATCCGCAAGGCCCGCCGTCAGCTCCGCCAGCTGGTCCGTGGTTTTCTGCACATGCGAACCCGCCACGATCAGCCCGCCGTTTTTGCTGTGAACGTTCACAAGCTCTTCGCGCGTAAGCAGGGGCCTGTCCGCCACCCCGCCCAGCAGCTTGGGCACGGCGGCGGCCGTGCGGAACATAAATCGCTTGCCCGCCGCACAAGCCTTCAAGTAGCCTGCCAGAAAGACCTTCACATCCTCGTAGGCAGCCGCGTTGACCACCACTTTTCGAAAGCCCTTTACGCCGTCAAGCAGCTGCGCTACGCCGTCCACATCCAGCCGGCGCAGCATTTCCAGCGGAATGCAGGTGGTTTCGGAGGCAGGGTAGGCCCCACCTGTCTTTTCCTCGCACCACTCATCCAGCCGCGAATGCGTGTAGCCAAACGACCTGTCCCGGGCAAACTCCGTCTGTCCGGCGGGAACCAGCCGATCGCCCTCCTTGACATAGTGGACGTTCCCCAGCGTGTAACGGCCTCCCTCACAGAAGAAGGGACAGAGGATCTCGCCGTCGTAGGGCTGCCCGCCGGCGCGCTCGATCTCCCGGCGCAGCGTTTCCGTTTCCAAGGGGAAGTGCCCGCGCAGCGTGGAGTCGCTCCGGCTGATAATCACAAAGGGCTTTCCCGTGGCCCGGGACGCCTTCATGACGCCGCGGGCGATCTGCTCATGCACCTCGCGGGTCTCCTTCTGCGTCATGCTGCGGGAATTGGTGAGCAGGAAAAACATGCGGTTTTCCTCCTCAAACCCTTCCAGAATACTCTGGTCCGTCCAATCCGTATAAACGTGGATACCATGCACAGTCTGGACCCCCGTGGGGTCGTCGTCGATAACGACGATTTTATCCCTCTGCCCTGCCAGCGCCTGTTTCAGCAGAGTGTCGGCCTTTTCGGGCTGCGGTGGCGCATACGTGCCCAGTACCGATAGCGGAAGCGATTGTTCATTCATGGCGGCATTTCTCCTTTCCATTGTATCCGGACAGGGGCGCGGCTGTCGCGGCCCGTTTCACTGCGGCCGCACCTCCACGCCGGCCAGGCGTTCGTAGAACTTCACGATGCCCGAATGGTCGTTGTCCAGGCACCCCATGTTTTTGAGGGAGGTCATGATCTCGTACAGGCCTGCGGACAGCGGCAGCGGCACGTCCGCCTGATGGGCCGTGGCCAGCACGTTCTTGATATCCTTCATATTAATGGACAGCTTGCCGCCCGGCTGAAAATTGCGTGCCAGCATCATGGGGGCCTTGGCGTCCAATACGGCGCTGCCCGCCAGCCCGCTGCGGATGGCCTGATACACCTTCTCCGGGTCCGCCCCCGCCTTGGTGGCCAGCACCAGCGCCTCGGACACGGCCGCGATCGTCAGGTTGACGATGATCTGGTTGGCCAGCTTGGTCACACAGCCCGCGCCGCCTTCGCCCACCAGCGTCAGGCTCGTGCCCATGTACGCCAGCAGGGGCCTGGCCGCGTCAAACGCCGCCTGCGTCCCTCCAATCATAAAGGCCAGCGTTCCGTCGATGGCCTTGGGCTCTCCACCGCTGACGGGCGCGTCCAGGAAGTGGATCCCTCTCTCCTGCGCAAAGCGGTGGCAGGCCTTCGCCTCCTCCGGCGTCACGGAGCTCATGTCCACCGCCAGCGTGCCGGGAGCCATATGGGCCAGCATGCCGTTCTCCCCCAGCAGTACCTGATGCACGATGCTCCCATTGGGCAGGATGGTGAATACCGCCTCGCAGCTCTTCGCGATCTCCGCCTGGGAAGCCGCCCTGGCCCCCTTATCGCACAACGCCTTCACAGCCGCTTCGTTCAGGTCGTTCACATAGAGCTCGCATCCCGACCGGAGCAGGTTGAGTGCCATGGGCCTGCCCATGATTCCCAGTCCCACAAACCCGATTTTCATATCCGCATTCCTCCTTGCGCTTTGTTTGTTCACGCATCAATTTCGTTTTCTAATAAATATTCGGTTTGAAGCGAGCTGCCGGCGCCGCATCCTTTCACCGCCGACAGGGGATGGTTTTGCCCGGCCGATCCGGCATCGGATGGAGCCGCGCCCATTCTTTCCCATGTGCGTAGTATAAATCAATCGCATGCGTTTGTAAATGGCACAGGCGTTTTTCCCAATGGCCGGAATCCGTTTCCACCTTTTGGCGGAAGTGGTCCGTGTGCCTGGCATCCTGTCGTCTCCCCGGGGCAAGAGCCGGCCCGTCACGCGAAAGCAGCCGGGGGCCTTTCCCATGCGCGGCCGGGATCTTTGCGCAAAACGCCTTTGCGGAGCCGTCCCCCAGGAGCTGATGCAGCTCCGTCAGCGCGGAACAGACCTGCCCGAGCTGCGCTGACGGCCCCATAAAAGCGCGAATGGTTTCTAAGAAAACGACCGGCGGGAATTTTCAGGAACAGCCGCTGATCCCCGACGGAAGCCTGCCGCGCCCGAAACCTCTTTTGCTTTCTGTTGCCTTCAGTCATCCGGCCGCCGCGTGCCGTGCCAAAAAGAAAATCACCTCTGCAAAGCTGTTCGCAAAGGTGATCTCGTGGAGCTGATAGCCAGATTCGAACTGGCGACCTCATCCTTACCAAGGATGCGCTCTACCTGCTGAGCTATATCAGCATGCCCCGAACGGGCAACGATGATATTATACACAACCTCTTCTGGTTTGACAAGGGGGAATTTACGTTTTTTTTGAAAAGTGTGTCCGCGCCGCAAAATCCTCCTCCCCATGCCGCCAAAAATCCCCCTCCCCATGCCGCCCTTGACTTTCCAGGCCGGTTCGTCGTATCATAATGTGAGGAGGTATGGGTCTATGACGCAAAGTAGAACGTTTCCCGCCTGCCCGCGCTGCGGAAAGCCGGTTGAGATCGCCGGGGCGGCTTTCTGTCCGCACTGCGGAGCGCCCGTTGCCGCGGCCCAGGCCGCTCCCGTACCGGAGGGAGCGCTCTCTCTTTTGGAAAAGGCCGAACGCCAGACCGATCCCGTCAAAAAGCACAAGCTGCTGCTGGAGGCGCAGGCGCAGTATCCCGACTGTCTGGAGGTGGCGCAGGAGCTGCTGTTTCTGGGCCGTCTGTATGAGCGCAGCCCCAAAAAGCTGGACTTTTCGGTTATCAAATGTCACCTGCTGCATTTCTACCTGACCCCGGACGATTTCTCCGCCGCCCAGCAGCAGCAGATGCGCACCGAATTGTTTGATCACCCGGATCTTAGGCGGTGCCAGGAACTTGCGCCCGACCCCGACGCCTTTACGCGCAAATATCTGGAGCGGCTCTGCCGCGATTTTATCAACGTGTTTCTGCGCGGCAGCAACCGTTATATGCACAGCTTTTTCGGCTTTAGGCTGGACGGCCGCATCGCCAAGGTGCTGGCCTCTCCCTTGGAGCGGATGCTGAGCCGCGTTCACGGCGATACGGACCTGGACTTCGAGCAGCGCTCCATGCTCTATGACGCGCTCTACCGCGCCTTTTTGCTGGAAACCGGCAATGACGCCAAATGGCTGGACGCCCTGCTGGCCGGGGAGGGTCTCCCCATTCCCGCAAAGCCGTAACCATTCAGGAGGAAAACCGCTTGGAGCATCGCAAACGTTCTTCCCCGCCCCGGGACATGCCCGCCGAGGCGCCCCGTCCGCGAAAAGGCACCCTGCACGGCCGACAGAAGCCGGACGATCCCCTGCCCGAGCAGCAGCCGGTGACCGATGACGAACCTGCCCCCAAAAAGCCGTCCCGCCTGCGGCTGATCCTGCTGCGCGTGGCGGTGGGCGTGCTGCTTGTGATCGCGCTGGTGTTTGCCTACCTTTTCCTGCTTCTGGGCGAGCCTGACGAGGAGGCCAAGTATGTGGACCTCCCTGATGAGGAGCTCATTACCATGCCCATGGGCGCGCTGGAAATCCCCGGCGAGGCCAACCTGCAAAACCTCGCCAATACCTTTGGCCAGCCTGTGATGGCGCTTTACGGCGGCCCTGCCCTTGAACGCGCGCGCGTGTACGATACTGCCTTTGGCGGCGGCTATGCCCGCCGGGTGAC
>UQEF01000101.1 GCA_900540045.1 uncultured Eubacteriales bacterium | reverse complement strand
AGGCGCCCAGGAACTTGCCGGCGTCGTCACGGCTGAAGCCGAAGGTCATCTGGGTGAGGTCGTTGGTGCCGAAGGAGAAGAACTCGGCGCACTCGGCGATCTCGTCTGCGGTGACGGCAGCGCGCGGGATCTCGATCATGGTGCCCACATGGTATTCGAGGGTCATGCCCTGCTCCTCAAAGACCTTCTTGGCGGTCTCATCCACGATTGCCTTGACGAAAGCGAGCTCCTTCTTGGAGCCAACCAGCGGGATCATGATTTCAGGCACGATGTCGTAGCCGCATTCCTTCTTGACCTTGATGGCAGCCTGCAGCACGGCGCGGGTCTGCATCTCGGCGATTTCGGGATAGGTCACGGCCAGACGGCAGCCACGATGGCCCATCATGGGGTTGGACTCATGGAGGGCGTTGATCTTGTGGATGACTTCCTCGGTGGCGATGCCCAGGTTCTTGGCCAGCGCCTCGATTTCGTCGGTCATGTCCGTGTGGGGCACGAACTCATGCAGAGGCGGATCCAGGTAGCGGATGGTCATGGGACGGCCTTCCAGCGCCTTGTACATGGCCTCGAAGTCACCCTGCTGCATGGGCAGGATCTTGGCCAGCGCCTTCTCACGCTGTTCCTTGGTGTCGGAGAGGATCATCTCACGCATGGCAGCAATACGATCCGCTTCAAAGAACATATGCTCGGTACGGCACAGGCCGATGCCCTCGGCGCCGAAAGCCACAGCCTGCTTGGTATCGCGCGGGGTGTCGGCGTTGGTGCGCACCTTCAGGGTGCGGGCCGCGTCAGCCCAGCCCATGAAACGGGCGAAGTCACCGGAGATGGCGGCCTCAACGGTCGCAATCTGGCCGTCGTAGACGTTGCCGGTAGAGCCGTCCAGGGAGATAAAATCACCCTCGTGATAGACCTTGCCAGCCACGGTCAGGGTCTTGGCTTCCTCGTCGATCTTCAGCTCGCCGCAGCCCACGACCGCCGCGCGGCCCATGCCGCGGGCCACAACCGCCGCGTGGGAGGTCATGCCGCCAAAGACGGTCAGGATGCCCTGCGAGAAGTCCATGCCTTCGATGTCCTCGGGGGTGGTCTCGCGGCGCACAAGGATGACCTTTTCCTTGTTCTTGCCATGCTCGGCCGCCTCGTCGGCGGTGAAGTAGATGCCGCCGGTGGCAGCGCCGGGGGAGGCGGGCAGACCCTTGGCGATAACGGTCGCGGCCTTGAGGGCAGCGGTGTCAAAGTTGGGGTGCAGGAGGCTGTCAAGCTGCTTGGGTTCGACCTTCAAAACGGCCTCTTCCTCGCTCAGCACGCCTTCATCCACCAGATCGACGGCGATCTTGAGAGCGGCGGCAGCGGTGCGCTTGCCGTTACGGGTCTGGAGCATATAGAGCTTGCCGCGCTCGATGGTATACTCCATGTCCTGCATGTCGCGGTAGTGAGCTTCCAGCTTGCCCGCGATATCGATAAACTGCTGGTACACATCGGGCATCTGCTCCTGCAGATGGCTGATGGGTTCAGGGGTGCGGATGCCGGCCACGACGTCCTCGCCCTGGGCGTTAAGCAGGTATTCGCCGTAGAGCTTCTTCTCACCGGTAGAGGGGTTGCGGGTGAAAGCAACGCCTGTGCCGGAGGTCTCGCCCATGTTGCCAAAGACCATGGCCTGCACGTTGACGGCGGTGCCCCAGTCGCCGGGGATGTCGTTCATGCGGCGGTAGTAGATGGCGCGGGGGTTGTCCCAGCTGCGGAACACGGCCTTCACAGCTTCCATCAGCTGCGTGGTGGGGTCCTGCGGGAACTCGGTGCCCATGTGCTTCTGATAGATTTCCTTGAAGCGCGCAACGACCTGCTTGAGGTCCTCGGCGGTCAGGTCGCGGTCGAACTTGACGTTCTTCTTCTCCTTGAACTCGTCAAGTACGGCCTCAAACTCGCTCTTGGGGATCTCCATAACCACGTCGGAGAACATGGCGATGAAGCGGCGGTAGGCGTCGTAGGCGAAATGCTCGTTGCTGGTCAGCTTGGCCAGGCCCACCACGGCACGGTCGTTGAGGCCCAGGTTGAGGATGGTGTCCATCATGCCGGGCATGGAAGCGCGAGCGCCGGAACGCACGGATACGAGGAAGGGATTCTCCTCATCGCCAAACTTCTTGCCAGCGATTTTTTCCGTCTCGGCCATGGCTGCAAGGATCTGGTCCACGATGTCCTGTCCGATCACCTTGCCGTCGGTATAATAACGGGTGCAGGCCTCGGTGGTCACGGTGAAGCCCTGGGGAACGGGCATGCCAAGGTTGGTCATTTCGGCCAGGTTGGCGCCCTTGCCGCCAAGCAGCTCGCGCATGTTGGCGTTACCCTCTTTGAAAAGGTATACATACTTTGTCATAGGGTCTTTTTCTCCTCCTCGTTTTCTTGGTGAGGACGAACCACCGGCGGAATCCCTCCCCAATGCTCATCCTTCCTCTCAACTGGTCCAGTATACACGCTTACGACAGAAATTTCAAGAGCCTATTTGGCATATATAGCCAAAAGGAGATAGAAAAAACGCATTGCCGGGGCGAAGGGGCAACTTGCGTTGAAAGGGCGCGCATGCTATACTGGGCGCAAGCGTTGGCTTGTGCATCCGACTCCAGGTCAGAGCGGTGGAAAGCAACGTTTCGCAACGGGATCAGCGCGGTATGGCGGCGCGTATCATCAGAGCGGGCAGGCACATGCTAACAGTGCAATATCACGCCCGCACCGCGGCAAGGAGAGGTAATGCGCATGGCGATTCCTTACAGCAGGACCCTTTTGGGCCCTCTGCAATGGTACAGCGTTTTGATCGTGACGGGGATTCTTGTGGCCATCTGGCTGGCCGGACGTGAGGAGCGAAGGCTGGGTCTGCCGCGCGACACGGTGATCGACCTGGCGCTCATCGTAATCCCCTGCGGCATCATCGGCGCGAGGCTCTATTATGTCGCCATGACGTGGGAGCTCTTTCGCGACAACCCCGTTTCGATTCTCTATATCTGGGAGGGCGGCATCGCCATTTACGGCGGAGTGATCGGCGGCGCACTGGGGGCATGGGGATACGCCCGCAGAAAGAAGCTGCCCTTCCTCAAACTTATGGATATGGTCGTGCCGGGGCTGCTGCTGGCGCAGGCTATCGGCCGGTGGGGCAACTATTTCAACATGGAGGCCTACGGTCCCGAAATCACCAATCCGGCATTTCAGTTTTTTCCTCTGGGCGTGCTGATTCCTTCGGCAGGCGGCTATGTGTGGCATATGGCCACCTTCTTTTACGAATCGCTGTGGAACGCCGCGGGATTTGCAGCGCTGTGGGCCATGCGCCGCCGGGTCCGGGAGCCGGGTGGCATGACGTGCTGGTACCTGCTTATCTACGGCAGCGGGCGCTTCATTATCGAGCGCCTTCGGGAGGACAGCCTCTATCTTGGCGGCTTGCGCGTATCGCAGTATTTGAGCCTGATATTGTGCCTGGTAGCGGCGGGGGTCCTCCTTGGCCGCGCAATGCGGGGGAATAAACGCGCGATGGGACCTGCGCTGGCCTGCGGGGGCCTGTGGATTGCCCGCTGGGCCGCGCTGGGAACGCCCTGGCTGTATGCGCTGCTTTCGCTGACGGCCCTCGGATTGGGACTTTGGGCCAGCAGGAGCGCGGGCCTTTCGCCTGTGCGGCTGCTGGCGCCCTTTGCACTGGATGCGGTGGGCCTGCTGGCAGCGCTGGGGATGGGCCCGCTGGGGAAAGACGTTGGACTTCATCTGCATACGATTCTGTGCAGCCTGACGCTGCCGGGATATGTTGCGGCCCTGTACCCCTGGAAAACGGAATCCAACATACATGGAGAGGAGACGGCCCCATGCCGGTCGGAACCGTAAAAAACCTGTTATATGGGCTTGCGCTGCCTGTACTGGGACAGCGCCCCGCCTGGCGTGCGCCACGGGGCGCCACGGAGGCGGATGCCGTGGCGCGCGCACTGTGGCGCAAGCGGTGCGTGGGCGCGTGCGTGCAGCGGTTCGAAGGGGGAAGCCTGACGGAATGCATCTGCGCGGGCCACGCGGCTTTGGAGCTGGTAAAGCGTCCGGTCGCGCCGGATACGGTGTTCCGCACGGCGTCGGTGGCCAAGATGGTCACGGCGCTGCTGGTGTTCCGGCTGCAAACCCAGGGGCGCCTGAGCGTGACAGAGGAAATCAGCGAGCTGTGGGGACGCCGCATATGCAACCCGCATTGTCCGGACGCGCCCATCACCTTGGGCATGCTGCTCAGCCACACCTCCAGCATTGTGGATTCGCCCGCGTACTTTGCCGCTTTCCAAAGTAATTCGCCCCTGAGCGAGCTATTGTCCGATCCGCGGAGCTTTCTGCCCGCCGTGCCGGGCACGGCGTTTCGCTACAGCAATCTGGCGGCGGGCATGGTGGCCAGCCTCCTGGAAAAGCGCTTCAACGTGAGCTTTGAGCAGCTGATGCAGCAGGAGCTAATGGAGCCGCTGGGCGTTGCGGGCACGTTCGACCCTTCGGGGCTGGACGTGGAGACGGTGGCGGACAGCTACCGCGTGCTGCCGCCTGCCCGTGCGTTCTGCGCGGCAAAGCGTATTGCTTCGTCCGTACCGATGAAGGAGCCGGATCCCGAACGGCGCTACCTGCCCGCGGCAGGGAACCTGTTCATCACCGCGCCGGATCTGGCACGTCTGGCACTGGTGGCCTGGGGTGGCGGCGATGGCTTTCTGGATGCGCGAAGCGTGGAGGAGATGCGCCGCCCCGTGGCGGGCTGGCCCGAAAAGACCGTGAACATGCGCCACGGGATGGGGCTTTTGACGCTGGCCGATCGCGCGGTGTGTAGCCGCACGCTGTGGGGGCATCAGGGATTTGCCTACGGTGCGGTGAACGGGGTGTTTTTCGACGGGCAGGGGAACGGTTTTGTGCTGCTGGACAGCGGATGCAGCGAACAGCGCATGGGGCACCTGGCGCAGGTGAACCGTGAGCTGATCCGTATCTGTCTGGAGGATGGAAAGGACGGGAAGGCATGAACGATGTCGTCGCCGAGGTGGAGGAAAGCCGCCGGGGGGCGGTGGTTCGTTTCGAGAGCGGCGAACGGCTGTGGTTTTGCCGTGGTGCCTGGCTGGAACGCTCCCCGCTCCGGCCGGGCGACGTGGAAGATCTGGACGGCCTGAAACAGTGGCTCCTGCCGCGGCAGTATCCTCAGGCGCTGGCGGGCGCAGTGCGCCTGCTGGCCGCGCGGGCGCGCTCCACGGGTGAGATTCGCCAAAAGCTGGAGGCCTACGGCTATATGGATGACACCGTGGATATGGTGCTCTATAAGCTGGAGAAGGAAGGCCTTTTGGATGACGGGGCCTTTGCCTGCGAATGGGCCGCCGCGCGCGCAAGGCATCAGATCGGGCGGGGGCGCATCCTGCGCGAGCTGGTCCACAAGGGTGTGAGCCGTGATGTGGCGGAGCGCGCCGTGGACGCGCTGGACAGGGAGGAAGGAGATGCCGCCGCCCTGGCGCTGGCGCAAAAGCTGCTGCGCCGCTACGCGGGCGAGCCGGACGCAAAAAAGGCCATGGCGAAGCTGATGGCCGCCATGGCCCGCAGAGGATATGATTTTGAGAGCGCACGCCGTGCTCTGGAGCAGGCGCTGGAAGAAGCGCAGGGGGAATGAAACCTCAACGATGCGCGTAGATGCGCATTTCCAATACATTGCTTTCGGGGTCCCGAAGCTCGCTTTCCAGATATTCAAAATACGCGCCGGGCGTAACGAAGCCATTGGGGGGCAACAGGTTCAGCCCCGTTCCGGAGGCAATGATCTGCGCCATGGCGCAGCAGTTGGTGCGCATCACGTTGTAAAGGCGGAATACGCCGCGCCGCACCTTGTAAAACCGCGCGCCAAATCCGTATTCCGGACGGTCCGGGGGCGTCCAGGGCGCACAGTCGCTTTTGAGACGGGCACGCATGCCGCCCTCCAGCATGCCGGCGGCTTCCTCGCTCAGGCCCAGCGTGAAGCCAATCAGCAGCTTGTGTTCGATGGCCTGGCAGTAGGGAATATAGCTCTCCGTGGGACAGACCAGAATCACCCCGTCGGACAGCGCGCCGAACAGACGGTTGCTGCTTTTGTCATAGCAGCCATAGGAATAGGTGACTCCCCGCAGACTGACCACCACGTGCCCGAAGCCGAAGGCCACGTTTTTGCCCAGATGAAACACCACTTCCAGCGTTTCGGGCCAGCTTTCGCGTGCGGGAGAAGGCTTGGGGATCACCACATCCTGCGTAAGCGTCGCATACCGGGCGCTGAGCCTTCTGAGCACAACAGAGGGCAGGAGCGCCGTCAGCAGCACGGGCGGATGCACGCGCAGACGGCTGAGCAGGCGGCTGCTTTCCACGTTGCGGTTAATCAGCACGCCCAACAGATCCATCAGCTGCCACAGGGCGTAGACCAGCAGGTAGACGCCCGCCAGCCATTGCAGCGCGCGTCCCGCCGAATATCCCCACAACAGGCTGACGCCCGTGACCAGTGAAAGGGCAGCCAGCAGCGCGAACTTGATCCTGCCCCGCTCGCCCATGACGATCAGCTGCACTACATAGCCAACCTGCGCCACGCACACCAGCAGCGACCACAGGCCGATGGCCAGCGTCACGCTTTTCATCAGCACGCCGGGAAAGAGTGCCGCAAACAGCCCCGCGCCCAGCGATACCACGCCTGAAAGCATCGCGTGCGGATGCGCCTCCCTCCGCTGAAACAGGGAGACGGACAGAGCGGCCACACCGTTGACCATAAGCGCGGCGGTAAACAGCGCATGCAGCCAGCGCTGTGTAAATTCCGGCGCAACGAGAATCATCAGGCCCAGCGCCGCCATGACCACAAAGCGCGCCAGCAGGCTCAGCGGCGTAAGCGCTCTCATGGGGCGGGCCGGTCCGCTAGGCACGCTGCGCATGGCGGCGGATGGCGTCGAAGGTTTCATCGCTCAGATCGTGTTCGATCTTACAGGCGTCGGCGCGAGCTACGGATTCGCTCACGCCCAGGCGGATGAAAAAGCTGGTGAGCAGGTTATGGCGCTCCCAGATGCGGCGCGCGATGGCTTCGCCCTGCTCGGTGAGGGTGATGCGGTTGTCGTCTCCCATGAGAATATAGCCGTTTTCGCGCAGGCGCTTCATGGCAAAGCTGACCGAGGGCTTGGTCACGCCAAGGTGCGCGGCGATATCCACCGAGCGCGCGGAGCCATGCTGTTCACAAAACATCAATATCGTTTCAAGATAATCCTCAGCGGATTCATAAATCTTCATACGGGAAACCTCCTTTGCGTTATCCTATCATATTCGGTATGAAAACACAATGCGTCATGTTGACAACCACATGGCGATAAGCTAAAATAAGGACTCTTATATACCCTTCCGGCTGGGAAGGGGAGCGGGGGAGCTGCTTGTCTATGGAACTGGTCCTCATCGGCGTGGGACTGTCGATGGATGCTTTTGCGGTAGCGCTTTGCAAGGGATTGAGCATGCGGCGCATCAACTACGCGCACGCGGCGGTGATTGCACTGTTTTTTGGCGTGTTTCAGGCCGTGATGCCCCTGATCGGCTGGGTGCTGGGCACGCAGTTTGCGCGCTATATCACATCGGTGGATCACTGGATCGCCTTTGCACTACTGGGTTACATCGGCGGCAAGATGATCTGGGACGCGTTTCACGAGGCGCCGGAATCCGAAACATGTGCGTCCGAAAGCACCCTGAACCTCAGGGAACTGCTGATGCTGGCGGTTGCTACCAGCATTGACGCGCTGGCGGTGGGCATCACCTTTGCATTTTTGAAGGTAAGCATCCTTCCCGCGGTGCTGACCATCGGCTGTATCACCTTTGCGCTGTCCTTCGTGGGCGTGGCAGTAGGCAACCGCTTTGGCACGCGGTTTCAGAAGAAGGCGGAAATCGCGGGCGGAACGGTACTGGTGCTCATCGGTTTGAAAATCCTGTTGGAGCACATTGGGCTGCTCTGAGGGAGTCAGGGCATGTCCTCCTCGTCGCTGACGGGGCTGTCAAACTGCGGGGCGAACCAGTCCGTGTCCTTCAGCGCTTTCAGGCGCTCACGGGAGATAACGGTGCCGGTGCCCAGACAGGCATTGCAGCGGTAGCCGCACGAGGGGCACACGCAGGCCATGCCTTCGGTTTCGGACTGAATCATGTATGCCTCGCAATGCGGGCAGCCGCAACGCATGACAAGTCGCCTCCTTAAGTGAAAAAAGAGTGCAGTCATTGTAGCATAAAACGGTATGAAACGCAAAGCGCGGTCTGGGGGGACAAACCTGTGAAAGCAAACCGAAGTCGGGCGCTGGTCTGTCTGCTGGCAGCATGTCTGGGGCTGGTGTGCGCCTGCGCGGCCAATCCGCCGCGCGAAGAACTGTACCAGAAGCTGCTGAACTACTTTGAGAACCTGGGCTATGCCTGCGAGCTTTCGCCCCTTGCGGACAGCGGGCGCGATGTGCCCATCGCGGGGCCCGAAGCATGGGACAGCCTCATGCTGGATGGCCGGGAGGAAGTGCTGATCTACTTTGATGAGAGCAACCGTGCCGACTACCTGAGCGGCCGCGTGGACACGGAACGGTATGGGCTGGCAACCCGCTTTGGCCTGCGCTTTGTGCTGGTGTACGGCGGCGCGGATGAGGGCGTGCGGGAGGCACTGGAGACGATCCCCAACGAGTGAATATGGGGCGGCGGTTTCGCCGCCCCTTTTGCGTGCAAAAAAGCGCTCCGCATGGGGCGGAAGCGTGGGGGCAATGCGCCTTCATTTGCGTGGAAGGCTCCTTTCACCTGCAAAGGGGCTTCTGGACAATGAAAAATTCCGCCTTTCGGAATCCGAAGGGCGGAAGGGATGGGACGGCCTTAGCGCACGCGCTCGTCGCCCCAGAAGAACAGGGCCACGGTACCCGGGCCGGTATGGCTGCCGATGGTGGTGCCGATGCTGTTGATTTCCACCTTGCCGTTGAGCTTGGGA
>UQEF01000100.1 GCA_900540045.1 uncultured Eubacteriales bacterium | reverse complement strand
CGTGAGCGTTGCGAGCGTCCGAAGGACGCAAGAAACGCGGCTCTTTCCAAAACCAGGGGTTTTTCAACGGTCTGAGCCCGGACGGTTTCCCGTCCGGGCTTTGAAACGCAGATCATCGAAAGCATGCAGCTTCACGGCAGCGTCTGCGCTTTAGGAGAAACCGCGCAATGCTCAACATCTTCTTCAAACCATCTCACATCTTCACCGTGATGCGCCCCGCACACGGCCGGCACTTTTCAATCAAAAGCGCCTGCTGCGCGTTTCCCGGCCGTTTGCCTGGTCTGCGTTTCACCCATAGCTTGCCCCGGCGGAATGAAAATATTCCGCCTTTTTTCAATTCGCCGGGCTGCCAAAGGCAGGAAAAAAACATCCTGATCCAGAAAGTTAACAGACTAGGCTTTGCATGGAGGGCGGCAGATGGTTTTTTGGGAGAACATGCGGACGGACAGCGAAAGTTACCGGCAGGGCGAAGAACTGTTTCGCAGGGGAAGCGTGCATCCCGCCGCCGGCCGGACGGATGCGCTATGCTATGACGTGGGCTCCACGCCGCCGCAAAGGGTATGCCTGCTGGCCTCCGGCGCCGCGGAGTGCACCTGCGGCCAGAATCAGGAACCCTGCTGCCATGTGGCGGCCGCCGCGCTGGCTGCGGACGGGGATGGACGGCTGCGGCGATTCCGGCAGGAAAGCGAATTGCGCCTGGGCGAAAAGATGCTGGGCGTGCTGGGACGCGCCATGCCGGGCGGCGAAACGGTCCGTCTTACGCCCGCGCTGCGGCTGTACGCGGACGGGCGTGTGGCGCTGGGGCTGAGCGTGGGGCAGGAACGGCTCTACGCGGTCCGCAGCGTAGCGGATCTGCTGACCTGCTTTGCGCTGGGCACGCCGCTCAGGCTGTCGGCCAAATTCACCTACCGGCCCGAGGGAATGCGCTTTTCCCGCGAGGATGAGCGCCTGCTTACGCTGTTGATGAATCATATCCCGCTCAGGGGGGAAACGCTGCGCCAGCAGGAGAAGGGCGGCGCGGCCGCCGATGCAAGGCCTCGGGGCCCGCAGGCGGATGGACGCTTTGTGCTGATGACCGGAGCGTTGCTGCATGGCGTTATGCGGTATTTTGAAAATCATCCCTTCGTGCTCCTGATGGAGGACGAAAAAATCGCGCATGGCGCCATACGCACGGTGGAGCTGCCGCTGTGCTTTGCCATCGACCTTTCGCCCACGGAACTGACCGTGCGTGCCGAGGGGTTGGAGAGCCTGCGTCTGGTCAGCCCGGACGCGCGCTACGTGCTCTGGGATGGGCGCGTGGCGCACCTGCACAGCGCGCAGGCACGGGTCTGCGGGCTTTTGTGCCAGGAGGGCCGGCAGTTCCGCTACCCTGCGCGTCAGGCGGAGGAAACCCTTGCCACGCTGTTGCCGGCGCTGTCTGCCGTAGGCACGGTCGTGCCCTCTCCGGAACTGGCGCAGCGGCTGGAAACCGCGCCCCTGAAAGCCGCCGCCTATCTGGATCTGGTGGGGGGCAATGTGGAGGCGCGGGTGGAATTTCACTACGGCGGGGCGGTCATCGCCCCCTTCGCCTCCTCCCGTGGGGAAGAGAAGCCCCCGGCGGAGGGCGGCCGCATGCTGCTGCGGGATGGCCGTGCCGAAAGCGCGCTGCTGGACTTCTTTTCAGACGCGGGCTTCGTGGTGCGCGGCGGACGCATCGTGCTCAAGCGATCCAAGGAGATTCTGCGCTTCTGCACCCAGGGCGTGGCGGAACTGGGCAAGCTGTGCGAGGTCTATGCCTCCACGGCGTTTGAAAAGGTCAAGCCCCGGCGCTTCGCTGCCCGCGCCTCGTTCCATATGCGCGGCGGACGGCTGGTGCTCGAGCTGCTGGAGGAAGGGCGGCCTGTGCCGGAACTGTTGCCGGTGATGCGCGCCATCGCCCAGCGGCAGCAGTATGTACGGCTGAAAACGGGCGAATTTCTGGATGTGCGCGATATGAGCGCGCTGGCTCCCGTGGTACAGGAGCTGCTGGATGCGGCCGCCCTGGACGATCCTGCGGCGGACGACGAGGCGCGGGAGCTCCGCTTCGGCGCGTACCGCTCGGCCTATATGGTGAGCATGCTGCGCATGGCCGGTGCGGACGTGGCCGCTGACGAAGGCGTGGAAAACGTTATGGAAGCGCTGGGCGGCGATGCGCAGGCGGATCTGAGCTATGTGCCCGGCCGCCTGCGGCGCAAGCTCACGCCCTATCAGCAGCGCGGGTGCGCATGGGTCTTGTCGCTCTACGAGGCGCGCATGGGCGGCATTCTGGCCGACGAGATGGGCCTGGGCAAAACGGTGCAGATCATCGCGGCGCTGTCGGCGGCCCGGCGCAGGGACGGCGTGATGAAGAGCATGATCGTCACCCCCACGTCGCTGACCTATCACTGGCTGGCCGAATTCAAGCGCTTTGACGACGCGATGGTGGTGCGCGTGGTGAGCGGACCGCGGGAGGAACGGCGCCGCGCGATTGAGGAGATCAAGCGCGACCCGTCGGTGGACGTGGTGCTGACCAGCTATCCGCTTTTGCGGCGCGATATTGAGCACCTGCGGGACATCCCCCTGCGCTTTGCCATACTGGACGAGGCGCAGAGCGTGAAAAACGCGCAGAGCCAGGGAGCGGTGGCCGCCAAGGAACTGGACGCGCAGGTGCGCGTGGCGCTGACCGGCACCCCCATGGAAAACCACACCGGCGAGCTGTGGAGCATCTTTGATTTCGTGCTGCCGGGATACCTGGGCACGCAGGCGGCATTTCTGCGCCGCTATGGCGGAGGCGAGCGGGCCGACGAGCTGCGCGAGCGCATCCGCCCCTTCCTGATGCGCCGCCTCAAGAGCGAGGTGCTGGCCGACCTGCCCAGAAAGCGCGAGGAATACGTCTATGCCGCCATGACTCCCGAACAGACGCGCGTGTACGACAGCCTGATGCTGACGCTGCGCGAGCATGTGGGGCAGGCGCTGGCGGAGGGATCCCTGCCGCGCGCGCGCATGCAGGTGCTCAGCATTCTGCTCAAGCTCCGTCAGGTATGCTGCCATCCCAAACTGTTTTTGCCCGACTATGAGGGCTCCAGCGGAAAGCTGGAGCTGCTGGTGCAGATCGTGCACAACGCCATCGCCGCCAAACGCCGCATGCTGATCTTTTCGCAGTTTGTGGGTATGCTGCAGATGATCCGCAAGCGTCTGGGGCGCGAGGGAGTGCAGACGCTTTACCTGGATGGTGAAACCCGCCCCGACAAGCGTCAGGAGCTGTGCGACCGCTTTAACGGGGGAGAGGGACGGGTGTTCCTGATTTCGCTGAAGGCAGGAGGCACGGGGCTGAACCTGACCGGCGCGGACCTGGTGATTCATTACGATCCCTGGTGGAACCCCGCCGCCGAGGACCAGGCGACCGACCGTGCGCACCGCATCGGACAGAGGCATGATGTGGACGTGGTCAAGCTGATTGCCCAAGGGACGATCGAAGAAAAGGTGACGGATCTGAGCAAACGCAAGCGCGCGGTGTTTGACCGCGTGGTTATGGCAGGCGAAACCGAGCTGCGCAGCCTGTCGGAGGAGGACATCCGCGCGCTGTTCTTTAGCTGAAAACGGTATGTGCCCGGCCAGTTCTGGCCGGGCACAGCATTTTCATCGTGTTGGAAGAATCGGAATACGTCGACTCAGGTACGAAGCCGGATAAGCCTAGACTCCACAGTTTCAGGAAGCGGAGAAAATGACGAAAGATTGCCTGAAACGGACAAGAGATATGTCGTCAGACCTCCGCCCGCGCTGCGCGGCGGCGCAGCCGCGGCGTGCGGCGGGGCTGCACGCCGTGGCTTTGCAGCCAGCGCACGGTATCCCGCACGGTCAGGCGCAGGTCGCGCGGGCGGTAGCCCAGCTCCCTGGTGGCCTTGTCGTGCGAAAAGCGGTCGTTGCTGGCAAGCGCCTGGAGGGAATAGGCGGTGTACAGCGGCCTGCGCCCGCGCATCCGGGCAAAAGCGGCCAGCAGCGGCGCCGCGGCGCGCGCCAGCCCCATGGGAAGCACCGGCAGCCTGCGCCCGCCGCAGACGCGCCGCGCCATCTCCAAAAGATCGCTGATGTTGCACCGGCGATTGCTGAGGATGTAGCACTCGCCCTTCCTGCCCCGAAGAGCCGCTGCCACGCAGCCCCACGCCACGTCCCGCACATCCACCATGTCGTAGCCGCCGCGCACGCAGGCGGGCAGCTTGCCCGTCATATAATCCCGGATCACCTGCACCAGGTGATTGCCCGCGTTGTCATAGGGCCCCAGAATTCCGGAGGGATGCACCACCACCGCATCCAGCCCGGCCGCGGCGGCGTCCAGCACGTCGCGTGTGGCCTCGGCCTTGGTTTTGGCGTAGCTGCCCGCCACCGCGTCCGGCGAAAACGATGAGGTTTCCCGCAGCACCCCGCCGTCGGGGGCCTGCGCGATGGCATGTACGGAGCTGACGTAGACCAGCCGGCGCACGCCGTATTGCCGGCACAGCGCCAGCACATTGCGTGTGCCTTCCACGTTGACGCGCCGCAATTCTTCGTATGGGTGGTCGCCGATATCGATCAGCCCGGCGGTGTGGATGACCACGGTGCGCGCCGGGTCCGTGCCCTCGAAAAGGGGGACGAGCGTTTCCGGAAGAGTCACGTCGCCGGTAAAATAGCGCGTTTCCCCCTGATCGGCGGCGCTTTCATGCGGCAGCACCAGCCCCCGCACCTCAGCCTTGCGCTCCCGAAGCAGCCGCACGATGGTGCCGCCCAAATGCCCCGCCGCTCCCGTCACAATCCAGGTGAACATATCATACACTCCCTTTCAAAATCATACAGGAATGTTGATTATCTTTTCTGCCTGGATTATAATGCAGATAACGGCAGGAAGCAACCGTCAGAAATGCGTCGCCTGACCGGTTTTTGAACACGCAGGGGCTAAAGTGTACGGAGGAGATGTAACAAATGCCGGGAGCAAAAGACCATCGCGTGCGGGTGACCCAGCGGCTGATCCGGGAGGCCTTTACGGGGCTGCTCAAGCAAAAGCCCATCCAGAGCATTTCCATCAAGGAGCTGTGCGAGGTAGCGGGCATCAACCGGGGCACGTTTTATGCGCATTACCGCGATATTTACGACCTGCGGGAGAAGATCGAAAGCGATATGTACCGGGATGTACTGGGCGAGCTCAAACCCCTGCTAGACAGCGACGCGAAAGCCACCCAGCGGGAGATCACCACGGCGGTGTTCCAGTGGATGCGCGAAAACCGCGACATGTGTGAGGTTGTTCTGGGCGAGTACGGGGATCGGTCCTTCCTGTGGAAGATGCTGGACCTGGGGCGCATGGTGTGTCAGGAAAGCTACCAGCGCATGTTTGAGGGCGCGTCGCCCAGAGACATCTCGTGGTTTTACGCCTATGCCAGCTGGGGATGCATCGGACTTCTGCGCCGGTGGCTGTGGGAGGACATGGAAACGCCCGCGAGCGAAGTCGCGGGCATCGCCGAGCAGCTGATCGGCCAGGGCATGCAGTTTCTGACCGAAAAGCAGAAAGGCAGGAAACCCTGAGAAATCCCTCAGGAGAACAGCCCTTTGCGCCGCGCCTCGATGGCATGCGCGGGGCACATCTCCTGGCAGCAGAAGCAGGAGATGCAGCCCTTGGAGGTCATCACCGCCTTGCGGTTTTCGATGTGAATCAGATGCATGGGACAGGATTCGGCGCAACGGCCGCAGCCGATGCATTTGGCGGCATCCACGCGGGGCAGGGCGCGGCCCCGGCCGAAGAAGCGGTGGAACAGCCCGTTGCCCGAAAGAAAACGTTCCTTGCCCACAACGGCATCCGGCAGGCGAAAGGGCGGGCTGGCGGGGACGAGAGCATCGCCCGTCAGCACGGCAGGCTCCTGCATCAGCCCCCGCCGGCGGGCCGCCCGCACGGTGGACGGCATGTCGCCCCTAAGGCCCATGAGGAGGGCAGCCTGCTCATCCAGCGCATAGGGTGAACGGGAGCACAGCGTCATGCCCATATGCCGCACGTCGCCGCCGCCGGGGCCGTTTCCCTCGATGCAGTCAACGGCGTCCAGCAGCGTGATCTGCGGGGCCACAGCCTGGCTCAGATCGATGAGCAGGTCGCTGAACGCGTCGATGGTGGGCCTGAGGCAGTGCCATTCCGGCTTTTTGAGGCCGGGGATGCAGCCAAAGAGGTTTTTGACCCCGGCGGTCATCACCGTCAGCCCATGGGTTTTGAGCTTGGCGCAGTTGATGATGTAATCGGCCTGCAGAACGGGCGTAATCAGCGTAAAGCCGTCGCGCCGGCCGCTGGAAACATCCAGATTGAGCGTAAGCAGCCCCTCAAGCGGCGAAAGGCCGCAAGCCGCATAGAGCTTTCGGAGCATGGCGGCACTGTAAACGCCGCCGGGGCTGTCCGCCAGCGTGATCTGCGATATGCCGTGCGCGCGCAGCCAGCGCGCCACAGCGGCCAGCACCTCCGGGTGGGTGGTGACGGCCAGCGCGGGCTCGCGTGCGGCCAGCAGGTTGGGCTTGAGGAGCACATGCATGCCGGGCCTGAGATCGCCCGCCACATCAAGGGCTTCAAAATGGGCGGCCACGGCGCGGTCGAGAACCTCCGGGTCATAGCGGCCGGCGGCCTGTACGGATACGATGGGCATAAAACGCCTCCTTTGCTGCGGAACGGTGGGGGAGGGAGTCAAAAGGCGCCATTGGTCTTGGGCGTGACGCCGAAATGCCGCCAGAACGCCAGAAACGCGGCCTCGTCCAGCGTGCCGCCAAAGACCATCAGCTCGTAGCTTTCCCCCTGCCAGCGGTAGCCCACGCCTGAAGGGACGAAGCCCGCGCGCTGGTAAAACGCCCGGCGGCGAAGGCGCTGCGCGCGGTTGGGCGCGTCGGGGAGCGGGGCTTCCAGATCGGCAATCAGCCGCTGGCCCGGCTTGCGGCCCTTGATGCATTCCAGCGCGGCGGAGCCAAGGCCCCGGTTGCGCAGAGCTTCCTCGATGGCAAAGTAGAGAATGTGGGTGATGTCTGCCCAGGTGAGCAGACTGACAAAGCCCGCAAAGCAGTCTCCCAGATAGAAGGCGAGCAGCTCGCCCTGCCCGTCAAAGCCGGACGGCAGCGTCTCAAAGGGGCGGCGCTCATTGGCGGGAAAGGCGCTCTCGTACAGCCGTCTCACGCGGAAAAGGTCCGGATGCGCCGTGCCGATGGGCAGAGCGGTCAGGGGTTCATGCATGCGTTTTCTCCTCTCAGAAGGCCCTCCAGGTACAAAAGCGCGCTTTCGGCGCAGCCCTCCTGCGCAACGCGGCCCTGCTTGATTCGGTATTCATAGTCCAGCAGAAAATCATAGGCCGCGCGCAGCCGCGCCTTGTCAAAGCGGCGCGCCTGCTGCTGCGTGCGCCCCACCGCAAAGGGGGGAATCCCCAGCAGCTGCGCCTGGGACGCCTGCGGGGTGCGCTCATCCATCAGGCAGCGCATGTGGTACAGGATGCGGTACTGCCTCAGCAGCATGGCCAGAATGCCCACCCGGTCCTCGCCGGAGCGGAGCATGTCGCCAAGCAGGGCAAAGGCCGTGTCGTTGTTGCCCGCCACCTGCGCGTCCACCATCTGAAATACCGTGCACTCCGTGGAGCGCGTGCAGATCTGGTCGATATCCTCCGCGGCAATCTCCTCGCGCTCGCCAAGATAGGCGCACAGCTTGTCCATCTCCTGGCGCAGCAGCGCCGCGTCACGCCCCACGGTAAAGACCAGCCGGGCGGCATTCTCGCCGCTGAGCCGCTTGCCCATGCGGCGCAGCGCGCGTATGCACCAGTCGGCGCATTCGGCGTCGTTCATGGGGGAGAAATCCACGATGGCATTCTGCTTTTTGAGCAGCGTGTAGAGCTTCTTGCGGCCGTCGGCCTTGCCCTTGACATAGAACACCACGCACGCCGTAGGCGGAATGCGGGGCACGTAGTCCATCAGGGCGGCGGCCCGGTCCTCGTCCTCGGACTTGCGGCCCGCGGTGAGCAGGGCGCACTCTCGCACCACCACCACGCGCTTCTCGGCCAGAAAAGGCAGCGTCTCGGCGGCGGCGATGAGCGCGTCGGGAGCCGGGTCGGTCAGATCCGTCAGATTCATCTGCTCCAGCCCTTCGGGCAAAAGACGCGCGCACAGGTTTTTGAGCGCCTGCTGCTTGATGTATTCCTCCGTGCCCTCAAACAGATAGCAGCCGGCGATGCGCCCGGCCTTGAGGGCCTCGAAAAAGGCGGTGTGATTCACGGGGCTCACCTCACTTTGTAGGGTGTGATGTACAGCTGATCGCCATGCAGGGTAAGGGTGATATCGCCGCAGTCGTCGGTGCGCAATACCTGCGCGCCGCTGCGGGTCAGGCGTTCCAGCGTCGCTTCCCCGGGCAGATAGCGGCTGCCGGAGGAGCAGCTCACCAGCGCCACGCGCGCGCCCACCTGATCGAGAAACGCTTCGCCCGAGCTGGCGGCGCTGCCGTGATGCGCCACCTTGAGCACGTCCGCGGGCGCGGCGGCATAGCGCTCATAGGCGCCGGAAAGGTCGCTCGCACTGAGAATCGTGTAGGGCCCAAAGCGGATGGAGAGGACCAGCGGCAGCTCGTTGGCGTCCTGACCGGAACGGATGTGTTCCCGCACGGGCCACAGCACGGATATGCTGGTGGTATTGTAGCGCATCTCGTCGCCGCGCGCAAGCTCCATGACCGGGATGCCGGCCCCCTCCAGCCGCTCCAGCAGCTTCAGCGCGTCCGGGTCCGCCTGCTGGCGGGCGGCGTTGAGGGGCAGGTAGACCTGCCCGATGCGCACCCCGGCATCCAGCAGGTCCGCGACGCCGCCGATGTGGTCCAGATGCAGGTGCGTGATGAACAGCGCATCAATGTCGCGTCCCTCCGCAAGCAGATAATCCAGCGCGGACTCCCCGTCGCTGCCCGCGTCGATGAGGAGAGTCTGGTTCCCGTCCAGCAGCAGGGCGGAATCCGCCTGTCCTACGGCAAGCTGGATGTAGCGCAGCTCCGCCGGGCGGGAGGCATAGGCGCCGCCCGCGGCCAGGGCCAGCACGAGCGCCGAGGCCAGCGCGCGGCGGCGCAGGGGAAAACATTAAAATAAGCTTTGTGATATTTCCTTTCGTT